>JANYDH010000175.1 GCA_025359865.1 Actinomycetes bacterium | reverse complement strand
GCAACATTGATCGCAACAGCACTCGCCGTGGCCGGCACATTGGACGTCCCGACACCGGTGATCTGCAACACGAGCGTGTTACCGGCACCGAGCTTGCCGGCCACTGCACCCGCGACACCGGTGCCGTCACGGGTATCGAGTAACCGCTCCGGGGTGACCGGGTTGTACGCGGGCCCCGCCAGGTACCAGCCGTTGATGTCGCCGACGATGTGGGTGCTGGCGAGGGTGTAGATGCAGATCGTGCCGTTCGTACCGAGTTTGGCGATGACAAGGTTCGGGATGGTCTGCCCGGCCATGAAGTTGAGGTTCGCGGCCAACGGGCGCGGCTGTCCACACGGCCAGACCGTCAAGAAGCCGGGCCCATCAGGCTCGGTGACCGCAACATTGATCGCAACAGCACTCGCCGTGGCCGGCACATTGGACGTCCCGACACCGGTGATCTGCAACACGAGCGTGTTACCGGCACCGAGCTTGCCGGCCACTGCACCCGCGACACCAGTGCCATCACGAGTATCGAGTAACCGCTCCGGAGTGACCGGATTGTACGACGGTCCGGACCCAGGCGACCCAGGCGACCCAGGCGACCCCGGCGACCCCGGCGACCCCGGCGACCCTGGCGACCCTGGCGACCCCGGGGCGGCGGGCGTCGCCGGAAGCGCAATCCCGACCATGCGGATGCGAGCACTGCCGTTGTTGGCGATGTACAGATGCCCGAAATGGTCGGCGACCGCCGCGCCCGGATCCTCCACGTACGCGGTGGTGGCCGGGCGATCGTCGCCGTTGAAACCAGAATGACCTGTACCGGCAATGGTGGCAATTGTGCTGGCCATCACATCGAACTTGCGGACACGGTTCCCCTCCGACTCGGAGAGATAGACGTTGCCGTCAGCATCGAGGCTCAGGCGGTAGGGCGCGATGTTGGTGCTCAATGCGGAACCATCACCGTTGAACGAGGTCACTCCCGTACCGGCGATGGTGGTCAGATTCCCGGTGGCCATGGTCAGCCTGCGGATCCGTCCGAGATCGGGCTCGGAGATGAACAGGTCGCCAGTCGGACCGACCGCGATGCCCCATCCATCGACGTTTCGAGTGGCGCCCGGGCCGTCGCCGTTGAAGGTCTTGACTCCGGTTCCAGCGAGGGTGGTGACCATGCCCGTCGCGACCGTTATCTTGCGGATTCGATGTTGGACGAGGTCGGCGAGGTAGATGTCGCCATGCTCGTCGAGGGCGATCCCCGATGCGCCGAGGTTGGTCGTGTTCGCCGGGCCATCACCATTGAACGTGACGGTGCCTGTTCCTGCGATCGTGGTGACCATTCCCGTAGCAACGGTGAGCTTGCGGACCCGACCGCCCTCGATCTCGGAGAACCAGACGTCTCCGTTCGGAGCGACCGCTAATGCGTAGGGCTCGATGTTGGTGGTCGATGCCGGGCCGTCACCGTTGAACTTGCCGTCGCCGTTCCCAGCGATTGTCGTGATCACTCCGGTGGCGGCAGTGATCTTGCGGATCCGGTAGTTGTAGTTGTCGCTGACGTAGACGTTGCCGGCTGCATCGACGACGACGTCGACGAAGGGGGAGATGAGCGCACCCGTAGCTGGTCCGCCATCACCCGAGAACGATGCGGCGTGTCCTGCCAGGGCGTTGATCTGCGTGCCGACGATGATCCGCAGCCGGTCGCCCCCGTCGCTCACGATCACTCCTGCAGCGGTGACGACCACCCCTCTGGGAAACGCCAGTCCAGCGGCCGTGGCCAGGCCTCCGTCGCCACTGGAACCGTTGACACCGGTTCCAGCGATGGTCGTCATGTTCAACGTAGTGAGGTTGACTCGTCGTATGCGGTGGTTGGTCGAGTCCGCGATGTACAACAATCCGGCGGAAATGGCGAGCTGCGCCGGATCGTTCAGCGCCTTCGTGGGGGCGGAACCATCACCGGTGAAACCAGACACACCGGTGCCGGCGATCGTGGTGATGTTGCCGGACGAGAAGGTGAGCTTACGGACCCTCGCATTGCCCCAATCGGAGAAGTACAGGTCGTTCGCAGGATCGACCGCAAGGGATTGCGGGTCGGACAGTGGTGCCGTTGCCGCCGGCTGGTTGTTGAACCCGAACCCGGCGACGCCGGTCCCGGCAACAGCGCTGATCGTGCCGCCAACGACCTTGCGAATCCGGTTGTCGGTGCCGTCAGCGATGTACAGCACCCCGTTACCGTCGACCACCACGGCCGTCGGCCCCTTCAGTTGCGCACTCGTAGCGGGCCCACCGTTCCCGCTCGACCCGGACGTGCCGTTGCCGGCCACCGTGGTGATGATGCCGGTTGTCGCCGCGACCCTGCGAACAGAATGGTTGAGGGCATCAGCGATGTAAAGATCACCGTTCGACGCGATGGCGATACCGTTCGGAACGACCGAAGCGTCCGTCGCGGGACCTCCATCGCCGTCGCCCTCATAGCCACCATTCCCGGCCACCGTGGTGATAATCCCGCTCCCCACCGCAATCTTGCGGACCACAGTCGACTCCGCTAGATACACGTTCCCGGCGGCGTCGGTGGCAAGGCCTGAGGGGTTCATCGACGCCGTTGCGGCCGGAGTTCCATCGCTCGATCTTCCCGCCGCCGTCTGGATCACGCCGAGCGCAACGGATGCGATCGGTGCCGCCGAAGCAGGCACTCCCGACGCGATACTCACGCTCGGCACCGCGATTGCGACTGCGACCAATGCGTTGATCACTCGCCGCCGACGAACCTGCTCGGACGCGCACATGGGATGGTGATGTCTCATCGAGAAAGCCTCTTCGGAATCAAGCGAGCACAAGAGGGCGCCAGCTCGCGGATGGCGCCTCACAGCGTGCATGCTCCCGGCTCGACCGGCGTGAGTAGCCGTTACTCATTCCCGAGCAATCTGGACGACGCAGTTACGCCACCAATTCGACAACATCAGGCCGGAGTGTTGCGAGGCCTTGGTCGAAGGTGGCCAGCTTGGTGGCATGAGCCACTGCGATCTCAGCGAGATATGCGTCGGTGACCTGACCGTGCCCAGTCAGTCCCCGGAGCATGGAACGAGTGTACCCAACGTCGTCTGGCCAAAAGACGTGACGCCCGTGAGCAGTGAGCAGGTCGATCAGATCACCGGCATGCGTCGGGCTAGCCACCCGAACCGCGAACCGGATCAGCGAGCCCTGCACGCACGGCGTCGTCGCAAATCTCCGCCTACTCCCCAACCAGGCGACCGCCCGCTCATGGTGAAAGTGATCGGCGAACGACAGCGCGATCAGCACGTTCGCATCGATGAGCATCGGTTCAGTCATCGTCGAGGACTTCGGCAAGTTCCGAGTCGGTGATTGGTCGCCCCAGGTGTACGACGCCAAGGCCCGTTGTCGAGTGAATCTCGACGGCAGGAACCGGGTGGAGCGCTGCGCGCAGCGCATCATTGAGTAGTCGACTCAGCGACATGCGGCGAAGCCGAGCCTCTGCGACCGCCGCCTCGTGGAGATCCTGATCGAGATCAATGGTGGTACGCATCACCTCGCATCATAGTGCATCACGCCCTTCGTGGCCTAGGAAATCGGCCCGTATCCTCCCTGTGACGCGGTCAAGGTTCCAGTTCGGCGCTGAAGCTCAGCGAACAAAGTTGCCTTCAGCGTCGAACACGAGGTCACTCAGCTGGCCTGGGCTTATCCAGACATCGGTGCCCAATGCCACTGCTATCTTCTGCTCGTTCCACTTCATAACGTCGAGCGTCAACTCGACAAGCTGTTCGTCGGTGAAGTGCCTGCGTAGCTCCACCACGTCGGCGTTCGTGAGTGACGAAGGCTGGGTCATCAACGCATCGGCAAGCGACAGCGCTGCCCGGTGGCGGGCCGGCAACGAATCGGCGCGCGCCTCGAGCACGTCGGTGATCGTGGCCTCATCGAGTCCTGCATCCCTGGCGACCGCCAAGCGCAACGACAGTCAAGTACCGCAGTCATGGTGCTTGGCGCACCGCATCCTCACGATTTCGGTGGTCACCGGATCAACCGTTGCCAACCGGACGGCGGCTGCCGCGAACCCGACCGTCGAATGTCGCAACGCTGGGTCGGTCGCCGTGCCGGCGGCCACTCGTCGAGCACGTTCCACGTCAGTCGCCTCCCAGCAGTCGATCCCACACCAGTCGCAACCGGATCCGTTGCTCAACGATGAGCAGCGCCCGCACGAAATTGGCAAGCCCCGCATCACCGAGGTGCTCGCGCACGGCAGCCACGGTCTCATCGTCCATCGATGCAACGTCGAGAACGAACATCTCGGTGAACGCGAGACATGCGCGGTCGACGTCGGTCAAACGGGGTTCGCCCGGCCAGGTCGCGATGGCATCGAGCAGTTCCTCATCGACCCCAGTGCCTGGACTACGCGAGAGCGTCTCCGCATCGCAGCTGAGCATCGTCGCGATCCGCACCCGGCACAACTCCAGCAGGCGCGGGGACGTCGCCGACCATGCCGCCTTGTTCGCCGTGCTCAACTGTTCGAGCACGTCGGCATGACCCGTCGCTCCGGAACCCAACACGCGGTCGATCACCGCGACCGTCGACAGCATCCCGAGCGACTCCATTTGATGATGGTACGTCGTCACGAAGCGCCAGGCTCTGCCAAGCGGTACACACGTCGTGCGGTACCGCTGAGCATCGCTGTACGTTCGTCCGCGGAGAACTCCGCTGTCATCTTCTTGAACGCGTTCCATACTGTGCGGTAGGACAGCGAGAATCGGTCGACCGGGAAGTTCGATTCGAACATGCACCGCTGTGGCCCGAAGCACTCGATGGTGTGCATGTAGTAGCGGCGTTGTGCGGCGATGAGCTCATCCGAGGTGGCCGGGCGCGCCGCAGTGTGCCACCCGAAGCCGTTATCGGGCATCGCCAACCCGCCGAGCTTGGCCACGACGTTCTCGCACCGGGCGAGCTCCGCAATATCGATCTTCCACTGCTCGAAGATCTCGTCGCGTTTCGACGCGTATGGGCCCACACCGACCGGCGTACCGAAGTGGTCGAGCACCATCGTGGTACCCGGCACGGCACGCGCGAGTTCGAGCAGTTCACGGTTTTGGTGGTGGTAGTGCCACGTGTCGTACGTCAGACCACGCTCGCCGAGTCGGCCGACGCCCGCCCGAAACGCGGGGTCGAGATACAGATCGACCGGTGCTCGGCCTGCGATCATCATCACCTCGGGGTGCGTGGCGCGAGCAAGCGCGTCACGGATCCCGCGGAGCAGTCCATTGCCGGCGACCTCGTGAGCGTCGAGCACCTCATCGAGGTTGGCCAGGCGCAGATCGGCATGCGCCACGATCCCCGCGATCAACGGCGCCGGGTCACCCTGAGCGTTACTCGCGACGAACTCTGTCTCACCGACGCAAGCCAGTTCGGCCGGGCCGGTGGTGCGGTAGGCCGCATGGCACTCGACGAAGATGGTCTGCTCGACGCGGTGGCCAGCAGCCACATCCGCATGTAGGTCGGCAAGCCCGTACGGCAGCCCACCACCAACAGGCCAGAGGTGGTGATGCGGATCGACGATCGGCAGATCTGGTTCGATCACATCCTCGACGACGAGATCGAGCCAGTCCTGCGTGCCGGGTGCGGGTGCGTTCATCGTGCCATCATCGCCGATCAGCCAGTCGGCGGAGCACGCCGGGCAACGGAGCACAAAATCGGTTGACCACGGTGCTTCGCCGCGCGTCTACTTCGGCCTTTACCAAATTCATCCAGAACAAGGAGCACATCATGGGCAAGTACGTCCTGGCCTACCGTGGCGCCGGCATGGCAGAAACCCCCGAAGCGCAACAGGCATCGATGGATGCTTGGGGCGCGTGGTTCGGCCAGTTGGGCGAATCCGTCGCCGATTGGGGCGCACCGTTCGGCCCGTCGACGACCGTCTCGGGCTCAGGCAACACCGCTGGCGGCGGTGCCGAGCTGACCGGCTACTCGGTCGTGACGGCCGATTCCCTCGACGCCGCATCGGGTCTGGCAGCCGGATGCCCGATCATCGCAGACGGCGGCACCGTCGACGTCTACGAAGCAATCGACATGAGCTGACGAGCGCTCACCTGCGACCCGTAGGCCCGTAGCTGGTCTCGGCACCGGTGGTGGGCTATAGCCCACCACCGGTGCCCAGACCGCTGCTTTGGTCGGTGTGCCGTTGCACGCACAAGCCTTGGCGGCGCAGGTCGGTGACGAGCTCGTCGATCGCGTCGGCGAGTTGGTCAGCGTCGGGACCGCTGACGGTGAACGTCTCGGAGTCGACGAGTCGGTCACGTCCATACATGCCGGTCTCGGCAATGCTCGCGAGCCGTTCCCGCATTGTTGCTGCGGTCAGCGCCCAGCGACGGGCATTCGCAGCGTTACCCGGCGAGCATTCGGCGGCGTGCTGGTGGGCGGTGATCGCTACATCAAGGCGTTCAGCGATGGGTTCGAGCACGATGTGAAGATCACCGCTGGTCTCGGCATCGGCGATGACATGGCGCAGCGATGAGCGGGTGTCGCTCGGCCGCCATGGAGCACCGATCGACCTCGCTGCCAGGCCGATGACCGCCGAGTCGATCCATGTTCCGCAGGTGGCAGGAGCGAGGATCAGTCGTGAGAGCCGGGCAGGTCCGAGGTTCGTCGGCAACGGCTCGCACTCGACCTGGCTGCCCAGGTCGGGGGCTGGGCGAAGCCGGTCGAATTCTTCACTGAGGTGATCGGCGATCGCCCGCAGCACCGGCACGTAGGCACCTTCGCCGACATGTCTCAGTGCACACTGGATCGCGACAGGTGCCCATCCGGCGAGGTGGTGCGCAAGAAACGTTCGTTCGGCTTCGACCGCTTCCATCGCTTTGTCGGGGGTGCCGTCTCGCCAGGCCGCGGCCTCTTGGCTGCAGAGATGAGCAAGGCAGCGCAGCTGCAGTCCGAGATGATCCGGGCCGGCGATACGCCATCGCTGCTCGAGGAACTCTGTGAACCCGAGTCGGTCGTACCGTTCGACGAGTGCGCTAATCGTTTCGCCGCCATGCTGACCATCGTCGCTGCGAAAGACCGACTCGTACATCGGAACGCCACGAAGAAACACCCGCTCGTACTCGGTGGCGATCGCAGGGTCGCCAGACCCAAGTGCGGCAAGCGCAGGGATGGCGCCGATCAATTCGGCGAGACCCGGGCCTGGTTCTCCGAGGATCAGCAGCCCGAGCAGTGCTGAGAGCGCGGCTCGGCGTTCGGCGATCAGCGTGAGGTCGGCGGTCAATGCCGTGCCTTCCATTGCCTCGGCGGAGTCGCGTAGGCAGCCGCTGTCGGCTTGACCGGACGGGCGAACCAGAGCGGTCGTCTGAGCCCGCCCGGTCCGGGGCCGGGTCGGGTCTTGGCGAGCCATTCCCGGTAGACCTCGGTGGATTTGCCGGTGTCGACGGCAATGTCGCCGTAACGGTCATCGGCATGAGCCGGAGCAACGGTGACCTTCTGGAGCCAGCAATGCATCCCCGAGATGGGGTCCGGCTGCACCGGAAAGGTGAGGTTCTGATGTACCCCGGCATCTGACCACCACACCCGCCCCGAGTCGGGATCCGACGATTCGAACGGGGTCACGCCTTTGACTTGGCTCATCTTCCACTGGCCAGGCATACCGGTCGGGGTGGTGTTCTGCCCATACGCATCGGCTGGTCCGCAGAGCGCGGCCAGCGCCGACGAATAGCGCGGGGTCCCTTCGCCATCATCGAGTCGCCAGCGGCCCATGTGATGCGAGACCCCGACGACGCCAGGCCGGATGCCTTCGGTTCGCCACGCGCGGATGACGAAGTATCCGATCTGGGTGGTGATCCGGACGAGTCCCTTCATCCCGATCTCAAGCCGCTCTGCGTCGGATGGGTGAATCCACATCGGGTGCGAGTGGCTGATCTCGTTCAACCATTTCGCCTGTCCCGACCGGGTATGGATCAATGTCGGGAGCCGGAACGTGGGAAGCAGGATTCGTTCACCATGTTCCATGTCGAGGTCTTCCCAATGGACATGGCTTTTGATGAATCCCGGCATCGCGTACTCGGGCCATCCCCAGTCGCGCAGCATCGGAGAGTACATCTCGAGCTTGCGCGATGGGGTCGGGAAGCCAAAGTGAACCTTGCCGTCGATCTCGACACCGATCGAGCCATCACCGATGAACGGCATGTGCCCGGTGATGTCGTCCAAGTTATCGTGCAGACCCGCTGTACCGGGAACCTGGTACACGCCGTCAGCGTTCTTGACCGCCTTCGTCTTGATGATCTCCTCAGCGGACACGATCCGTTCGTGGACCGCGTATTGGCCGCCTGGGATCTCGAATGCGCCGTACTTGCGCATGTAGGCGAGCGGGTCGAGTCCTTCGCGCGCGGCCGCTTCCGGCAGGCCAGGAATCGAGTTCCGGAACATGTCGTCGTAGTACTCGTTGATCCCAAGCGGTGTACCCGGGTGCTTCGTCGACTCGAAATGCTGGCGGATGCCGAGCGAGTTGTCCGGGTCGATCTTCCACGACAGATCGATCCAGAACTCGTTCTCCTCCCAGACCTCGCCCGGGTTCGTCTCCCACGTTCGGTTGACGGTTCGGCCTTCGCGTTCGGCGTTGACTCGGAACACCGGCTGGCGGAACCCGATCCAACGCCCACTGTGGGTTTCGTAGCTAGCGACGTCGTGACGCTCCGCACCGTTGCCCATCGGCAGCACGTAGTCGGCGAACCATGCACTTTCCGACCAGGTCGGGGTGAGCGCGATGTGGCAGCCGACCATGTTCTCGTCGGTGAGCGCCTCGAGCCAGGAGAACCCGTCGGGGTTGGTCCAAATCGGGTTGTACACCCTGCTGAAGTAGGTATCGACCTTGCCGCGGCCCTCCTTTAGGAAGTGCGGTAGCAGGATCGATGCTTCATGATGCGCAAGCGGATATTCGACGGGCCAGGTGAGGTCGTTCCACCGGCCCTGCGGGTGCACCACCTTCGGCGGGACTGGAATGAACTTGTTCCATCCGTTCGGGCTGGCCCCGCCTTCGGTGCCGACCGAACCGGTCAGCACGTTGAGGAACCACAGACAGCGGGCAACTTGCCAGCCCCCCTCGTTGCCAGCTGCAGCAGCACGCCAACTGTGAGAGCTGAGTTTGCCCGGCACCGCGGTCGCGATGACATCGGCGATCTCGCGAATCTTCTCTGCGGTGATACCACATTGCTGCGCGGCGTACTCTGGCGTGAACTCCTCGTAGAGATCGATGACCGCTGGACCGAAGTTCTCGAACGTGCAGTCGAGGTCCGGCCGCATCTCGCGCAGCACCGTTTCCCAGTTCACCCAGCGCCGTACGAACTCGCGATCCCACGTGCCCTTGAGGAGCAGCAGTCGGGCGATCGCAAGCAGCATCGCGGCTTCGGTACCGGGCCACGGTGCCAGCCAGTGGTCACTCATTGAAGCGGTGTTCGACAACCGAGGGTCGACGCAGATGATCTTCGCGCCACGCATCTTGCCTTCGATGATCCGCTGGGCGTGCGGGTTGAAGTAGTGGCCCGCCTCGAGATGGGAGGAGATGAGAAAGATCACCTTGGCGTTGGCGTGATCACCGGAGGGCCGGTCGAAACCCATCCACGTGGCGTAGCCCACGCGTGCACCCGATGAGCAGATGTTGGTGTGCGAGTCGTGGCCATCGATCCCCCATGCGTGCAGCACGCGCTCGATGTAGCTGTCATCGCCGGGTCGCCCGACATGGTAGAAGACCTCGTCGTGGCGGTCCTCCATGAAGGCGGTTCGGATGCGGCTGCCGATCTCGTCGAGCGCCTGCTCCCACGTGATTCGTTGCCACTTTCCTTCGCCTCGCCGACCTGACCGCTTCAACGGATACAGGATCCGTTCGGGGTCGTACACCTGTGTGATCGTGGCTGGGCCCTTGGCGCAGTTGCGTCCGCGGCTCGCCGGATGGGCTGGGTTGCCCTCCAGCTTCGCAATCTGTCCGGTGGACTTGTCCATATACGCGAGCAACCCGCAGCACGCCTCGCAGTTGAAGCAGGTAGTCGGAATCAGCCGGTACCGGCGTTCTTTCTTCTCTCCGTGTGCCCACGCTTTTGCGTCGAGTTCGACCCAGTCGTCCCACCGTTCGACCGGTGCGTAGTTCGTGAGTTGCGAGCCGGGCATGATCCGGGTGAGGTTCGCCTGGGCGCAACGGTGGAGATCATCGAGCAACGACATGTGACCAAGCCTTTCCTTCTACGACAGGGGCACGGACTGGCCGGCCCGAACAAAGGCGTCTTCGTACAGGGCAACGCCGACGATTGCGGCAACACCGGCAACCAGCGCCAAAATCCACGACCCGGTGACCAGCGCGAGGATCGCGAGGGCACCGGCACCGGCGACGCCGACAACCACGCCAACCCAGAATCGACCCTTGTAGTCGCCGTGGGTCATGGCCCGTTGGGCCATCTCGACGTGGACCGTGCCGGTACTGGATAGTTCGGTCCAGATCAAGAACGCGAGCGCTAGAACGCTGCCGAGCAGCACCCATATCATCGTCGTCATCAGCGGCTCCGGCAGGTCGAACAGCCGAGCCATGACCAGTCCCAGCCCGGCGCCGGCGGCCCCCGCCTGAGCGAGCAGCACCGGCAACAACAGTGGTGTCTGCCAGAAGTCACGGCCTTCGCATTGGCCGAACAGGAAGGCGGTGTAACCGGCAGTCCCTGCGGCGAACAGTGCGGCGGGTATCGCCACCGCCTTGATCAGCCCGGGCGAGTCGAGCAGCCCACCGAGCAACCAGAGCGAAGCGAACAGGCCATGGCCGAGGAGGATGAATGCCCCACGCACGAGCCACGAACCCCACTGCGGGCGGGTGAAGATGTAGTGGAACCGCTTCGGTTGCTTCAAGTCGGCGATGAGTAGCGCACCCGTCGCCGCGGCGAACAGCAACGCAACGATCGGTAGCGCCAACCCCACGAACGCTCGATTGTCGGCATGCCCGGCGAGCACGGCGACGGCCCCGGCGAGGATCGCGCCCGCGCTGATCGCCTTCGTCGCGAGGTAGGCCGAGACCTTGCCCTTCCAGACCATTGGATGCGCAGTGGTGTAGGCGGTGCGAGCAACGATCTGCTTGCCCCGACCTGGCGTGTCGACTCGGATCGTCGGATGATGTTCCGTGGTCTCGGCCCAGATCATGCCGTCTTCGGCAATCTTGGTTCGCAGTGGGTCGATCGCTGCCTGATCGACACCTTTGTAGAACACGTGTGGCTTCGTGTTCTGTTCGGGCGCCTTCACCGAGGTCTCGTGACGCGACAACATCACCGATATCTTCGAGGTCGGATCCTCGATGTCTCCCGCGAAGATCGACTGGGTGGGACACACGACCACGCAACTCGGCTCCAATCCGACTTCGACCCGATGGGTGCAGAAGTTGCACTTGTGGACTGTTTGAGTCTGTGGGTTGACGTAGAGCGCGTCGTACGGGCATGCGTTCATACATGACTTGCAGCCGATGCACGACGAATCGTTGAAATCGACGATTCCGTCATCCCTGCGGAACAAGGCGGTGGTCGGACAGATCGACACGCAGGGTGCATCGTCGCAGTGGTTGCAACGGTTCACGGAATAGAACCGACGGGTGTCGGGGAACTCGCCGCGTTCGATGTACTTCACCCATGTGCGGTTCACGCCGAGCGGTACATCGTGCTCGGCCTTGCACGCCACCGTGCAGGCATGACACCCGATGCAGGTGTCCTGGTCGATCAGGAACGCGTATCTCGTCATCGGGTCGGACACGATGCGCGTGACGAACAACCACTCTGGAACTGCATGACGATCACCGACGAAATCCTTCCGCGACCCCGCTTTGCTCGAAGGGCCGAATGTACGGACAATATCCGTACATTGGCCAGATGGCCAGCCATCACATGCCGTCGGACCTTGCGGGAGCGTTACTCCAGCCAGACTTCGAGCACACCGCCGTCTACGTCGAACTTGAACGACTCTGCGAGATTCGTCCAGGTGCCGGATGGGAACGCATTCTTTCCGCTCTGCCAACAAGGGGCAACGCCACGTCCCTGAGTTGGTCAACGGCTCATGACGAACGGTCGCACGAGCGTGGTCCGCCGAGCCGTTCGTCCTGTTCGATCTTCAGCGTTGTCGGCGCTGCCGAGTACAGCCACGATCGACTTTGACGCCAGGTAGCGAAGGGGCTCGGGCTCCCACCGACGTGGGACGTGGCCGACCCACGGGAGATGCACGAGATCGGTGTCGCGTCGGGTGATGAGATCGGCGAGTGTGCGCCCGGCGATGTTCGCGGCGACAACACCGTGGCCCGAGTAACCACCCGCCCACGCGAACCCAGCAGTATGATCGCAGACGACGCTCATGCACCAGTCACGCGGCACGCCGAGTGGCCCACCCCAGGACTGAGCAATCTCGGTGTCTGCCGCAGCAGGGAAATGCCTCCGGATCGAGTCGGTCAGCCGCTCCCGAACGGCGTCGTTGCGTTCGTACAGGTCGCTGATCGGTACACCGAGGCGGTAGGGGGCGCCGCGGCCACCGATCGCAATGCGCCCGTCGGTAGTGAGTTGCGCATAGAAGAACAGGTGGTGTTGATCCGACACGGTCAGCCCACTCGCCCATCCCAATTCGTCGAGCGCCGAAGCGTCGAGCGGTTCCGTGGCGATCATCAGCGAATACAGGGGGAGGAACCGGCGGGCTTCTCCTTTGATCTGCGTGGTGTATGCCTCAGTCGCGCGGACGACCATTGGGGCACTGATCACCCCGTTGGGGCACCGAACTTTGTGCGGCAGGATCCAGGTCGCCGGAGTGAGTTCATGTATGACGACACCGATGCGTTCGCATGCGTCGGCCAGGCCACGTACGAGTCGGCCAGGGTCGATACGGGCACAATGGGGAGTGAAGGATGCTGCGAGTGGTTCGCGGGCACGGACGTAGCCAGCGCTCTCCTCGCTCCCGAGCACCCTGATGTCGATGTCCGAGAGGCCGCGCGCGTGCTTCGACCGGACCCCGGCAATGAGTCGGTCGCGCTGCGGACCGGTGAACGCGAGCGAGAGAGAGCCGGAGTGCTCAAACCCACATTCGATCTGTTCCTCAGCAACGACCCGACCGATCTCGGTCACCGCATCGAAGGTCTCACGCTCGGCGCGCAGTACGGCATCGCGGCCACTGCGGCGTTCGTACACTCCGGGACTACCGGCAATGAACGCTGACGCCCAGCCACCGTTTCGACCTGACGGACCGAATCCGGCGATCTCGCGTTCGACAACGATGATGCGAAGGTCGGGCTGGAGTCGCTTCAAGTAATAGGCGGTCCACAACCCGGTGAACCCGGCGCCGATGATCACGACATCGCATGCCACGTCGCCGCCGAGCGCGGCCCGCGGGGTCAGCGGAGCGTCGATCCCACCGAGCCACAGGCTCCTGGCTCTGTACCCGCTGTCGTTGCCGTTGTCGTTGCCGTTGTCGTTGCCAGCCATCGACGGAGCCTAGAGCTGGCCCGCCCACCCCGCCGGAGCAACTGGCACCGGACTCGTTCACGTGCCGCAGAAGGTTCGGTAGCGGCCGAAGCTCGCAGGGGCCGGTTCGGCGTAGCGCTCGAGACCTGACCGCTCGTCGAACGGCTGAGAGACCACATCCAGCAGCCGTTGGAAGGGCCCGAGGTCGCCGCCGGTCCCGGCGGCCAGCGCCTCTTCCACCAGATGATTGCGCGAGACGTAGACGGGGTTGGCTCGGTCCATCGCTGCAGAAACCGTGTGCGGGTCGCGATCCACCGAAGCCAGCCGCGCCCGGTAGCGAACGGCCCAACCATCGAAGACCCGCGGCTCGACGAACAGCGACCGGACGCGTTCGGTGTCGCCATGCACCACCGACGACAGTGCCCGGAAGGATGACGCGAAGTCGATGTGGTGTTCCTGCAGCAGCGTCAACAGGTCATCGATCAGTTCGGCGTCGCCTTGCTGTTCATCGTCCAAACCCAACTTGGCGCGCATCCCAGTTCCCCATGAGGAGCGGTACTGGTCGGGGAACGACTGCAATACGTGGGTGGCAATCTCGATCGCTGACTCCGTCTCGACGTCGAGCAACGGCAGCAAGGCCTCGGCCAGGCGCGTCAGGTTCCACTGCGCGATCTGCGGTTGGTTGCCGTATGCGTACCGACCGCCGTGATCGATCGAACTGAACACCGCCGCTGGGTCGTACGCGTCGATGAACGCACACGGTCCATAGTCGATGGTCTCTCCGGAAATCGTCATGTTGTCGGTGTTCATCACGCCATGCACGAACCCGACCAGCATCCACCTAGCGACCAATGATGCCTGAGCGGCGACGACGCTTTCGAAGAAGGCGAGATACGGGTTGGCCGACTCGACCGAAGCGGGGTGATGCCGGGCGATCGCATAGTCCGCGAGGCGCTGGACGAGCGCGGGGTCTTCGCCCAACGCCGCATATTGGAACGTGCCGACGCGGAGATGACTCGCCGCAACTCGGGCGAGCACCGCACCCGGCAGCATCGTCTCACGGGCAACCTGATCACCCGTGGCAGTCACGGCGAGCGCCCGTGTTGTCGGGATGCCGAGCGCGTGCATCGCTTCGCCGATGAGGTACTCGCGCAGCATCGGACCGACGGCAGCTTTGCCGTCACCTCCTCGAGCGAACGGTGTGCGTCCCGAACCCTTCAGGTGCAGGTCACGACGGCGACCGTGGATGTCGTGGACCTCACCAAGGAGGAGCGCACGGCCATCACCGAGTCGGGGCGAGAACCCTCCGAACTGATGGCCGGAATAGGCCTGTGCCACCGGCGATGCCCCGTCAGGCGGAGCGTTGCCGACGAGGGCGGCTACGCCCTCCGGTGCACGCAACGCCTCAGCGTCGACCCCCAACTCCGCCGCCAGAGCATCGTTGAACACCAGCAACTTCGGTGCC
The DNA here is from genome assembly GCA_025359865.1 of Actinomycetes bacterium. Taxonomy (GTDB): domain Bacteria; phylum Actinomycetota; class Acidimicrobiia; order Acidimicrobiales; family Ilumatobacteraceae; genus VFMC01. Next base: position 28,653 of record JANYDH010000175.1, on the reverse strand, counting down.
GAGACCACCGCCGCCTGCCAAGGTTCGTAGAGGCCCGGGAGGTCACGTACGAACGAGTTGTCGAACGCGAACAGCTGATGGCGAGCGTTACCCATCGGCCCAAGGCTAACTCTCGTCCGTGCGATGCGTTTGGTAGGTTCAGCCCCCGCAGGGGGGCCGCACCTACCAAACGCATCAGCGGGCGCGCGGGTGAGACGACGTTGGCTCCTCGTGTAGCTCGGGAATCCGCTCGGCCCAGTTCTCGAACAAGCCGAGCAACTCGGCACGTGTGGGCTCGTCGACGAAAGCAGCCTGCAACGCGTGCAGGTTGCAGCGCCAGATCTCCGGGAGTGTGAGTTCGAGTTCGCGGTAGCAGGAGAGCAACTCCTCCGACAGTGTGATGTCGGAGACCGTGGTGTCGTCGGTGTTGATCGTGACCGGTACCCCGAGCCTGATGAGTCGCGCCAACGGATGCTGAGCAAAGCTGGCCACGGTGCCCGCCTGCACGTTGCTCGTCGGGCACAGGTCGAGGGTGACACGACGCGCGATCAGCTCGGCGACCACTGATGGATCGGCTACGGCCGACGCGCCATGAGCAATCCGATGCGGATGCAGATCCAGTGCTCGACGCACCAGCGAGCCGTTGTCAGGCAGTTCCCCGGCGTGGACGGTGATCCCCAGCCCGCCGTCGCGAGCGACACCGAATGCTGCAGCGTGGTCCATCGGGTCGGGATCGGCTCCTTCGAAACCGGCGAGATCGAACCCGGTGACACCTTGTGAGCGATGGGCCACCGCAACATGGGCGACTTCGACGTTGACGAACGGATCGGCCGAACGTAGGGCCACCACCGTGAGCCTGACGACCACACCACACCGTTGAGCGGCTGCAGTAACTGCAACAGCGACAGCGTCGACCACGTCGTCGAGCGAGAGCCCACCGCCGGTATGGCAGGCCGGCGCCCACTTGATCTCCATGTATCGCACGCGATCGGCCGCCTTGTCTTCGACAAGGTCGGTCGTGACCTTCGTCAACGAATCGCGATGTTGCATCAGCGCGATCGGCAAATCGAATGAACGCAACAATTCAGCCTGAGAACGAGGATGAGCGGGCGCTACGAGCGTGGCGAACATCTCGGTGAACGACCGTGGGGATGCGACCCCGTAGTGGTTGGCGAGCTCGATCGCCGTTGCCGGACGAAGGCACCCGTCGAGATGGAGGTGCAGCTCCGCCTTGGGCATCGCCTGGATGAGCCTGCGTACCGCGCTGGTCGGCTCGATGGTCATGAGCGTCGTTCCGAATGCGGACAGACAACGCGAACCGGGCCCGGGATCGTCACCCTCTGATGATCCCACAACGCCGATTGGCTAGGCTCAACGGCAATGGGCGTTTCGGATACATCGGTGTCTGCAGCACACGTGCGCTCAGCAGTGTTCCGACGAATGACTGTGTCCGAAAAGGCCTCGATGGTCGAGCAGATGTCAGAAGAAGCGCGTGAGTTGGCTCGTTGCGGAATCCGGTCACGTCATCCGGAATACAACTCGACGAACGTCGAGCATGCGTTGCACCGCCTGCTCGTGGGTGACTCATTGGCAAACAAGGCATGGCCTGAGTTCGCTCACTTGCGGCCATGACTCCGGCCATGACCTTGGCCAGGTTCCTGTCTCACGTCGTGGGTCACCTCGAGTCGGCTGCGATCGACTACATGATTGCTGGCTCCATTGCCAGTTCGGTGTATGGCGAGCCGCGAACGACTCGCGACATCGACATTGTGGTGGAGGTCGAAAACACGGCGCTCCTGGCGCTGTTCGACGCATTCGATCGCGAAACGATCTACATCGACGAGCCTGCAGCGGGGGTGCTCGTCGGCCCTGGCCAGATGTTCAACCTGATTGATCTACGAGGGGGTTGGAAGGTCGATGTCATGCTCGCCTCTGTAGAAGACGTGCTGCTCGCCAAGCTCGAATGGTCGGCGCAATCCGGGTCGACACGCCAACTAGATGACGTCCGCGGCATCATCGCTGTGCAGCGTGAACTGCTCGATCTCGAATACCTTCGCCGGTGGGCGGCCGAGCTCGGTGTCGAAGCGACACTCGCTGGGCTGATCGGCTAGATCGCTCGAGACACCGCTACGTTCATCTCGCGCACTTGATGCAGGTTCGCACGCCGGGTAAGGCGAGCAGCCTCTCCATAACGATCGGGCCTCCACATGCGCTGCACGACCAGATCGTGCCGTCGTCGATCCGCACGACGGCCTCGTCGAGCGCAGCGAGATCGAGGCGAGCCTGTTGTAACAGAGCCGACACCTGAGCGCGCTCATACGCAATCGTCGCGCCTTCAGGATCGTGCTCGTCGTCGGTTGAGGTGAGCTCAGCTGACGCGACGATGTCACCGAACCGCTTATGAAGACTGTCGATCTGGCCGACCATCCGAAGACGCTCAGTCGCGAAAACCGTTCGGAGATCAGCATCAATTCTCGTCACCGGACCAGTCTTGTCGATCAGCGGAGGCCCGCTGACCTTTGGCGGCAGGCTGTTGTCATTGACAGCAAGACGCCAAACGTCAGCCGATAGTGTCGGCGGCCAGTGGTTCAAGCGGGCATGCAGAATGTTGCGCCAGTCACGCCGATCCAGCAGATCGTGATCAGCTCGCCGCCCTTCCAGCGGAACGTGTCGCCGTTGGGGCGGTGGCAGGTGCCGGTGTTCGCGCCCCAGCCGGTCCAGGTGCCACCGGAGCTGGCGCACGCACTGCGCTTCGATGACGGGTGTGGCGCGATGTCGGGTGATGCCGCAGACGCGTGGCTGACGCTGCTGAACGATGCGATTGCGACCAGCGCGGGAACAATGCTGACCGCCTTCGACAGAAGGCTGCGTGGCTGACGGCCAAGCGCGGCATGAGTGTTGCTGGTCGTGATGGTGTCCATGGTGTAGCTCCTCGTGTTGTGTCATGCCGCCCCGTTCGGAGCGGCTACGAATGAGAGTCATGAGCGCTCCATCGGCAACACAAAGTCCGTTGATTCCCAGCTGAATGACGTCCTCGCAGTGGAGGCCGCCCTGAGTGCTCGGCGCCGCGATCTGGAGCGCTTCGCGGTAGACGCCTGCGCCGTGATCGAATTCGAGGTGCAGTGGTCGACGCGCTCTTCGCGGACGAACAAATCGTACGCGAGTCGGTAGCGGATACACGTTTGATCTGCGCCCAATAAACTCCTTCAACGATGACCGATCAAGGACCGATCGAGGCACGGCACGTGGCCCGGATATTGCGGCGTGCCAGCGAACTCGAGCGCGCCGATGAGTTGCCGGATGAGACGGGCACGATCTCGGCGGACTCGCTGATCGCTGCGGCCGAGGAGGTTGGGCTGTCCGTTGATGCTGTGCGCCGCTCCGTTGCACTCGAACGGCTCGGACCGCTCCCCGTACCGCACCTTGGCGACCGGATCGTCGGCCCATCAAAGGTGTGCGCTGATGCCGAGGTCAACGTGCCAGCCGACGCAGCGTTGGTCCGAATCGACTCCTGGTTGGTCGTCGGCCATCACCTTCGCCGCGACGTGCTGCGATCAGGGCACGGCCAGTGGAGCAAACGCTCCGGCCTCGTCGGAGTCACCGTACGGACCGTTCGCAGCTGGACCGGCGAGGGCAAGCTCGGCGACTTCGAACGAATCACTGCCGTGGCCCGCGATTCGGCAAGTGAGTCATCGGTGGTTCGGCTCACGATCGACCGGGCAACGAATCGACGATGGTCCGGTGGCGGTGGCATCGCAATTGCCCTTGGCGCGTTGACTGGAGTCGTCGTTGCCGCGATGGTTGCGACGCTCTTACTCCGTCTTGCGTCAGACCGAGACGTGTGAGGTGCTGTCGCTCGTGAACGGCTCACGGTTCCAGCCGCTCCAGCGCTCGCTCAACGTCATCCCGGCGAGTCGCGCCATCAAGTCGAGTTCCGCGGGCCAGACGTAGCGAAACGGGATCGAGAAGACTTCGAGTTGACCGTCATTGACGCGATAGTGGTGCGAGAACAGGGTCTGGGTTGCCACGTCGTACTGATCAAAGTCGAGACGTGTTGGTTCCACCGTGAATGCCCGAATGGTTTCACCAGCAGGGAGCCTCTGGAGTATCGGGATGAAGACCTCGATGACGAACTTCCCACCGGGTTCAAGGTGCGCAGCGACGTTACGGAAGCACTGCACCTGCTCATCTTGCGTGATCAGGTTCGTGATGGTGTTGAACACCAGGTAGGCGAGCGTGAAGGTGCCGTCCGCCCTGGCGGTGGCGAAGTCGCCGATCGTTACGCCGATGTCGGTCGCGCCGGGTTTGGTCCGTAGTCGCTCGACCATCGCCGATGAGAGGTCGATCCCGTGCACGCGGACACCGCGCTGACTGAGCGGCACGGCGATTCGCCCTGTGCCAATGCCCAGTTCCAGTGCACGCCCGGCTCCCGCGAGGTCGGCGAGGAAGCTGACGGCCGGGTCAACGACCGCCGGATCGAACATCTCGATTTTCCATCATGACCTTTGGCGTTTGGTTGTCATTGACAACTGCCCAGCGCCAAACATCAGTCTCGGCGATGGTGTTCTAGGCTGAGGCGATGCTGAGCTTCTGTAGCGCGCACGAGGAGACACTGCGAACGATTCTCGCCAGAACCGAGATTTCGGTAAAGCGGATTCGGCCAGCGCTCGGTGCTGGTGCCGGAGCTGTGGGCGAGCTGTTCTCGGAGCTGCTGAAGACCGACCGAGAGCGGCGCGACATGAACGACGGCGGTCCGTCCATGTTGACGAGTTCGACAGCGAGCGTGACGCCGCTGTGGAGGGGTGCGGCGAAAATTCATCTGCACGACGCACTGACGATCGCCCAGTACACCAGGGCCTCGGTCGACGAGAGTTCGATGGTGTTATCGATCGGCGGGCCGGACACCACCATCACCGGCAACCTCGAACTCTTCGACGAGTACCTACGGTTCGTGCCGGGCCGAGTCTGGCTCGCCCGTGGGGTCGACGTGCTGCGCATCGACCCCGATCAGCCGGTCCAGTTCGCCGGAATCATCGCGGGGCAGTCTGGACCACGCGCGCTGGTGGTCACAATGCCCCGCTCCACGAATGTCGTCGTACTTCGCCTCGGGATGTTTCTCAAGGGACTCGAGGATGTGATCAACGCTCGACTCGCGCCAATGTGAGGGAGTGAGGATGTGATCCAGCAAGGACGGCCTCACGCAGTGGCTGTGCCAGGCTTCGATGATGAGCGCACAGGTGATGGTGTTGGACGGCGGAATGGGTCGCGAGTTAATGCGTATCGGTGCGCCATTCCGGCAGCCCGAGTGGTCGGCGCTAGCGCTGACCGATGGGCCGGACCGGGTGGTGCAAGCACACACCAATTTCATCGATGCCGGTGCTCAAGTGATCACCACCAACAGCTACGCGATCGTGCCGTTCCACATCGGTGAAGAACGCTTCGCTGCCGAGGCCCGTGACCTTGCCGCCCTGTCCGGTCGGTTGGCTCGGCAAGCAGCATCGGCAGCGTCAGCGTCACATCCCGTGCTGGTGGCTGGCTCGCTTCCCCCGCTGTTTGGCTCGTACAGGCCCGACCTCTTCGCCGCCGTTGACGCGCCGCGGCTCATCGATCCACTCGTCGAGGGATTGACTGAACACATCGACATCTGGCTCGGCGAGACCCTTGGTTCGATCGCAGAAGCGACAGCCGTACGAAATGCGCTCGACCGGGCGGGCACGTCAGCGACACTGCCCCTGTGGATCTCGTACACCCTTGACAACACCCGCGGCAACACCCGCGGCAACACTCGCGGCAACACTCGGGACGGCTTGCTCCGGTCGGGAGAACCCGTTGCCGACGCGGTCGCAGCAGCAGTTGACCTCGGAGCCAGCGCAGTGCTGTTCAACTGCTGTTCGGCCGAGACGATCACCGCGGCGATCGCGATCGCGGTTGGCCGCGTAGGCGATTCGGTTGCAGTCGGCGGCTACGCCAACCGCTTCGTCGCAGCGCACACCACCACCGGCGAAGCCAACGCTCAGATCTCGGAGTTCCGCAACGATCTCGACCCGCCGAGCTATGGCCGGTTCGTGTCGAACTGGCTGGACATCGGCGCCACACTGGTCGGAGGATGCTGCGGGATGGAGCCCGCGCACATCGAGCTGATCGCAACCATCGTCAAGGAACGTCAAGTATCCGCTCAAACGTGAACTCGTGCTTGAGGAACGATGTCTCGCGCTCTTGTCCCGGGTGCGCCGGAAGTAGCGGCGACATCTGGATCATGCGCCACCCATGCGTCATCGCGTCTACGCCGGTGGAATAGGGCGGATCGCCGACCGGCTGTGGTCCGGCACCTGCCGTGCCGTCATGAAAGGCCCACCCCAACACCCGCGTATCGAGCGATGAACTGGCCAGCCAGAGGATCAGGATCTGCTGGCGTTGCGTGGTCATCGGCCCGCTTCCTTTGCGTCCAACGCAGCACGGTGCTCGGTACGGGTGAGGTACCAGTCGACGTCGAATCCCTCGTCACCGGTGAGGTAGCGCCACAGATGGGCCCGCTGCACCGTCTCGAGCCGGTGTACAGACGGCTCGAACCACGGCTCGGAGCCGCGCAACCGCGAGGCCACTGTGCCCTGCTCACTGAGCGCGAAGAAGTGGTCATCAGCACGATTGCGTTCGTCGAGGTCGGCCGTGTCCCACAGCCGCAATTGCCGCTGCGTTGGATTGAGTCGTAGCTTGCCCATCACGCGGAGGGTGTCGCTGCGGTTCGGTGCCCCGGCATGCCACATGCCCTGATGGAAAATTATGACCGTACCTGCCGTGCCGGAGTAGTACTCCTCCCCGGCAAGGTGCTGATAGCGCGAGATGTCATCCATGTTCACATGCCGCAGATGGCTGCCGGGAACGAACCGGGTCCCACCGGCACCAGGGGACACATCGTGAGGAAACCAGAACAGTTGGATGTCGAAGGCTTGGCCGTGATCGATGATCGCGTCGCAGTGCAGTCCCTGCGCGGTGAGATCGCCTGGCTTCTTGAGGTGGACGAAGTGATGGTCGACCACCGGGTCAATACCGACGAGCGACGCGATCGCACCCGCCACCTCCGGCACTCGCACCATCCTGGCGAACGCCGAGTGCTCCGGGTACGCGTGAGCGAGCATCGTGCCAGAGCGGGGCAACGGCACACCGCCGGCGGTATCTACTGCTGGGTCCGACGCTGGCCCGCGGAACTCGTCGAGCCAAGCCCGGAACAGCGTCGGCAGTTCCTCCATTGCCTGGGCGTTGATCTCGGCTGGCACGACCGCATCGAAGCGGAGAAACCCACGAGATACGAACGCCGCCATCTGGTCGGTATTCAGCAACGCTCCGGTGACAGCTTCGGTCATGGTTGCTCGTCTAGCTCATCGGCAGGCTCAGGTAAGCATCAGACGGGGAGCGATCGGCGGGCCTTGTAGGGTACTGACTTCACCGAGGCAACGGAGATGAGCCATGCAACCAGTCGTGCCCACCACCATGCGCCAGATCCGATCGCTGGTCACGAGCGATGGCCGCCTGGAGTTGTCGATCGCCACCGTCGACACCCCGGTTCCCGCTGACCACGAAGTGCTGGTGCGCGTCGACGCTGCGCCGATCAACCCTTCAGACCTCGGCTTGCTACTGGCTGCTGCCGACCTCACACAGGCCACGACGAGCGGCACCGCCGACAACGTGGTCGTCAGCGCTCCCATCTCACCGCCGGTCATGGCGGCAATGGCGGGTCGGCTCGGAGAGTCGATGGCCGTCGGTAACGAAGGTGCTGGCGTGGTGGTGGCCGCTGGCTCCTCCCCCGAAGCGCAGGCGCTGCTCGGAACGATGGTGGCCGCCGTCGGCGGGGCGATGTACGCGGAGTACCGCAGCCTGCCCGCTGGGATGTGCCTGCCATTACCAGACGGAACCGAGGCCGCGCACGGGGCGTCGTGTTTCGTGAACCCGCTCACTGCGCTCGGCATGGTCGAGACGATGCGGATGGAGGGCCACAGTGCGCTCGTACACACCGCGGCCGCATCAAATCTAGGTCAGATGCTGCACCGGATCTGTCTCGCCGACGGTGTTCGGCTGGTCAACGTCGTCCGCCGACCGGAACAGGCTGCGATGTTGCGCGACGTTGGAGCGGTGCACGTGTGCGACTCGAGCGTTCCGACATTCATGGACGACCTCACCCAGGCGCTTATCGCCACTGGGGCCACCATTGCGTTCGATGCCATCGGCGGCGGACGGGTTGCCGGCCAGATCCTCAGCGCAATGGAGGCCGCCGCCAACGCGACCGCCACCGAGTACAGCCGCTATGGAAGCACCGTCCACAAGCAGGTGTACATCTATGGTGGACTCGATCGCAGTGCCACAGAGTTGGGCCGCAACTTCGGCATGGCGTGGAGCATCGGCGGCTGGCTACTCACCCCCTTCCTCCAAAAGATCGGCCTCGACGGGATGCAACGGTTGCGCAACCGAGTTGTGGCCGAGCTGACCACCACCTTCGCCAGCCACTACACCGACGAGGTCTCGCTGGTCGGCGCGCTCGGACTCGATGCCATCACCGCCTATGCCCGCCAGGCGACCGGGCAGAAGTTCCTCATCCGGCCTTCGCTGGCCTGACCTTCGCTCAACAGGAGACAACCGGGTGGTCAATCGGACCGAGTGAGTCGTATTCGCTGTGGCTGATAGATCGGTCGACCACAATGTCGCTGATTCGGCCATACGGTTGACGACGTGACCGTGACCGTGACCGAGACCGTGACCGTGACCGTGACCGACGACGTGACCAAACCCGAGCCCGAGACCGAGCCCGAATCTGTACGCCTGTCGATTCTTGATCTGACCGTGCTCAACGACGGTCAGTCGAGCGGCGACGCCCTGCAAACCACCGCGGCACTCGCCCGACGTGCCGACGAACTCGGCTATACCCGATTCTGGGTGGCCGAGCACCACAACATGTCGAGCGTGGCCTGTACAGCGCCAACCGTGCTGATGGCGCATCTCGCGGCGATCACCACCACGATCCGCATCGGGTCCGGCGGAGTGATGCTGCCCAACCATGCTCCGCTCGTGGTGGCCGAGCAGTTCGCGCTGTTGGAGAGCCTGCACCCTGGACGGATCGACGTCGGGATCGGCCGCGCCCCCGGTACCGACCAACTCACCGCCGCTGCGCTGCGGCGATCGCCTGATTCCCTTGGCGCAGAAGACTTCCCCCATGACCTGATCGACCTGATGGGCCTGCTCGGCGATCCGCGCCGTGATACCGGACTGTGGGACAGGTTTCGGGCAACCCCAGCCGCCACCTCGGCGCCTGCTGTCTTTCTTCTCGGGTCGAGCGGGTTCAGCGCTCAACTGGCGGGGCATCTCGGTTTGCCGTTCGCCTTTGCGCACCACTTCGACATGGGCGGCACCCTGCAGGCCACCGAGTTGTACCGCCAGCACTTCCGCCCGTCGATAGTCCTTGATCAGCCGTATCTGATCGTCACCGCGAACGTGCTCGCCGCCGATACAAAGGAGCAGGCCGACTGGCACTCGGCACCGGGTCGCCTCACCGCGCTCGGACGGCGCACCGGTCGGTTCATTCGCCTCCCATCGCCCCACGACGCTTCCATCCACCCCGACCTCGACCAGGCCAACCGATTACCTACCAGCCGGGTGGTCGGAGAGATTTCTACCGTAGTGGCCGAACTCCGGAACCTGGTTTCGCGTACTGGAGCGAACGAGTTGATGGTCACTTCGGTCGCCTACGACTTGTCGGCGCGAATTCGCAGCATCGAGCTACTCGCCGAACACTGGCAAGCGCATTCGGCCGCCCCACCACCGCGATGATCGTGACCCGCCCCGCCCCGCCCCTCTTCACAGCCCAGCGTTTGGTAGGTCGCGCCCCCTCTGGGGGGCCGCAGCTACCAAACGCTGCGGATGTGGGCTGGCAGCGGCTGTTACCCGTGAGTAGCTTTCGTCGGGGGTCAGTCGTTAGTGTCATCTCATGACAGGTGCGCCGGATGACATCAAGCGGGTCGGGATCCTCGGCTCGGGGATCATGGGGGCGGGACTCGCTGAAGTCGCCGCTCGCGCCGGGTACGACGTGGTCGTCAGATCGCGGTCGCAAGCCACCGCCGACGCTCTCGTCGCCTCCATCGACAAAGGGCTCACCAAGTCGATCGAACGCGGCAAGGCAACCGAGGAGGACAAAGCGGCCATTCTCGGTCGTATCACCGCAACTGATCACCTCGGCGGAGTCGCGGACTGCGATCTGGTGATCGAATCGGTCGTCGAAGACCTGCAGGTGAAGTTGGACCTCTTCGCCGAACTCGAGCAAATCGTCAAGCCGGGCGGAATCCTCGCCACGAACACGTCCACGCTGCCGGTTGTTGAGTTGGCGATGGTCACCAAGCGGCCTGAACTGGTGTGCGGAATCCACTTCTTCAATCCGGCGCCGGCGATGAAGCTCGTCGAAGTGATCCGCCCGATCACGGCGTCCGATGCGACGATCGCCACAGCGATGGCCTTCGCCGCTGCGTGCGGCAAGGACGCTGTCGAGGTGCAAGACCGTGCCGGCTTCATCGTCAACGCGCTCCTGTTTCCCTACCTCAACAACGCCGTTCGACTGTGGGAGCAGGGGACGGCCTCCAAGGAGTCGATCGATACGGCGATGAAGGGCGGCTGCAACTTCCCGATGGGGCCGTTCGCATTGCTCGATCTCGTCGGACTCGACACCTCGCTTGCCATCCTCGACGCGCTCTATGACGAGTTCCGCGACGCCAACTACGCCGCTGTACCGACCCTTCGGCGGATGGTGACTGCAGGTCGTCTTGGCAGGAAGACCAAACTGGGCTTCTATCAGTACTGAGTTTCCTACCACCCGGCCAGACCCGGTCGAGCCACCACCCTCGCGATGGCGACTGCCCCACCCCGATACGGCCGACGACCAAGGGCTCTGCGGTGTGGGTGCCGATTTAGAACCCGGCACGGTTCTTGCTGCGTATCGAAGTGGTTTGTTCCCGATGCCGGTCCGCAAACGCGTCATCGGGTGGTGGTCGCCAGACCCACGCGGGATCCTTCCACTCGACGGGTTGCGAGTGACGCGCTCGTTGCGTCAGAGTTGCCGTCACTACGAGGTGCGCTTCGACACCGACGTTCGTGAAGTGATGCTGCGATGCGGTGATTCGAACCGCCCGCATGGCTGGATCACGCCGGCCTTCATCGACGCGTACGAACAACTGTTTCGGCTCGGTTGGGTGCACAGCGTCGAGACCTACCGCGACGGCGAACTTGTCGGAGGCCTGTACGGCGTGCGAATCGGGCGAGTGTTCGCCGGCGAGTCGATGTTCTCCGCCGCACGCGACGCCTCGAAGGTGGCCCTTGTCGCACTCGTCGAGTGGTTGAACACCACGGGCGCGACCCTGCTGGACGTGCAATGGAGAACCGATCACCTTGCGTCACTTGGCGTGATCGAGGTGCCCCGAGCGACGTACCTGGGCCTGCTCGCCGAGGCATCTGCCGCAGGCCGCGCCATGGACCGACACTCCTGATGATCAAGAGCCCGCCCCGGTGCTAGTGGTGGTGGCCCCGCCGACCGCCACCACCAACACCGTTGTGGAAGAGGTATCGGACGGCCCTGTAGGCAACTTGAGAAATTCTTGAAAGAAGTTTGCCGAACGGCATCGACCATCGTCGACTTCTACCTGCATGCTCGAATCGTCAGCCGGCGTGCGATGCTGAAGCGATGGGCAGAACTGGCGCCGCCGCCACGTTGGTGGCACTCGTGCTGATCGCCTCCTGCACGCAGCAGCCCGGAACTGCCGCGCCGGATTCCAACAGCACCAGCACGAGCACCACGACCACCAGCACCAGCATTGCTGCGACCACCACGACCGAGGCACCAGAGGCGATGCCGGCAGAGGCGATGCGACTCGCTGCGCTGAAGGACGCTGCCGGGCCGGACACGTTCGAGGTGTGGATCTGCGACGTTCCGGTCGACACCACCGACCCCACCTACGGCGACCCTACGCTGCGGTTGCCGCTCTCCCCGGACGACGTCATCCGTCGCGCCGGATCACGAGTACGTGGGTACTTCACCGCAATCTCGTTCGGCGTCTACCAACCGCGCTTCATCCCCGGCGGCACGATCTCCATGGCACCTGGCGATACCAGCCAGACGTGCGTCGACAACGCCCTCGACCAGTCATCTCCCACAGCTACTGCGGTATTCGCGATCGCCACGGCCGAGCACACTGCGCAGGCCCCTGGGGGGTGGGGCACACCTGGCACGTGGGCATCGTGCACCACCTCATGCGAGGCATCGATCACGCGACGATCCGCCTATGTCGGTGCCAGCGACTTTCATCCCGACTGGGGGTTCATCCCGGCCCTCGACCTGATCGAGCATGAGATCGGCCACACCATCGGCCTGCCGCATTCCGGCGAGGTGCTCAACGACAAGTTCGGCTACACCAGCGCACTCGACGTGATGAGCAACAGCGCTGCGCCACGCGACGTCGACCCATGGCGGCGACACGGTCCCGACACCCTTGCTGTCAACCGCCTTGCAGTGGGATGGCTGCCGCTCGACGATGTCGCTCACGCGCTGTCCAACGCTGCCGCGGCCAGCGAACCGCAACCGTTTACGCTCGCCCCCTCGACGGCATCGTCGGGTACGCGCCTACTGCTGCTGCCCATCGACGAGCACCGAATGCTCACCGTCGAATATCTCAGACCGACGGGATTCGACAACGCCTTGCCAGAAGCTGGCGTGGCAGTGCACCTCATCGACGACTCCGCCGGCGAGGGCGTCGAGCGGTTGCAGGAGACGCTTGTCGGCACGGCGCCGTACACCGATCTACTCGGCTTGGACGAAACGTTCGTTGCCAACGGCTGGTCGCTGCGGGTCATTTCGAACAGCGCCTCCGCGGTGCAGGTGGCGGTGACGTCCGCCGACCGGTAACACTGGGATGATGGCCCCACGCGACGAACCTTGGCTGATGCGGACGTACTCCGGGCACTCCACGGCACGCAAGAGCAACGAGTTGTACCGTACGAACCTGGCCAAGGGGCAGACGGGTCTATCGATTGCGTTCGACCTGCCGACCCAGACCGGCTACGACCCCGACTCGGTGATGGCCCGCGGTGAGGTCGGCAAGGTCGGGGTGCCCGTTGCTCATCTTGGGCACATGCGCTCGCTCCTCGACGGCATCCCGCCCGGCGGCATGAACACGTCGATGACCATCAACTCGACCGCCGCGTGGCTGCTCGCCCTCTATGTCGCCAACGCCGAGGAACAGGGCACACCACCCGGAGCATTGCGAGGAACCACCCAGAACGACATCGTCAAGGAATACCTGTCGCGTGGCACCTACATCTTCCCGCCGGCACCCTCACGCCGCCTGATCGTCGACATGGTCGCGTGGTGCGCCCACCATGCGCCGAAGTGGAACCCGATGAACGTGTGCTCGTACCACCTCCAAGAAGCTGGTGCTACACCGGTGCAGGAGATCGCGTTCTCGCTCGCCACCGCGATCGATGTGCTCGACGCCGTCAAGGCCAGCGGCCAGGTCGGTGACGACCAGTTCACCCAGGTGTTCGGCTCGATCTCGTTCTTCGTCAACGCCGGCATCCGGTTCGTCGAGGAGATCTGCAAGCTCCGTGCCTTCACCGAACTGTGGGACCGTATCGGCCTCGAGCGATACGGCGTGACCGATCACAAGGCACGGCGCTTTCGCTACGGAGTCCAGGTCAACAGTCTGGGACTCACTGAGGCCCAACCGGAAAACAACGTGCAGCGGATCGTGCTCGAGATGCTTGCAGTCACGCTGTCCAAGCGGGCGCGGGCGCGTAGCGTGCAGTTGCCGGCCTGGAACGAGGCGCTCGGCCTGCCGCGTCCATGGGATCAGCAGTGGTCGTTGCGAATGCAACAGGTTCTGGCGTTCGAGACCGACCTGTTGGAGTACGGGGACATCTTCGATGGTTCTGTCGTGATCGAAGCGAAGACAGCGGAACTGCGCGACGCGGCTTGGGCTGAGCTGGAGGATGTGTTGTCCATCGGCGGAGCGTTCGAAGCGGTCGATGAGCTGAAGGGTCGTCTCGTGCGGTCAATGGCCGAACGGACACGGCGAATCGAATCGGGTGACCTCACGGTCGTCGGTGTCAACTCGTACACCGAATCCACCGACTCACCGCTCGGCGGCAGTGACAACATCTTGATGGTCGACCCTGCTGTCGAGGCAGAGTTGGTTGCCGACGTGCAGGCATGGCGCGCCGACAGAGACGCGAGCGCGGTAGCGACCGCGCTTGTCGAGCTCCGCCGAGCTGCGATCGACGGCACCAACATCATGGGCCCGTCGATCGACCTGGCCAAGGCCGGCGGTACCACCGGCGAGTGGTCGGGAATCTTGCGCGACCTGTTCGGCGAGTTCCGCGCACCAACGGGAGTATCTGCCGCTGTAGGCCGTCGCGGTGGGGAACTGGCCGAGGTGGCGGCATTCGTGAAGACCATTGCCGGTGGCCCACCGAAGTTTCTCGTCGCCAAGCCGGGTCTCGACGGGCACTCCAACGGCGCCGAGCAGATCGCGGTGGCCGCTCGCGATGCCGGGATGGAAGTGGTGTATTCGGGGATCCGTCTGACCCCCGCCCAAATCGCGGCATCGGCCCGGGACGAAGACCCCGACGTAATCGGGTTGTCGATTCTGTCGGGCTCACACCTTGCCCTCGTTCCCGACATCTTGGCCTTGCTGGCCGCCGACGGCGTCGATGCTCCAGTGGTGGTCGGCGGCATCATCCCTGAGATCGACCAACGGCGGTTGCTCGCTGCCGGAGTGGCCAAGGTGTACACACCGAAGGACTTTCAGATGGCCCGAATCATGCGTGACGTGGCCGAATTGGCGGTGGCTCACCGCAGTACGAGCGGGTGACTCGACGGTTGAGTTTGGACAGCTACACGGTGGGTTTGGATGCAGGGAACACCACCCGCGCATCGGCCAGACGTTGGAACGTACGCAGTTCTCGGCGGACCGGCCACCACTCGTACAAGAAGATCTCCATCGGACGCCACATTGCCACCCATCCCGCCACGGCGAGCCCCTCCCGGAACAGTGACACGTAGGCGCTGTCGGAGTTCGAGAACAAAAAGCGCGATGCCGATGAGAGCGAGATCAACACGGTCAGACCGATGAGGAGACTGATCCGGCCATCTCGCCACAACCTCGAGAGCGTGCGTGCCGTGGCCCACCGCCGATACGCGAAGTGGTTGCGGATGCCGTCAGCCACCAGATCCTCACGGTTGGCGACGCTATTATCGGCGATCAACACCTCGATGGTGATCTCGTCGTGACCGCGTTGCTCCTCGGCCCACTCGCCAATCCAGTTAGCGACCTCGACATCGAGATCGCGCAGATTGAACGGCTGCGGATCGATCGGATTGAACAGCCGCTCAACCGTGGCCACTCTCACCAGAATCGGCCCTTTGCTCGGGTCGAACGCTCGGTCGGTCCAGTCCCGTGTTTCCATTCACCAAGTCTGGCCGCTGACACGGTCCGATCGGCCTAAACCGATCGAACGAACCTGCTGGTCAGACACTGACAGGCAGTTGGCTGTCGATCCAGTGTTCGAGCACCGGACCGCTTTCCAGGCTGGTGATGAGTGCATACCGCGGCGCGGTGCCGTTGTGGACCACCACATGCCAGAGTCGTTGCGTGTCGACGGTGAACCGTGACCACTGCGGCAATGGAACCCGAACCTCGGTGGAAGGGTCGGGCAGGCCATCGGCGCCCGGCTCCATCAACAACATGTAGCTGTCGGGATCGTCGGTGAGCTCGATCCAGTTACGCACCACCCAACCCTCGTTGTCGGGGTTGAACCGGTTGTTGTCGTCGCGATGAAACGAGCGCAGCGCAGTCTCATGGTCTTGCGGTTCGAGTTTGATGATGCGCACCCGACCAAAGTTGGCTCCGACGCCCGCGATGTAGTTGCGCAATGTTGGGGCCAAGTCGGCGTTCGAGGTCCAGAGTGCGTCCTTATCGGTCTTGCCCTTGTCCCAAAACCCGCGGCAGTCGAGTTGGCCATCGGCCGAAGCGAGCGGTGCGAAGTTGGTGTCGCCGCCGCTCTTCCAGTCGAGATACTCCAGGTTCTCCCACTCTGCAACGGGCACCTCGAACGGCAGGTCGGCCATCTTGACGAACCCTGTCTCGGCCAGGGCGGCCATGCGGTAGTGGTTCGTGTGCAGAGGAATCTGCACACTCCAGTGTTCGAGAGTCGGCCAGAACGTCATGGATGTAGTCTAGTTCCGCGAGGCCCACCGTGTCCCGGGACCAATGTCACCTCGTCACGGCTGCGGCAGGGATTCGAAGACAACCACCGTGTTGTTGGGGATCTTCAATGTCTGCCCGGACTGGATCTTGTCTGGATTCGTGATGCCGTTGATGGCCATCAGGTCGTCAAGGCTGACCTTGAACCCGGTGGCGATGTTGCCGAGCAAGTCGCCTGGCTGGACGATGTACACCTTCATCGTGACTTCCGTCGTGGTGGTGAGCGACACGATGGTGGTCGTCGTGGTGCGCATCGGCGGCAACGGATCGTTTGAAAGTTCGTCGCCGGTACCGCACCCAGCCCCGACCAGCGGCAGAACGATCAGCGTGCCAGCTAAGAGCGACAGTCCCATGCGGTTCATATGGATGAGGCTATATGCCGATTCGGGCCGGTCGGGTGGCGCGCCGTAGGGTCGTGGAATGGCTCTTGGCGACTATCCCGGCGCCGTCACCCCGGCCCGCGAATACCACCTCGATGTCGGTGGCCTGCAGCTTGCGGTTCACGAGTGGGGATCAGCAGAGGACGCCCCGCTGTTCTTGGTGCACGGCGGCTTCGATTTCGCCCGCACATACGACGTGTTCGCACCGCTGCTGGCCGCCGAAGGGTGGCGCGTGGTTTCGTGGGATCAACGCGGACACGGCGACAGCGAACACGCCCCGCTGTATGCGTGGGATGGCGATCTCCGCGATGCGATGGCGGTGATGGACTCGGTTACCACTCGCCCGGCGCCCGTGATCGGTCATTCCAAGGGCGGGGCGTTGATGATCAACCTCGCCGATGCACAGCCGTACCGTTTCACGCACGTGGTCAACCTGGACGGCATTCCCTACAAACGCCGCCTCCCCGACGTGTCCGATCACGAACGCACGCGAATGATGGGCAGCGACATCACCGACTGGCTCGACCATCGCCACACCACGGCTACTGCTTCACGCAAGCCGGGGGCGTTCGAGGACCTCGCCCGGCGGCGTGGCCGGATGAACCCGCGGCTCTCGCACGAATGGCTGTGCCATCTCGTCAGCGTCGGCGCCCGCGAGGACGTCGACGGATGGCGGTGGAAAATCGACCCGAGCATGCGGTTCGGCGGCTTCGGACCATGGCGGCCCGAGTGGACGATCAATCGCCTGCCCGGCCTGGCGATGCCATTTCTCGGAGTGCTCGGTCGCGAGCAAGAGGAAATGGGTTGGGGCACCCTTGCCCACCATGTACTGCCGTACTTACCCATCGGGGGCCGGTGCGAGGTGCTGGGTGACGTCGGCCACTTCGTTCACATCGAACGACCTGACCACGTCGCCACAATGGTCCTTGAGTTCCTGGCGGGTACTGCGTGAACACGGTGTTCCTCACCCACAACAAGATCAGGTTGGCGCTGCACGAACTGCGCAACGGCAGCGGTCGCCCATTGTTGTTGTTGCATGGGCTCGGCGAACCATCCACGGCACGCGTACCATCATGGGCCACACCGTGGACAGGGCCGATTCACGCGCTCGACTTCACCGGCCACGGCGCATCGACCGTGCCCCCGGGTGGCGGATACGGAGCCGAACTGCTGTTGGCCGATGCCGACATCGCGCTCGGGGCACTCGGCGAGGCCACCGTGGCCGGACGAGGGTTGGGTGCATACATCGCGCTCATGCTGGCCGGAGCGCGGCCGCAGCGCGTTCGGGGAGCGATACTGCTCGACGGGCCTGGCCTGGCCGGTGGAGCGGTGGGGCCGACATCGCAGAGCTTCGTCAATCTGGCGCGCTCCATGACGTCACCCGACCAGTACGCCTTGCTCGAACTGTCACACGATTTACGTCCGCCCGACTACGCCACCCAGTTCGTGCGATTGGCCGTGCAGGGTTCTGGGCTTGACGAGCCGATCGCCGTGACCGGCATCGTTCGGCCGCCCTGGTTGGCGGCCGTGGTAGATGAAGTCGGTGTGGTCACCGCCACCATCGATGAGGCGCTCGCTACCTTCGCTGCAGTGTGAGACGGGCGCTGCAGTGTGAGACGGGCGCTGCAGTGTGAGACGGGCGCCGCAGTGTGAGACGAGCGCTGGTGTAGCCCAGCCGCCGTGAGGACCAGCTACTGCTGTCGCCAGCTCACGTAGTGCGCCAACTGCGTGAGTTCGTTGCGAGCCTCGGCAGTGATGTCGACACGTTCGAGGGCGTTGACCGCTTCATCGGCCAACGCCACGATGTGGGCCTCGAGTTGGTCGAGCGCGCCGGTTTCGACGATGACCTGCTGGATGCGCCCCACCTGGCTGGCGTCGAGGTTGCGCTGCCCGACCAGACCCAGCACCTCGCGTTGAGTCGGTGTCGCAGCGGCCACGGCTCGAGCCATCAGCGGTGTGGGCTTGCCTTCGAGCAGATCACCGCCAACGGGCTTGCCGGTGAGGGCTTCGTCGCCGAACACGCCCATCACGTCGTCACGCATCTGGAAGGCATCACCCAACGGCAGGCCGTACGCGCTGAGCCCAGGAATCAATTCGGCTGCGCGTTGCGGGGCGGCGAGTACAGCGCCGAGATGGAGTGGCCGCTCGATGGTGTACTTACCGCTCTTGTAGCGGCAGATCCGTTCGGCTTGCTGAAGGCGGCGTTCGTTGCGTACGCTGCCGAGTACATCGAGCAGTTGGCCGATGTTCAGCTCGATCCGCAACTCGTTCCAGATGTCCCACGCCTCGACGGTGACGCCGCGCATCAGTTGGTCGGCATACACGAATGCCAGATCGCCGACGAGGATGGCAATGCCCTCGCCGAATCGACGCGGCTCGCCGCCCCAAGCGTGCTGCACATGTTGTTCGGCGTACACGACGTGCGTGGTCGGCGTGCCGCGACGGCTGGCGGCATCGTCCATTACATCGTCGTGGAACAGCGCAAACGCGTGCATTAGCTCGAACGCTGCGCCCGCATCGACCAGCACCTCGGCGTGCGGGTCGCCCCCCGCGCCGACGTACCCCCAGTGGCAGAACGCCGGACGGAGACGCTTTCCGCCGGCGAGTACCAACCGCTCGACCTGGTGCACAACATCATCAAGGTCGGGGTCGAGCGCGGCCCAACGGCTGCGCTCAGCCTGCAGCAACACACCGAGACGACGCTCGACTCCTGCAGCGATCCCGGCAAGCGACGGTGGCGGTAGAAGCGGCTGCGACACCCGATCAGGCTATGCCAGCGCAACTTTGGTCGTGAGATGTTGCTCAATAACATCTCACGACCAAAGCTCGCAGAGGGGGTGGGTGGCTAGCTGCGGTCGTCGCCGAGTTCGACCACGACCTGTTCGATCTGCACCCGAGCGTTGCCGATGCGGTCACGGCAGTACGCAATCAGCTGCGCCGCACGTTGTACCTGCGTGGCCAACCGGTCGACATCGAGGTCGGTCCTTTCGAGTTCGGCGAGGATCGAGTCGAGCTCGCGCTGCGCCGCGGCGTAGCCCGTCGGCGCGGCCGGGTCTGGCGTTGGATCGGTGCTGGTCATGGCAATGCCCCCTGAGAACTGTTTGGCTGGATCTGGTCGGGCTGCACCGGGTCTGGTGTCACGCCGGTGACCGTGCTGGTGGCGGCACCGTTGGCGAACGTGGTGACGAGCAGGTTGCCAGGCGCCAAGTGCGTGACATCGCGCACCGTGCGGCCGGACTCATCGCGGGTGATGCTCCACCCCCTCGCCATCGTGAGCACCGGATCGGCGAGGCGCACCTGCTTGTGCAGCCCCGCCAGGTGGCGCTGTTCGGCGTCGAGCCGGCTCGGAACTCGGGCGATAGTCGACACGGCACCCGTCAGCCGAGCGTTGCACCGGTCGAGAGCGGTCAGCGCGCGGTGCCCGATTGACCCACCCGACGTGGCGAGTTCGTGATCGGCTCTGGTGAGTAGCAGGTCGGCTCGGCGGGCAACACTCACCCACGACTGCTCGACGCCAACAAGGAAGGACTGCACCCGTTCAACCAGCCCGGCTGCACACGCCGTTGGGGTCTTGAATGCGCTGTGGGCGACGTCGTCGGCGATACTCCGGTCGATCTCGTGGCCGAGACCGGTGAGGACCGGCAACGCGCACGCCGCGATCGTCGTAGCGATCGCCTCGTGATCGAACGTGACGAGTTCGGTCTTTGCCCCGCCGCCGCGGATGAGCACGACCACATCGAGATCGGTTGCGGAGCCGAACATACGCAGCGCTCGCGTGATCATCGCCACTGCCGTCGGCCCCTGGACCCGCACGTCGGCAACCCGCACGCGAAACGCGAGGGCGCTCCGGTCGAGTTCGTGCACGAAGTCGGCCCATGCCGCGCTGTCGACGCTGGCAACCACACCGACCCGCAGCGGTGCCGAGACGAGTACCCGCCGTCGGTTCTCGTCGTACTGGCCTGATGCGACCAGCCTGCGGATCAGCTCATCGCGCTGAGCGGCCATGTCACCCAGTGTGAACCGGGGGTCGACGTCGGTCATCTTCAAGCCCAGTTGTCCGGACGGCGCATACAGATCGAGGCGACCGAAGACCCGCACCTTGAGTCCATCGCCGAGCCGAAGACGGTGCTGCTCGAGCACCGGGCGCAGCCGTGACCTGGCCGGGGCAAAGAGCTGCACGTTGAGGACCGCCTTGCCATTCGGCCCGTCTTCGACGAGCCGGAAGTATGCGTGAGGGCCGCGCTCGTTGAAACCCTGGATCTCGCCACGAACCCACACCCCGTCGCCGAATTGCCGGCGCAGGGTTCCGTTGATCGCATCGGCGAGCTCGCCGACCGAATATGTCGACTCCGCTTCTACGGCGACGACTGGGCTTTCAGCGACGACGGTGATACCCGTCGGCGAGGACGGCGTAGGCGGCGTGACGAAATCGAAGCTCGGCTGTGACATCGTCCACGATTGTGCCCGCACTCGGACGAATGACCATGGTCATCGGTGGGATTACTCGAACGTGCGGAGTTCCCGGTCCACGCTCGCAGGAGTGTGGGGCTCGATCAGCCTGGTGAAACCGTTTCCCCGGCGCGAACCTGTGCTGCGTACAGCCCGTCGGCGGCCATCAACTGCTCGTGCGTTCCCTCTTCGGCGATCAGGCCGTCGTTCAGCACGATGATCCGGTCGGCGTCACGGATGGTGGACAGTCGATGAGCGATGATGAGCGCTGTGCGACCCTCGAGAGCATGCTCCAACGCGGCCTGCACGAACGCCTCATTTTCGTTGTCGAGATGGCTGGTCGCCTCGTCGAGGATCATGATCGTCGGATTCTTCAGTAACAGTCGGGCAATGGCCAAGCGTTGTTTCTCGCCACCGCTCAGTCGGTACCCGCGCTCTCCGACGATGGTGTCGTACCGATCGGGCAGGCCGGAGATCATGTCGAAGATGCGCGCACCGCGGCAGGCTTCATTCAATTCCGCATCGGTGGCATCGGGCTTCGCGTACCGCAGGTTGGCGCCGATGCTGTCATGGAACAGATGTGGGTCTTGGCTGACCACACCGATCGCAGCCCTCAGTGACTCCTGGGTAAGGTCGCGTACGTCGCGCCCGTCGATACGCACCGCACCGTCGCTCACGTCATACATCCGTGGCAGCAGTGAGGCGAGGCTGGTCTTGCCAGATCCGGACGATCCGACCAGGGCGACGGTTTCTCCCGGTTCGATCATCAGCGAGACGTCGACGAGCACGTCGACATCGGGATCCGCCCCGCCGAGCGCGCCTGGTGCTTCAAGTGATGCCACAGTGACCGTTGCGGCAGCCGGGTACCGGAACCGGACGTGTTGGAATTCGATCCGCCCGGTGGGATTGATCAAATCGACCGCGCCCGGACGATCGGTGATTGCCTCAGGAGCATCGAGTACCTCGAACACCCGCTCGAAGCTGACCATCGCGGTCATCAGGTCGACACGGGCATTCGTGAGCCCCGTAAGCGGTTGATACACGCGGGTGACGAGTGCGGCGAGCGTGACGAGGGTACCGGCGGTGAGCGCGCCGTCGACCACGAAATGGGCGCCGATGCCGTAGACCGCCGCAGCCCCGAGCGCACCGACCAGGCCGAGCGCAACGAAGAACACTCTGCCGTACATCGCCGACGTGATGCCGATGTCACGCACGCGGCGGGCACGCTTGTCGAACAGCGTGACCTCATCGTGTGAGCGACCGAACAACTTGACGAGTTGGGCACCCGACACGTTGAACCGTTCGGTCATCTGGCTGTTCATTTCGGCGTTCACGCCCATCTGCTCGCGCGCAATGGTCTGCAACCTGCCTCCTACTCGTTTGGCCGGGATGACGAAGATCGGCAACACGATGAGCGACACCAACGTGAGCCGCCACTCGAGTAATGCCATGGCGGTGATGGTGGTGACGAGCACGATGACATTGCTGACGACGCTGCCCAATGTGCTGGTCACAGCCGTCTGAGCACCCACAACATCGTTGTTCAACCGGCTGATCAGGGCACCCGTCTGAGTACGGGTGAAGAACGCCACCGGCATCCGCTGGACCTTGGCAAAGAGCGCCACGCGGAGGTCGTAGATCAATCCCTCACCAATCCGCGCGCTGCACCACCGTTGGACGATGGCGAACGCTGCATCAGCGAGCGCAGCGCCAACGACCAGTACGGCGAGCACAGTGATGAGCGTGCGATCTTTCTGAGGGATGGCCCGATCGAGGATCGACCGGAAGGCGAACGGGGGGATGAGCCCGACCAACGCGGACAGCAGGATCGCCACCAGGAACCACACGATGGTGCCGCGGTACGGCTTCGCAAAATGCCAGGCCCGACGCAGCGAAGCGCCTTCCAACTTTCTGCCCTTGACCGCCGACGCATCGCCCGGCATCAGCATGTGAGGTCCCATTCGCATCAGCCGAGGATACGGGTGAGCGCCTGCAACATGCCGCCCGGCACCAATGGTGTCCAGGGCGACCGAACCGGAGCCGGACGGCGTCGTACACTTCGGTGAATGCGCACGAAACTGGCGGCAACACTTCTTCCTCTCGCTCTTCTTGCGCTGGCATGTAGCGACAACTTCACGCCTACGGTCACACAGAGCAACAGTTCGACTGCCGCTACGGCCAACTCCAGCGTGGTTCCTGACACCTCAGGCACTACCGACACCTCAGGCACTACCGACCCGACTCAGCTGGCGTTCGAATGGCAGCCGTTCGGCGACAACCCATCGGACCAAACGGTGCAGATCGGCCATCTGCCGGTGTGGATCGACTACAACGATGAATCGAAGGGTACGTTCGACCTGTACGTCACCAGACACAAGGCAGCCGACCCGGCCAAAAGGATCGGGACCCTGCTGGTCAACCCGGGTGGACCAGGATTCGGCGGCAGTGACTTCGCGATCTACGCCGACCAGATCTACAGCCAGACTCTGCTCGACCATTTCGACATCGTCGCGTGGGATCCTCGCGGAACGGGGCTGACGACGCCAGCGATCAATTGCATCGACGACTACGACAAGTATTTTGCGAGTACCGACATCACCCCCGACACGCCCGAGGAGCGCCAGCAGATCATCGATCTGGCGAAAGAGTTCGAGACGCTGTGCGCCGAAAAGAACGCCAAGATCATCCAATACATCGGCACCAACAACTCTGCTCGCGACATGGATTCGATCCGTAGCGCTCTCGGCGAGCCGAAGATCTCCTACTTCGGGTTCAGCTACGGCAGCGAACTAGGCGCCACGTGGACCACACTATTTCCCCATACGGTCCGCGCCGCCGTGCTCGATGGTGCTTCCGACCCCACAGCGGACTTCCTGCAGAGCGGCCTCCAGCAGACAGCAGGTTTCGAGAACTCGCTCAACACCTTCCTCGCCCAATGCAGCGCCGACAAGACCTGCGTGTTCTACAACGACGGCAAAGCCGAAGCAGCGTTCGATGCCCTGATGCTTTCGCTCGACGACAAGCCGGTGCCGAGCGACCCCGACCGACCTCTCGTCAACCGCGGGTTGGCGCTCGCGGGCGTGGCCGAGGCGATGTACAGCGACAGTTCGTGGCCCGAACTCGCGCAGGCGCTCACGGACGCCCAGAACGGCAACGGATCTGGCTTGTTGGCACTGTACGACAAGTACTACCAACGCCAGTTCGACGGTACGTACGACAACTCACTCGAGGCGTTCCAGACCATCAGTTGCATGGATGACCCTGCACGCCCCACGGTTGCCGAAGACGACGCCACCGCGCCGCAGTATCACAAGGTGGCCCCGCGATTCGCGCCAGGCACGACTGGGGCCTACTTCTGTACGTTCTACCCTCCGGCAGAAGATCCTCGCGTGGACATCACCGGTGCAGGCGCGGGGCCGATACTGGTGGTCGGTACAACAGGTGATCCAGCGACACCGTTGTCGAGTACGGAGAACATGGCCAAGACGCTGGAAGGCGGCGTGCTGCTCGTGGTGGTTGCCGATCAGCACACCGGCTACGGAGTCAACCAATGCTCGTATGACACGATCGACGGCTACCTCGTCGACCTCAAAGTGCCGGCGAGCGGCACTCGCTGCGAGTGACGGTCAATCAGCCGCAGCGTGCTGATGGTGCACCACCACCACCGGGATCTCCGAGTGCGAAACCACGGTCTGGCTGACGGATCCGAGGAGCAACCCGGCGAACCCACCTCGACCGCGTGAACCGACAACCAATAGGTCGGCACCTTTGGCAGCCTTGACGAGCGACCATGCTGCGCCACCCTGCACGCTCTCTGCGGTCACCACCACCGCGCCATCAGAATGCTGCGCGTGCAGTTGGGTGATCAGCTCGTCGAGCAACTGTTGCGCGGCAACCCGACTGGTCTCGCGGATCTTTTCGTCGAGGCCGACCATGTCCATCGTGCCGTAGTACGGGTAGTCCCAACAGTGCACCAGGTGCAGCTCGGCACCACGGATCACGGCTTCGGCGTATGCCCATGCCAGCGCTTCATTTCCGACGGCCGAGCCGTCCACACCAACCACGATCTTCGTCATACTTCAAGGATGCTCCAATGCCGCGCTAGGCGCCAGGGCCAGAAGTCCCCGCCCGCTGACGACAGAAACGGCGACAGGCCTAGCCGCGATGGCTAGGCCTGTCAGGAACTGTCCGAAGACCGGGACCGCAACCGTTTTGGCGGAAGGGGTGGGATTCGAACCCACGGAGGCCCAGAAGACCTCAACAGTTTTCGAGACTGTCCCATTCGTCCACTCTGGCACCCTTCCGGTTCGCCACGTTAGCGGCCGAACGGCGCATGCGCCCGAATATTCGATCAAGGTGGTGCGTTGATCGGACGATGACCACGGTGATGAGCGAAACATCCGCGCAGTGTTCGACCACCGGCTCGCCCTGTCGATTGCTGCTACTCGACCAGCCTGGGCCGCGCCCCGTGTGGGCGGTGCTCGATGCGGTGCGCGAACGACGGTTCACCGGCGAGGTGACGTTGCACCTCAGCCCACACGTCCGCGTGTACGTGACGTCCGGCAGGATTCACCTGGTAGAACGCGAAACCGATCCCTCGGTCGAGCAACGGCTACTCACGCAACAGTTGATCACACCAGACGAATTGGAGCGCGGCGTGGTCGGTGTGGCAGGCATCCGTCATCTCGGCCGCCTGTTCGACCGCGTGCCAGGTCTCGACCGCGATGCAATCGAACTGTCGATCGATCTCCATGCGGAACAGGCAGTGAGTGAGATCGCCGACCTGATCGTCGACCACATCACCGTGACCAGTTACCGGTTCCATCCAAGCGGACTACACCATTGGTGGACCGATGCCCGAGCTGTCGAAGTCGAACCCGCCGCAATCACAGCCGCCGAAATCACAGCCGCTGAAATCACAGCCGCCGAAATCACAGCCGCCGAAGTCACAGCCGCCGAAGTCACAGCCGCCGAAGTGCAGGCGAGCGACGTCGACCTGTACGACGCGCTCGAGGACATACCTGGGAAACGGATCACCTGGCTGCCCGACAACGACGACGATGACAACGATGACGACGACGTGTCCGACGAGGTCAAGTCGGCTGTCCGCCTGGCACTCGCCGAAATCGAGGCCGCTACCCGGCCGTTGATCGCTGCCAGCTTCTCGATGAGTGCCCTCTACGCCGCCGAGAGTGCATCGAACACCACGAAAGCCGTGCAGAATCCGTCCTTGCCCGAGCGTCACTCCCTCAAGACGACGGGCGCCATCGCTCTGCTCGAACCGCTGGTAGCAGATAGCGCCAACCACGTCGCTTCCTCGACGTCGGCTGGCGACAGCCCAAGCGGAGTAGGGCTACGCAGGCTGATCGGCGGAATCCGCAAGGGTTGACCCCCCACGGCGACGGGCTGCGAAGAATGCTCGCAGCATCGCGGCCGATTCATCGGCCAGCAGGCCACCCTCCACAACTGCCCGGTGGTTGAACCGCGGGTCATCGGCTAATCCGTACAGGCTGCGGACTGCGCCAGCCTTGGGGTCGGTGGCGCCGTACACGACCCTCGCCACACGGGCGTTGACAATGGCACCGGCGCACATCGCGCACGGCTCGAGCGTGACGAACAACGTACAGTCATCAAGCCGCCACTGTCCGACGACTGCTGCCGCGTCTCGCACCGCAAGTACCTCGGCATGTGCAGTCGGGTCACCGGTGAGCTCACGCTCGTTGTGACGATGAGCAATGACCACTCCGCCACGCACCACTGATGCACCCACCGGAACGTCATGATGGGCTTCGGCGGCGCGAGCTTCATCCAACGCGATGCGCATGGCCCCGACGTCGGAGATGCTCTCGAACGGGTCAGCAGTCATGGTGGATCAGTACAGCACAGGTGCGGGCGAACAGGCCTGCGGTGCCGAGCGGAGGGGGTGGGATTCGAACCCACGGAGGGTTGCCCCTCACACGCTTTCCAAGCGTGCCGATTCGGCCGCTCTCGCACCCCTCCAGGAGTGGACGCAGGCTACCGTTCGGAGCACGTGGTGCGGCGAGTCCTCCTCGATGACGAGTGCAGGCCCGGTCCGCAGCGCGCCGGGGCTGTTCGAACGTCAGTGGCCGGTAACGTGTCGAACAAGCCCGGCTGCTGCCGGGTGAGGTGACGGTCGGGTTCTGTGCGACGGGTAACCGGGAATCAGGTCAGGACCGGAAGGTAGCAGCCTTCAACGGCATCACTCGAGCGCCGCAGGCCGCCTGGCCGTCACCTCACTCGGCAGCGGGCCGGGCTTCAACGCCGTTGCGGCCAGCCGCTCTGCGCGCTGCACCAGTGCTGGCGCGCCGAGCCGTTCGGCCATCTCGGCAAACTCGGGGCGGGGACCGCGCCATTCCCACTGATCCACGTTCCCGACAAGCGGACCACCAGAGCTGGCGGCCGTCGTGACCACCGTGGCGATCCGGCGAAACAGCAACGCCAGATCGCGTTGACCGGCAAGGGTTCCTGCCAGTTTCGCAGCCCCGCGCAGGCTGGGAAGGTTCCACTCGGCAACGTCGTCGGGGATCTTGTCGATGGATCCAAACGCAGCCAACACCGTGGCCGCGCTCTTGGCCCCCCACCCGGACAGCCCGGGGAATCCATCGGCCGTGTCCCCGACGAGGGCCAGGTAGTCGGCGATCGATTCCGGCGGCACACCAAACTTGGCAATGACACCGTCGCGATCGATGATCTCGTCCTTACGCCGGTCGTACTGCACCACCCGGGTGTCGCGTACACATTGGCCGAGGTCCTTGTCGGGGGTGACGATGAGGACGCGTTCGACGCGTGGGTCGGCATCGGCCACTGCCGCCGCTGCACCGAGCGCATCGTCGGCCTCGAACTCGATCATCGGCCACACCGTGAAGCCGGCAGCGTATAGCGCCTCTTCCATCACGGGAATCTGGTTCAGCAACTCGGGAAGCATCCCCTCGCTGGTCTTGTAACCGGGCCACAGATCGTTACGGAAACTCTCGATCACGTGATCGGACGCGACGCCGACATGGGTCGCCCCACCTGCGACGAGCTGCAACGTGGATGCAACCACTCCGGCAGTTGCCGCGTACGGCGATGGGTCGCCGTGGCGTGTCGCCATCCCGAAGTGCTGCCGGAACAGCTCGTAGGTGCCGTCGATGAGGTGCACGTTCATGAGGAATACCTTGTCACAGGTTGATTCTCGCCCACCACACCGCAATCGTTTCGGCGGCCTTAGCGGTTGTCTGCGCGACTTCTTCGGCGAACTCGATCATCGATCGTTGGTAGTGATGTTTGTCTGGTTGGGTATCGCTGGAATCTATGCGGGCACCGTGTTTGCGCGAGACGACCGTAATCGAACACGTGTACGATTAGAACATGGGAACGGGTGCAGACCAACTCACCGAACAGCCCGTCTGCCAGCTCGTCTGCCTCGATGATCTTGCCGGTGTCGCCGCGGATCTCGAACGCCGCCATGCCCGCTTCGCGCTTGATGTCGCCCGCTTGGCCGACACCGGCGAATGGGCCGTAGACGGATCGCTGTCGATGCCGCTCTGGTTACAGCA
>JANYDH010000215.1 GCA_025359865.1 Actinomycetes bacterium | reverse complement strand
GGCCATGACCCGACCACCGACGTGACGCTCGGGATGCAGTTGGTGGATCGGATGTTGGCGAACGGGAAAGTGATCCGCGCTGTCGCAGGTTTCGATGCGACGGTGTCGGCCCCGAAGTCGGTGAGCGTGTTGTGGGGTTTGACGGGTGACGATGGTTTCGTCGAGGCGCATGATGTCGCGGTCCGGGCAGTGTTATCTCATCTGGAACGGTTCGGGTCAACGACGCGTGTGCGCTCGAATGGTGGCCGTCTCCATCCGGACTCGCAAGGTTTGACGGTGGCCGGGTTCCGTCAGACCACCAGCCGTGCGGACGATCCACAGTTGCACACCCACCTGGTGATCTCCGCGAAGGTGCAGACCGCGGACGGTCGATGGTTGGCGCTGGACGCCAGGATGTTGAAGCGCTACCAACGCACCCTCGGTGGCATCTACCAATCGGTGCTGCGCGCCGAACTCACTGCCCGGTTCGGGGTCGTGTTCGGCGAGATCGTCAAAGGCCAGGCCGAAATCTCTGGTGTCCCGACCGAGCTGCTCGAACTGTTCTCGAAGCGGACCGTGCAAGTCGATGACGCACTCACCGTCAAACTCGCCGACTTCTATCAGCGTGAAGGCCGTGATCCGACGATGTGGGAGAAGGCCGCACTCACTCGTGAAGCCGCTGCGGACACGAGGGTCCGCAAGACCGACCGCCCCGTCGAAGAACTCCGCCGGGAGTGGCTCGACGCCGCGTTCGACGCCGGGATCACACCGGAAGACCTGACCGCCTGGGTCACCGACGCGGCCCGCGACCAGCCACCCGTGCGCCAGGTGACGATGTTGGATGTGGTCGATGTGTTGTCGGCGGCGGGGTCGGCGTGGCATCGCGAGGACGTGATCCGCGCGTACTGCGATCTCCAACAACCCGTCCCCGGTATCGGCGGCGCAAGGTGGGCTGCGCTGATCGAGGAGGCCGCCGACCGGTTCATCGCCGCCGGCGTCGACCTCGACCCGAACCGTGGTGTGGGTGGTCGGGTGCGTGGTTCGGATGGTCGGTCGGAATGGATCGAACCCGTCGCCGCCCACCTCACGACGGAACCGATCCTCACCCAAGAAGAAGCAATCCTCACCTGGGCGATCGACGCCCAAATCAGTGGGCCGTCTCCGTCGACGACAGTGCGGAGCGGGGTGATGGACGTCGTGCAGTTCGACGCCGCCCGGGCGGTTGCCGGTGGGGACCGGTTGGTGATCGTGGTCGGCCCAGCCGGAACTGGCAAGACTACGATGCTGCGCGCCGCCGTCGACGATCTCCGCGCTCAGGGTCGTGACGTGTACGGGGTGTCGACGACCGCGAAAGCGGCGCGGACGTTGGAGCGTGAGACCGGGATGAGGTCGGACACGATCGCCAAACTCGTCCACGAGTGGGGACTACCCGAACGACCACCCGACCCCGAATGGCGACTCCCCGCCGGTACCACCGTGATCGTCGATGAAGCCGGGATGATCGGCACCCCCAACCTGCACCGCCTGATCGAGCTCGCCGATCAGCATCGGTGGCGCCTCGTCCTCGTCGGCGACCCGAGACAGCTGCAGGCGGTCGGGCGGGGCGGGATGTTCAGCGAACTCTGCAACACCGGACGTGCGATCGAGCTCGAACACGTCCACCGCTTCAACCAACCATGGGAAGCCGAAGCGTCGCTGCTGTTGCGTCAGGGCAACCCACGTGCGCTCGACATCTACCAGGAACACGGTCGGATCCGTGCCGGCACCCTCGCCGAACACCTCGACCACTTCGCTACCACCTGGATCACCAACCACGATCACGGCGACACCACGGCGTTGATGGCATCCACCAACCAACAAGTCGACGCGATCAACGCTCGCGTCCAAACCGTGCGCCGCCACCTCGGCCACATCCACAATGTCCATCCGGTGTTGATCGGTGGTGGCGAGTCCGCCGACATCGGTGACATCGTCGCCACCCGCCGCAACCACCGATATCTCACCACCACCACAGGTGAACGAGTCCGGAACCGTGACCTGTGGACCGTCACCGCAACACATGACAACGGCGACCTCACCGTCGCACCCGTCACCGGACACGGTGCGATCACGTTGCCGGCCGACTACGTGGCCGAGCATGTTCGTCTCGGGTACGCCGCGACCGAGATGGGCACCCAATCCGACACCGTCACCGGCAGCGTCGAACTCGCGTCCAACGCGACCACCTGCCGCAACCTGTACGTCGCGATGACACGCGGCCAACAAGACAACACCGTCTGCGTCATCACAGACTCCCACAACATCGAAGACGCCCGCGACGTCCTCGACACCATCATCGCAGTCGATCGCGCCGACATCCCGGCCACCGCTCAACGCCGCACCCTGCAAAGCCAAGACCGGAGGGTGCCGCAGCTGAAGCCGAGATGTCAGGTCCCGGAATGGTTCGACGCCTTCCGCGGCGACGTCGTCGAGCGACTCGATCACGCCCGAGACGATTACCGCGAGCATCAGCGACGAGCGACAGAACTCAACAACCAAATCACGGCCGCCGAGCGTCAACTCCGAAGCGTCGAGCACTACGCCCAACCATTCAACAACGCAGTCACAATCGCCGAGACCGCCCTCAAGTCTGCCACCAACAACCGACAATCGCTGCACGACCAGCTCGCCACCGCCAAACGACGCGAACGCCGCACCCTGCAACCAGCACTCGCCTCCGCCGAACAAGACATCGAAACCGCGACCGTCAACCGAGACAGCGCCATCGCCGAGGCCGGCCCCGCCAGAAAACTCACCGCGCAAGCCATCACAGGACTACGCGATCTGCGCGGTGAACACACCCGACAACAGATGTACGACCGATGGCTCGCCGACCCCGAAACCATCACTGCCCTCGAAGACCGGGTCGATGCGCTCGATACCTGGCGTCGCTGGGCCACCGGCCACCAACTCACCGCGAGCCAGATCGAGAATATGAACACCGCTCTGTTCGTCGCGAGCGACTCGATCGGCGAGTTCTTTGCTCTGCGCTCTGCGCTGTTCAACGACCCGAACACTGCCGCGACCATCCATCGCCCCAAACAGGGACTCGAACGCTCACACGGACCCGAACTATCAATCGACTGACCCGCACCGACCAAACCCAGTTTCGGTACAGAACGCCGGCTCTGCGTGCGGTTATGCGGGTGATCGCGTGTGTTCTGGCGGAGGGCGACGGAGCGTTATGCGCCGCAGGTCACCGGGCTGGCGTGAGGCGGCGCGCGAAGATGTCGGCGTGACTGAGTCTGCTGGGATCTGCGCGGTCTGTCATCGGTCGCGGACTCGTGGCGACCGCAACGCTGCTGGCGAGGTCTTCATCTGCACCCAATGCAAGGCGGACGCAGCACAGTTCATCGCCATCCAGGACTCAATCATTGAGGAGGCTCGCCAGTTCGCCGAGGCCCGACGCGACAGCGTCGACGAGCAGCATCACCAGGAGTCACAGGGGTGAGCCGGGAGACGTGGTTGAGGCAGCTTCGTATGGCCGGCAACGATGCCTCAGCCGTAGCGAGGGTCCTCAGCGGCGGAATTCCTGACGACGCGCTGCAGCACGCAGGCCACGCTGTCCTTCGCTGTTCATCGTCGCCCGGGCTCATCGCTGTGGCGATGACGCTGATCGAGTCACTCTCGCAGCGGGACTGGTCCGGAGATCCCGAACTGATCGCCGAACTTGAGCACGTCCGCGACGGGACCACCTCTGAGCTGATATTGCTGGCGGTCGCTCTCGATGAGATTGGCGAAGCGCTCGATCAATCGTCGGCGAGTGTGTCCTACATCGACCGCACTGACGGGACGGTGTGGCCGGGTGAGGTGTTCGATGTCGATCAGGGGCCCGAGGACTTCGATCCCGACGACTCGGACCGGTGGCTGCCGGTGGTGGGCGACGGGTCAAGGACTGCGTACGCGGTGATGGAGCGGTTCATCGCGACGATCGACAGCCCTGGACTTGCCGCGCGATTGCAGGCGGATATCAACGGGTCAGGTGCCTTTCGACGATTCCAGGCAGTGCTCAGTCGTCATGAAGACGAGTACACCCGGTGGCATCGTTTCCGTGACGATGACCGCATCGGACGCGCACGAGCATGGCTCGCCGATCACGGCTATCGATCCACCCGCTGACCCCAGCGAATGACTCCGCGAGCGCTACAGATCGGGCATTCGGGGCGCTTTACAAGGAGCACCGTTCGTGGGTGTTTGGGTCAGCCTGCCTCGCTGTCGGTGGGCGAACTTGTGTCGACGCAGGTGCTCTGTTCGAGCAGCCACCGTTTGGCGGTGTCTTTCGTTGGATCGGCGCTGCCGGTCTGCTTTGGTGTGATGTCGTCCGGGGCGATGGGGCCTTCGTGAGTGGTGCCGGTGCGGTCGACGCCGATCGCAACGGTGAGCACGAGCGCTGAGCCGTCTGACAGTGGATAGGTGTCGTTCCCCGTCGGTACGCCCGCGGTTGGTTGTCCGAAGCTACGCGTACGGGGGCGCCCGAGGAACGCCATCGTGACTCCCTCGGCGGCGCTGGCGGTGCCTCCGTTGGTCAGCACGGCGACTGGCGCCTGGGCCAGGTTTGATTGATCGACTGCAGGGGTTGACGTGGGGTGCGGGTTCGGACCACCGGGTTGGATTACGTGCAGATCGTCGCTGATGGTGAATGTGTCGACGTGGCCGGCGCGATCCTTGTAGCTGACGAAGGTGCCGGGACCGAGGAGCGGTGCGACGGCTTCGAGCATTGGTGCCACAGAACCGCCGGGGTCGTCACGCAGGTCGACGATCCACCCGCAGGCCTTGATAGTCGCGAGACCTATTCGGGCCGGACTGAAGTATGTGGTTGCCTGATCGGACGGCATGACTGCCTTGGTGTGCAGTATCTCCAGCAGGCCGACACCGTCGGCGAATTCCGTTGCGCTCGTCCGAGTCGACGAGACGGGCTCGTCCACTTGTGCGGTCAGGCTTTTGTATTCGTTCTTGGAGAGAAGCTGAGAGTGATGATCACCGAGTTTCAAAAGGACATTGACGCCGACTTGGCGAACGTCCGCCAGACTCTTCGACGCAGCCTGCGCAACCTCGTTCCTAGCGGCGGCGAAGTCCACTCGGTCCGCGTAGTAGGCGTTCTTCTCGACAATGTCGAGCATCGCAGATCCCCATTCCAGCGAAGCCGCGACAGTCTTGGGTTCGGATGACGCCGATGACGCTTGCGGAGCACGCGAGTCGCCGACAGTTGCCGACGGCTTTGACCCGGAGCAAGCGGCCGATGCAACACACATCAGGAGCACTCCTGGAACAACCCAGCGAGCCTTTGATGCCACGAACCAAGCGTGACCGCTTGACGCACCCGTCGCAAGCCATTCGACTCGGGATACCGAATTGCCGCTCTCGCGCCCGTCGTTCTGCATCCTCAATGGCGCTTGCGTCGTGAGCGAGGATCGGGCAGTCTGCTCGGGTGGGGAGCGATGACGCTGGCAACCTCGGGCGCATCAGACAACTCCACGTCTGGGCGTGCCTCATCTCTGCGTCGGGCGTCCTTGCCGCCGGTTGTACGGAAACCACGCACGGGCAGCACGTCGCTGTCCGAATCCTGGACGCAACTCACTTGGAGATGAGCGCTGTGCCGTGCCCGGACGGTTCGATGAAGGTGTCGGTCACGGAGACGGCCGATGTCCACAGGGGTTCACGTCTTGTGGAAGCAACGAAATCGGCAAGTTGTTCGTGTGTTCGAATGTGATCATGGAGCCGCGTGTGGACCGTCGTGGGTCTGACTCGGCGTTTGAGGCGCTGTACCGGGCTGAGTTGGTGGGGTTGAGGGCGTTGGGTACGAGTTTGTCGGGTAGTCCGGAGGTCGGGGCCGACCTCGCTCACGAGGCTTTGTTGCGGGCGTATCGTGACTGGCCGACGGTGGGCGGGCTTGAGCGGCCTGGGGCGTGGGTGCGTCGGGTCCTGATCAACCTCGCGACTGATCACCATCGTCGTCGCGGTCGCGAGCGTGAGGTGTTGAGCCGGATCGTGGTGCTCAATCGTGAGGATGCGGTCGCGGCCGTTGATGGAGCGTTTTGGACCGCTGTGCGTGCGTTGCCGACTCGCCAACGATCCGCGATCGCGTTGCGCTACATCGACGACATGTCGGTCGACGAGATCGCCGAGGTTCTCAACGTCGGAGCGGGCACGGTGAAGCGTGCGCTGTCGGTCGCGCGTCAGACGTTGGCTCGGACCCTGTGTGTGGAAGAGGTGGATGATGCCAACGCTCGATGATGTCGGCCGTCAGGCCGCTACAGATTTGCGGCGTGCGATGGAGGTGTCAGACCCTGCCGTCGGTTTGTCCTCGATCGTGTCGTGTCGTGCGAACGCAACAGCACGTGTTCGGGGTCGGCGTCGTCGGACGATCATCGTCGGTGCCATGCTCGCTGCTGCCGCTGCCGCTGCGGCGGTTGTTGTGATCGCGACGACCAGTGACTCGAAACGGCTCGTCAGCGATGTTCCGCCGCCTGACACCCAGCCCGCCTCGGTCGCGCCCGAATCCACCGCGCCGGCATCGACGGCCAGCACGGCGCCGACGACTGGGCCGGCGACCACGACGTTGGCGCCGGGTGCGATCTCGCCGTCAGCTTCGCCACCTCCGGCGGGGTGCACGCAGGAAGGCCGTAGCGCTGTCGCTGCTACCGGTGACGTGCGTGATCTCGGCGGCGGGCTTGGCGCAGAGATATTGACATGCAATGCACCTGACTTTGCTCGGGGTTTGGCAATCGACGGCGCGACTTTGTGGGTTGCGGATTCGAACGGTTTGTTGTTCCACCTCGATGCGGAGCTGCAGGTGATCGGCGTCGTCGAGATCCCGAGCTTGGCCATCGCTGCGATGTTGGCCCATGAGGGGACAGTGTGGGCGATCGCGTCTCCCACGCCGACAGCCAGCACGTTTCGCCTCATTCGGGTTGACGCGACCACGGGCGCGGTCTTGTCCGACGCTGTGTTGCCCGGGTCGAGCGTCGAGGACGGCGTCGGACCGTTTGCGTCGATCGCTGCGGACGGCAACGACGTGTGGGTCGCAGTCGCCAACGGGCGACATGAGCTGCTCCACTACTCAGCCGACGGGTCGCTCATCGCGACGGTGCCGCTGTCATCGCGGCCGGGGGCTGTTGCTGCCGACGCCGGTCACGCGTTCGTGATCACCGTCACGGGTGAGATCGATGACGTTGATGCATCATCAGGGGCCGTGTCCGTACTCGCCGATCTCGCGTCGCCGTCTGGTGCAGTGCAGATCGCTGTGAACGGAAACGACTTGTGGGCCGACGCGGACGAGCTCGTGCACATCGACCTTGCGACGCGCACGATCACCGACCGCGTGAACGTCGCGACTGGATCACTGACAGCTGATCCGAGCCAGCCGGGTCGAGCGTGGGTGGCCGGCTACGAACTCGACCCCGGCAGCGGGACAGGACAAGGGAGTGTCGTGCGCCTCACCGCTCACGGCGTGCACCCTGACGGCTCGCTCTTCTTCGACACCCTGTCGACGAACGGAATCTCTGAACTCGCGATCACCGCGGCCGGAGTCGTCTACGGCGAGAACGACTTCACAGCACAGCTCACTCGCATCATCCCCGACGGAATCACCGCGCCCGTCACGGCAGCGCAACCGGCGGCGTACTCGCCGTCGCTCCAGAACGATCCTGCCTGGCTGTGGACCTATCGTTCCGACGTGGCCCGAGGCGCATCCCACTGGCGATCGGGACAGGACACTTTCGTTTGGGACGAGGGCGACAGCATCTTCCGTTTCGTCAACACCACGACCGACCAGCTCACCGCTCCCAACGGAATCCTCCACGGAGGCGTCGCCGCGGTCGCGGCAGCCGCCGACGGGTACGTCGTTGCGCTCACGGGCGGACCCGTCGAGTTCGATCAGTTCAGCGCTGACGGCCGCCAGTCCCACACCAGCACCGTCGAGTTCCCTCCAGGCGAAGGCGCCCCGACCGCGATCACGATCGCGGCGCACGGCGAAACGGTCTACGCGCTGATCGAAGATCAGAGCACCACACCACAAGGAGTCGCCCGGTTCGCCAGGATTGACGGCGACAACGCAACCGTCTTGTCCACCACGATCTACGGGCGGATCACCTTCGACGCCGCCGGTGACATCATCGTCATCAGCGCCTCGGACCCATCCCAGCGCTCGATATCCACCGACGGCGGAAACACGTGGAACCCGATCTCGATCGCTCCCAGCTCCTTCTCCCACCCAGTCATCATCTCCAACCTCGACGCACGGTCAGTACTCGCCTACGACCACCAGAACCCGACTCGCATCGCAACGATCGCAGTCGACGGCACAGCCACGAACAACATCCTCGTCGTGCCCGAAACAACAGGATGGGTCGCCGTCAGCAACAGCGACCCGAAACTGCTACAAGCCGTCGGCCAGGTCTCAGGCATGCTCGTATCGGTCGACTCGTCCGGCACGGAGATACACCCACCCAAGCAACAGTTCAAGGTGCCCCCCGGCGACACGATCGTGGCCGCATGGCGCAACGCCGACGGCATCATCCGAGCCCTCGCAACGAACAGCACCTGCACCACCAACTGCCCAATGCCCACCGTGCTCGAACCGCTCACCCAATGACAGGTCCACAACATTCCAGCCGGTGAAATCGAAAACCCCGCACAGAACAACGATGCAGAACCACGCCTGACACGGGCCGCGCCACGAACGCCGAACGGCGCATATGCCGGTGAGCAGACGGGACCCAACCAGAATCAGCTCCGCGAGTAGCTGCGCATTCGAAGCGAGCGGCCACGACGCTGCCCGGACCCATTCTCTCCACTCCGAACCGGCCACGTGATGCACGTGCCTCAGCTCGCTGCTACACGTCCAACGGGATGCGTCGACCGTCGTCGAACACCGCCGTCAGTTCGAGGTGCGCACCTAGAGCTTCGACTTAGCGCCGCACTGTTGGCACGGCTGGACTGTCACTTCGTTCGATCTCCGACACGGAGGGCTGGGTGACGAGAAGCCGATGCGCGAGCTCGACCTGAGTGAGATCGGCGAATCGGCGGAGTTCAGCGAGGGGGATGCCGAGATCTTCGGCGACGTTGTCGAGGTGCGCGGCGTCGCGCGCCTTCGATGATGTCGGTCGCTGCCGTTTGATGTCGTCCCAACTCTTGGTAGCCATGTCGTTTGTCCTCGTTGTCTAGATGTCGTTGGTCGTCTGGTCGGTCCCGACGAGATACTCCTCGTAGAGATCGTCTGCGGCCCTGATCGCCGTGTCGTACCACGCCTGCCAGTGATTGCGTTTGTCGCCTCCGAGGAGCAGCACGGCCGTCGACGCAGGGTCGAAGATGAACAGAACGCGGAGGCTGCCCGTTCGAAGTTCTTTCATGTTGTGATGTCGGCTGGCCTTGATCGAGTCGACGACGGGTCGGCCGAGAGTTGGGCCGAGTTGTTCGAGCAAGTCGACGCGATCTTCGACCCTGGCACGGTCGGACTCGTCGAGTCCGATGAACCATCGCTCGAACAGACTTGTTCCGACGACAGTCCACGCCATGCCCATCAGTATAGGCGTGACCCTATATCGACGCAACCCTATGCGAAGTCGGCCGCCCTGGCGTGTGAGGGCCAACGGGCCCGTTCTCCGCTA
Organism: Actinomycetes bacterium; assembly: GCA_025359865.1. GTDB lineage: Bacteria > Actinomycetota > Acidimicrobiia > Acidimicrobiales > Ilumatobacteraceae > VFMC01. The sequence continues at coordinate 454 of JANYDH010000215.1, read as the reverse complement.
GCAGCGGGAGGCTGAACTGAGCTACATTTTGGCCTGCGGACTCGCGCTCCTCGAGAATCCGCAGGTCGGTGACAATTCGGCGAGTTCGATTCTTGGTGCCAACAGACGCCTCGATAGACCGCCGTTCGAACACTTTGGACAAGCCCGTCCGATGCAACGGATTCAGAATGGTGGAATCCGCAGGTTCTTGGTGCCGAAGTCGGCGGCGAACTGGTGCCAAAAGACTGGATCTCAGCGGACGAGGTGGACGCAAGTCCGGACAAAAGACCTGTTCACAGGATTGTGCAGCACCGTCTGGACGATTTTTCTTCACCTCTTAATCCGCAGGTTCTGGGTTCGAAACCCAGGGGGCGCACCACGAACACCCAGCTCAGAGGCACTTTCTGAGCAACTCCGCCAAGTCGATCCAGTCATCCAGCCGCGAATCTGCCGCGAAGGGACGATTCACATGGGA
>JANYDH010000211.1 GCA_025359865.1 Actinomycetes bacterium | reverse complement strand
TGTCGCTCAGCGACATCTCACGACCAAAGCTGGGAGGGGCAGGGGTTAGCGGACCGAGAGCAGCAACTTGCCTTCGTGTCCGCCGGTGAAGAGCATCTGCAATGCACGCGGGAACTGCTCGATCCCGTGTTCGACGTGTTCGTGCACGACGAGTTGGCCACCCTTTAGCCAGCCGGTCAGCGCCAGTTCGGCCTCGGGGAACCGTTCGGCGAAGTGGGTGACCGCGAACCCCTCCATCTTGGAGTGCCGTTCGGCGAGCTTGAGGTAGTTGCTTGGTCCGCTCACATTGGACATGTCGCTGTATTGCGAGATCGCGCCGCAGATGACCACGCGAGCGCCTTCGTGGATCTGCATGAGCACAGCATCGAGGATCGCGCCGCCGACGTTGTCGAAGAACACGTCCACGCCGTTCGGAGCGAGTTCGCTCAACCGAAGCGCGACGTCGTCGTTCTTGTAGTCGATTGCTGCGTCGAATTTCAGTTCGTCGACCAAGAACGCCGTCTTGTGCGGCCCGCCGGCGATGCCGATCACTTGGCCAGCACCTTCGAGACGGGCGATCTGACCGGCCAGCGACCCGACCGCGCCTGCAGCCGCCGAGACCACCACAGTGTCGCCGGGCTTGATCGCGCCGACGGCATGCATGCCGAAGTACGCAGTGAGCCCGGTGGTGAGTCCGAGTGCACCGAGATACGTGGTGGCGGGTACTGCGCTGGTATCGATCTTGCGCAGGAACGCGGCCGGCAACCGGGCGACGGTCTGTGCCCCGAGCGGACCGAACACCGAATCTCCCGGCTCGAATCCCTCGGCCGCACTGTGCGTGATTCGACCGACCCCGAGTGCGGTCACGGTGTCGCCGATGCCGACCGAGCCGTGATAGCCCTTGCGGTCTTCGAGCATGGTCCGGATGAACGCATCGATTCCGAGCACATCGACCTCGACGATCACCTCGCCCGGACCGGGTGCAGCAACGGGAATCGCAGCTTCGATCGTGAAGTCGCTGAGCTGTGGCATGCCCTGCGGGTGTTGCGCCAGCACGATCCTGCTGTTCAAGATGCCGGTCATCTCACATGCCGCCATCGACGGCGAGGATCTGACCGGTGACCCAACTCGATGCAGGGGAGACGAAGTACAGCACCGCTGCACCCAGATCTTCCGGGGTGCCGAGACGGCCCATCGGAAGCCGCAGGCGCCGTTCAAGGGCGGGCAGGTCGGCATCTTGAAGCCGAAGCGCGGTCATCATGATTTCGGTGGGGATGGCCCCCGGCATGATGCAGTTGACCCGGATTCGCGGTCCGAGTTCTTTGGCGAACGTCTGGGTGAGTGAGTTGACCGCCGCCTTGGCCGCCGCATAGTGACCGCTTCCGGGCATGGGTGTGTTCGCTGCCCTGGACGAGATGTTGACGACGCGGCCGTTGTCGCCCATGTACTTCGCCGCGACCGTGGTGCACACCCAGACAGCGGTGAGATTGAGGCGCAGAGTTGCGTCCCACTCATCGGTGGGGAGTTCCACGAGCGGGGCTTGGACCGGGGAGCCACCGGCGTTGTTGATCCAGATGTCGAGTCGACCGAATTCGGCGATAGCGGCGTTGGCGAGTGCATCGACAGCACTGCGGTCGGTGACATCGGTCGCGATAGCAATCGCTCGGCCACCGCGGTCACGAATCGAGGCAGCGACGCGCTCGATTTCGTCCAGACGACGCGCCGCGCAGACCACGGCTGCGCCTGCATCGGCGAGGGTAGTAGCGATCCCCTCGCCGATGCCACGGCCAGCACCGGTCACGACGGCCACCTCGCCCTGCAGGTTGAACAGGTCGGTACTCATCATGATGCTTCTCCTTGTGGGCGGGTGTCGCCACGTAGTCCAGACCACAACAGTGCGGTCAGGTGGTTGGTCAGTTGATCTCGATCGAGTGTGCCGTCACGCAGCCACCAGAGTGTGACGAAGTGCAGCGTGCCGATCATCCCGTACGCCCACGTGAGCGCGACGGACGGATCGGTTCCGTCGGCATTGCGTTGCGCAGCGAGCAGTGTGGCGATGGGGTGCGCAGAACGGTCGGCGAGATGCAGCGCCTGCCCAACCCGGTCGTCGCTCGACCCGCCGGCGGTGACGAACAGGTACAGGTTGCGGTCATCGTCGATGACACTCAGGTACGCCGAAACGAAGCTGCGCAGGCCATCGCTTGGGCTCGTCGCTTCAACCACGGCCGCGCCGACTGCGGTGTTGATCCGGTCGACCAACAATTCGGCGAGTGCACCCACGAGCGCGTCCTTGTCGCCGACGCCTCGATAAAGGATCGGTTTGGTCACTTGTGCCTCGGCGGCGATGGCGGCCATGGTGGCGTCAGGGCCGATGGACCGAATCGCTCGTTCAGCAGCCGCCAGCAATTGCGAACGATCGGCGATGATTCGACCACCCGAGGGTCGGCCCGGGGAGCGCCGGGGAAGACGAACCGTGGATGCCTGCGCGGTCGCCTGTGTAGTGGCCTGTGTAGTGGCCTGTGTAGTCGGTTTCGTGGTCGCCTTTGCCATGTGACGGAGTAAGTTACCACGGGTAGATTTGTCGGTCAAAGAGTGCTACTGTCACCGACCTCGGCTCACGCCGTCGACACACATCCGTACCTGAAGGAGTCAGCATGTCCATGACCGATGAGGTTCCTGCCCACCTGCGCGGTAACGGCGCTCCCGTGCACGACGAGCGCACGCTTACCGACCTCCGGGTGACCGGAACCATCCCATCCGAGCTCGATGGTCGGTATGTGCGCAACGGCGCCAACCCGATCACCGGGATGAGCGACCACCCGTTCTTCGGTGATGGCATGATCCACGGTGTCCGGCTACGCGATGGCAGCGCCGAGTGGTACCGCAACCGGTATGTGAAGACCCCGTTCTTCACCGATCCGCAGCGCAACATCCTCGATCTCGAAGTGGCGCTCGACATGAAGTCGTCCAAGGCCAACACCCACGTGGTCGGTCATGCTGGCAAGATCCTGGCCCTTGAGGAAGGGCATTTTCCCTACGTACTCGACGGAAACCTCGAGACCATCGGCGCGACCGATTTCGACGGCAAGCTGAAGGGTTCGTTCACCGCCCATCCGAAGATCTGTCCTGCAACCGGCGAACTGCTTGCGTTCGGATACTCGGCGCTGGCGCCCTACCTCACGTACTTGCGAGTGTCTGCCGATGGCCAGCTCGTTCAGTCCGAGGAGATCACGGTCGGCGGGCCGACGATGATGCACGACTTCAACGTCACCCGGAACCACATCATCTTCATGGATCTGCCGGCCGTGTTCGACATGGACTTGGCGTTGCGTGGCGAGATGCCGATCCGCTGGGATGCCGACTACCCGGCGCGTCTGGGTGTCATGCCCCGCAACGGTAATGACGCATCGGTCGTGTGGTACGACATCGATCCGTGCTACGTGTTCCATCCGATGAACGCATACGAGGACGGCAACAACTTCGTGCTCGACGTTGCTCGCTTCGACCACATCTGGCGTGACGGGGCGATGGACTTCCCGAACCCGATGCTGCACCGTTGGACGATCGACACCACCACCGGCAAGGTGGCCGAGGAGCAGATCGACGACATGCCGGCCGAGTTCCCCCGGGTGGCCGACTCGGTCATCGGACTCAAGCACCGCTACGGCTACATGATGGGAACCGGTACGGCCGAGACGTTGGCCGACCCGATGTCGGCAAGCGGCGCGATCGTGAAGTACGACCGCGAGTCGGGTGTCCGCAGCATGATCGACGTCGGTGTCGGCCGGCAGTCGGGCGAGCCCGTGTTCGTCCCGTCGGCGTCGGCCCGCACCGAAGACGATGGCTACGTCATGACCTACGTCTACGACGCCTCATCGGACAGTAGCGAGTACGTCATCTACGACGCTGCAACGATGGCCAACGAGCCGGTCGCCACCGTGCATCTGCCGCGGATCCCGTCCGGATTCCACGGGAGTTGGGTGCCGGCCTCCGTCGCCGACTGACCGTGAGCATGGGGTGCGACCTGCGGGTACTCACCCTGTCCAGGTGCTCGCCAACCACGTTGCCGTAGCGAGAAACGCTTCGTCGATGGCTGATCCCGATCGGCCAACAGCGAAGGTCGTGATCGGCGACGGGTTGGCGGGCACCTCGACGACTTCCAAACCAGCCGGTGGCCGCCTCATCGTGGTCCGCCCGTGGGCTTCGACTCCCAAGGTCGACGCCCGAAACAGGATTTCGATCGCTGTATGCGTTGGAACCCCGGCGAGCAGCGGGGGCACGGTGATCACGAGCGCGCTTCGTGCACCTAACTCGACGGCGAGGTCGAGTGGGATGTCGGCCACCACACCGCCGTCGATGAGTGTGCGACCGTCACGAAGTACCGGTGGGTACAGGCCGGGAAACGCCGAGCTCGCGAGTACAGCCGAGACCACTTCGCCCTTAGTGATCGCCACGCCTTCGCCGGTGGACAGATCGGTGGCGACGATCGCAAGTCGTAGCAGGGCATCTTCGATTCTCCGGTACCCGAGGTGTTGTCGCAGAAAGCGTTCGCCGTCACGGTTGTCGAGAAACGACGGCCGGTGCCCCGTGAGCGCGAGAGCGACACGGCCGGGTCGCACCCGAAGCAGGTCGCGCCGTTTCAGCCCTACCCAGATCTGCTCGAGCTTGCGAACGCCGTCGCTGTCGCAGTTCCACGCGAACAGCGACGCGTTGACCGCGCCCGCCGATGCGCCGATGAGCAGGTCGGCCTCGACCCCTGCTGCAGTCAACGCCTTCAGTACGCCGACCTGATACGAACCGAGCGCGCCACCGCCAGGGAACACGAAGGCCAGCGGCCTGGGGAGCTCGGCCAGTCGACGAAGTGTCACGGGTTCATTCTTGCAAATGTCCAGGCTCTGGTGCTCCATTCCGTCGGGGAGCTGCGCTGCTAACTGCGCTGCTGCTGCGCTGCTAACGACCGAATCTTCAGCGTGATGGTCAAGCAGTAGGCCACA
>JANYDH010000190.1 GCA_025359865.1 Actinomycetes bacterium | reverse complement strand
CGACACCACCCCGTTGAGACCGAGCAGGCCGGCCTGATTGCCGGCCCACTGGCCCGGGACCTCGCCCGGCGCGTCCGTCAGATAGCGCGTGTAGTACTTCGCGGTCGCCGACGCAGTCGCGGCGTACAACGTCGTCACCCGAATCACCACACACCCCAACCCGCGGGCACCTGTCTGTTCAATTCGGGATGTGCTCTTACCGAGGTCCTCCATCGACCGGCCATCGGTCAGTCCGATCCGAGCAACGACAACTGAGCGCGATCCGTGCCGCGAGACTTGGACGCCGGCTTGCGCGAGGCAGTCGCGTCGGGAGTCGCGTTCGCGACGTGTTGCGGGATGAGCTGCACGACGCGACCGGTGGTCACGAACTCGTGCAACGCGAACTTGGGGACGCGAAGCAGATCACCAAGACGCAGGCATGCGAGTCCGGCGGTCCCGCCGCTGGCGGTGTACAGCTTCGCCATCTCATACGCCTTGGACCTGCCGATGCGAAGCACCCGCGCGGCGTCTTCGACGGTCAGCATGAGCGGCATTGCGCTCCACTCGTCAATCGGTTCGCTCACCACTTGCACCTCCGTCAATACATGCCTGTCAAAATCAGATTTCGTGACGCCGTCGTGGCCGAAGCCGTGAACCTCGTGCGCACGTTCGGAAGGCCCCAGTGAGTTACAGAGGTCATTTCGGCCCGGGCGCAGCACTCTCGGCCGGAATCCATCGACTGCCGGAACGATTTGTGTGCGGGCAACTCGGAATCACTCAAATGTCTTGGCCCCCTCTGCTCGTAGCCGTCGACACACACTTCGTTACGAGGCTCACCCACCAACGGGGCCTCAAATCGCGGCAACGGGACAAGACCTCCTGAAGTGCCGGCCACCTGCGTTCCCGGAGCGCGTGGCAGCCGTGAGGCGCATCGATTCTTGGTTGGGGACGTCAGTCTCGATTCCTCGGCAGGAGCTGAGACCGTCGCCAGGACGCCCGGGTCTGCGCCGAGAGTTCCCGCTTAGAATTCGAGCGGGAGGGTCACTCGTCGTCGTCGATGTACGAGCGGTGAAGCTCCGCAGCAGCCGTCGCCGGTAGCGCGGACCGCCGACCTACTCAGTGCCGGCTCGTTGGTGCACTCGAGCTCCGAGATGTTCGGCCGCCGCTTTGTCGGCGGACTGTCGGCGTGTCGAGTAGTGGTGGAGCATTACTTGGACGGTGTGGCCTTGCCGGCCGCTGACCGCGGCGGGGTTGAAGCCGGCGTCCATCAGTTCGCTGCTCGTCCACTTGCGCAGTGCCAGGATTGTTGCATCGAAGCTGCCGTCAGTGAGGTTGTACTCCTTGCGCAGTTGGCGCATCCGACGTGTCAGGAACTCGGGGCGCATCGGCGTCCCGCAATCCGGGTCGAGGCTGAAGACGAACGCGTCGGGGGCCACCTTCGTGCGGAGCAGTTCGGCTCGGTCGTCCATCGCCTTGAGGTGCTGGCGCAGCAGATCCACGGTTACCGCATCGAGCGCGACCGATCGCCGGCTGCGGGTCTTGGTCTGCTTCTCGACGACGATTCCGCCGGCATCGTTGATCGCGGTGTCCACGATCAATTCGCGGCGATCGAGGTTGAGGCGGTTACGGCGTAGGCCGGACAACTCGCCTCGCCGTAGGCCCGTCGTTGCGCCGAGCTTGAGGACGGGGGCCAGGATCTCGTCGTGCTCGTCGGCGACATCGAGTAACCGCAGCAGATCCTCGATTTCTGGTGCGGTTGTCGGGCGTGGAGTGTGCTTGCTGGCCGGGATTTCGAACCCGTCGACCGGATTCGAAGTGACCTTGCCATGGCGCTTGCCCCACTTGTATGCACCGCTGAGCACCGATCGAGCGTTGTTCATCCGACTGTGCGAGAGCTCGGCACGCCGCATCCGGCCGAACGCTTTGTCGAGATCGGCCATCGTGACGGAGCTGGCCCGCTTTGTTCCGATGATGTCTTGCAACCAGTGGGTGTAGGCGTCTCCATAACCGACGATGGTCGAGTGCTCGAGCCCACGATCTTCAGCGGCGAATGTGAGGTACCACTCGACCAAGGCGTCAACGCTGAGCTGCTTGTCCGCCTGACGGGGGAGTCGACTGCCGTCGCCGACCTCGGTGACCAGTGCGGCAAGTGCTTTGGCAGCGTCGGTGCGCGTCCCTCGAACGGTTCGAAAGCTTCGTCGGCGCTTGCCGTCCGAGTCGACGCCGGCTGTGACGCCAATCTTCCACACTCCACGCGACATTGCCTGGATCGATCCGGCGCCGCGCACAGCGCGTCGGGGAGCCGCGGCGGGCTCTCTTGACGCACGTTGGTCGACACGAAGATGATCGACACGGACACATCCGGGCTCAGCTGGACAGGTCAACACACGATCGCCGTTGGCAAGTGGCCCGTGCTCCAACTCGTACGCGACGCGGGGAGCGGTGACCAATTTGCCGTCGATTCGGACCTGCCCGACACCGTTCGTCGCGGCGGCGCCGAGCCACAGGTGATGCAACCCGGAGCGGTCGATCTTCGCCTCGAAGCGGTCTCTGTCGAGCGACATGAGAAAAGTCTATCGACAGTCTATTGACGTGTCTAGACCAGGCCCGGTGCCTAACTCGCTGAATAGACTTTCGCAACTCGCTCAGAAAGTGCCTCTGAGCTGGATGTATGTGGTGCGCCCCCTGGGTTTCGAACCCAGAACCTGCGGATTAAGAGTCCGTTGCTCTGCCGTTGAGCTAGAGGCGCGTGCAGCCGCCGCAGTGTATGGAGCAACCTCGCTGCGCGGCAACGCTAAAGGCCCGAAGGCCCGGGGTGATCGACGGGACTCGAACCCGCGACAGCCAGTACCACAAACTGGAGCTCTACCAACTGAGCTACGACCACCATGTGCGGCGCTTAGTCTGCCAGACATGCGGGGCAGTTACTCCCACTATTTCCATGCACATGCGCACATGGCTGTTCACGGCGGATTCCGTGGTGAGCTATGCTCACTGGAACGAAATCCGTGAGGAGTAACCATGAGCGCAACGGAATCCATGCGCAACACCGAACTGGCCGACCGGGCTAAACGTATTACAGCACGGGAATTGCGGGTCTACATCGATCGCACCCGAGGTTCGCAAGCTGCCAGCGAACGGGCCCGCAAAGTCATGCCACTCGGCGTACCATCCAGTTTCCAGTCGTACGACCCGCACCCAATTGTCGTGAGGCGCGCGCAGGACGCGTGGATGGAAGACGTCGATGGCAATCGCTACGTCGACTACGACATGGGCTTCGGTGCCCTCTTCGCAGGTCACTGCCATCCGGCGGTCCGATCGGCGATTGAGCATCAACTCGATGACGGAACGCTGTTCGTCACTCCGTGTGAGATGAACTCCGAGGTTGCCGAACTGCTGGGCGCTCGCTACGGGTTGCCGCTGTGGAGGTTCACCAACTCGGGGACCGAGGCCACCATGGACGCGATCCGCGTGGCACGTGGCCTCACCGGCCGAGAAAAGATCGTCAAGGTCGAAGGTGGTTACCACGGACACCACGACGAAGTGATGATCTCGATGAAGCCGCCCATCAGCGAGGCCGGCCCTGCCGATGCGCCGCGATCCATCCCCGGTACGGCCGGAATCACGCGTGCCGTGCTCGGAGACACGATCGTGATCCCCTACAACAACTCGGCTGCCCTCGAACGTGTCCTCGCCAGTCGCGAAGTCGCCGCGTTCATCGTCGAGCCGGTGATGGAGAACATTGGTATCTGCATGCCGCAATCCGGCTATCTGCAGGCTGTTCGTGACATCACCCGCAAGTACGGCACCATGCTCATTTTCGACGAGGTCAAGACCGGCATCACGGCGGGGTGGGGAGGTGCCACCGGCGTGGTCGGCGTTACACCGGACCTCGTAGCACTCGCGAAGAGTATCGGTGGAGGGCTTCCTCTCGGAGCGTTCGGCGGTACGCGTGAGTGCATGGATCAGATCACGTCGGGCAAGGTGGTCCATCTCGGCACCTACAACGGCAACCCGTTGTGCATGGCCGCGGCACGAGCCGTGCTCACCGAAGTCTGCACTCCGCAGGCGACCCAGGCCACCATTGATCGCAACACTCGCCTGGTCGGCGCGTGCCAATCCATCATCGAAGCCGCATCACTGCCGGCCCATACGGTGCAGTTTGGTGCCAAGGGCTGTGTCACGTGGGCAGAGAGGCCGATCGAGAACTACCGTGACTACAAAGCGACCGATTTCGATCTTGCATTCGCACAGTGGATGCACGGAATCAATCGTGGTGTGCTGCTACCGCCGGGCCTCGATGAGCAGTGGCTCATTTCGGTGCTGCACGCCGACAGCGACGTCATGCACTATGCGGAAGTGTTCCAAGAATTCGTCACCGAACTCACGGCCTGACCGACGAATCAGACATGGTTCGCAGCCGCGGTGCACGGTGTTGCTCGCGTGACCATCAACTGGCGGTTCAGCTCCACCGGCGTTCTTCGCGGTAGCGATAGCTGCTGATCGGCGTGCTCCATCTCCGGCCGCGTCCCATACGGGCTGAAGCGGCAAACAGCGCCAATCCAACGCCTGCCACTACCAGACACGTGAACACGGTCAGGGTCGCATGGTCGTCTGCTAACCGCGGTGGAATACGTGCATACACGCTGTCGGACAGCACCGTCGGAATGAACTTCGGAATCACGTAGCCGAACAGCCCGACAAGCGCGGCGAGCACGATGAGCCCGAGTCCGAGCGTGCGTACCAGCGCGGCGCGATCGGGATGGGCGAGGAAGCACAGCACCAAGAACACCACGACGCCTATCGCCGCCAATGGGACCAACCAACTGACGATGCCCCTGGTGACGACCAGAGCGGTGACGCGCGGTACGTCGAGAACGATCGCCGGCACTGCTGCTGCACGTTCGTCGCGGACAACCTGAACCACCTCTTGGGGCGTGATGACGACGGGGTCGTCGCTGTCGCCGATGAGGCGGGCGTGCGCGTCGTGCAGCACGTCGGCGAGCAGCTTTGCGCCTGCTTTGGTACTGAGCACCAAGGAAACCGTGGCATTGACGCTGGCCTCCGGCTCGCCGAGAACCGGCGCAGCGGCGGCGGAAATGGTATCGACGAGTTTCATGCTCACCGTGGAATCGCTCAGCACTGCGCCGGCCGACTCGCGGGTGGTGCCGGGAGCGAAGAGGGTCTGTTGAAGGAGGAAACCGGAGATGGCCAGACAGCAACAAAGAAAGGCAGCGGCAAAGAAGAGACCGGCGAGAGAACGTTGCACCTCCCTATTGTGGCCGATTCACGCGCAAAAGGGTAGAACCCGACGGCAACTCGTTCCGCGTAGAGTTCCGCGGTGTTGATCGATCATGAGAACCTTCCCACGATGCTCTGCCGAGCATGCTCGCTGAGGTGCCCGCAGTGCGGGTCACGGCGCACCTTCTTGAAGGGATGGTTCCGCCGCCACGACCGATGTCGAACGTGTGGGATCCGTTGGCGTCGTGAGGTCGGTTTCGAGATGGGTGCCATCACGATCAACACGATTCTCACATTCGCCGCTGTCGCCGTGGTAATGGCCATCGTCATCATTGATACCGCGCCCACGATCCCAGCGGTACCGCTGGTCGTTGCGCTATGCGCAATGGCGGCAACGGTTCCGGTGGCTGTTTATCCGTTCACATATACCATTTGGCTCGCCATCGACCTTCGGGTGCACCCGCCCGACCAAACGGAGTTGGACGACGCAGCGGCAGCGTGTGCCGAATCGTCGACTCGCACCGCAACCCTGCCGGCCGGTGCTCGGCGATCGGGTGGCCGCGGTGGCCGCGGTGGCCGGTCACCGCGCACGTGATCGGCGACGCTCCAGGTATTGCTGTGCTTTCGCTCTTCCCTCGGGGTCAGCGAACCCGGCCGACAGCGAATCGGCATCGGCCCAACTGCGAGCGGTGCCGACCATCGTCTCGGAGACGGCGTTCACGTGAGACTTCGTGGCAAGCAAGGCCAGCTTCGCCTTGCCGGCCAACGTTGCAGCGAGTGCATCGACCTCGTTCACCAGTTCGTCATCGGCGACCACCCGGTTGAGGAAACCGATCGACCTCGCCTCCTCGGCGTCGAACGGGCGACAGGTCATCACCAGTTCCTTCGTGAGCGCAGGGCCGATGTCGCGAACGAGTCGGGGGATTGCTCCCCATGTGAGCGGAATACCCAGGTCGACCTCGGGAATACTGAACCATGTCGACGCGCCAGCAACGCGGAGATCGCATGCTGATGCCAAGACGAAGCCACCACCGACACACCACCCGTGGATCCGCGCAATGGTGACTGCCCGCATCTCTTCGATCGCCCGAGCCATCCGGCCTCCTTGTTCGCGGTCTTCGCGGGTCGCAGTTGCACCGGCGAAGCCGCCAAGGTCGGCCCCGGACGACATCGCGCGTCCCGCTCCGGAGATGATCACCACCTTCAGATCATGGTGCTGGTCGAACCATCGGGCCGCCTCTTCGAGTTCGTAGAGCGTCGTGATGCTGAGTGGATTGAGCTGCTCGGGCCGATTCAACTGCAGGGATCCGACTGGTCCGTGGATGTCGACGAGCAGGGTCTCGAACTGAGGTTGGTCCATGTCTGCGACGTTACGCCCCGCTATCGCGCCGGGTCGACTGGACTTTCTTTGTCGGTCACGAAGGAAAGACTTGATCGAACGACTGTTCGTAGTTACACTGCTGTGATTCGGACCACGACGGTCCACCATCCCACCCGAATCTCGCCTCCGGCGAAACCCTGTCACACCCTTTCCGTACGGTGCGGGCTGCAGGTTCTCGAGCACGTTCGGCGCCGTGAAAAGCGGCTCCCTATTCACACCAGATCACACCACACCAGATCACACCACTACCCCGAAACCCGAAGGCAGAAACGGAGTACACAATGCGTGGAAATGACCGCGACAAGGCACTCGAGATGGCACTTGGCCAGATCGACAAGCAGTTCGGTAAAGGGTCCATCATGCGGATGGGCGAAAAGAGTTCCATGGCCATCGAGACCATCTCGACAGGTGCGCTGTCGCTCGACCTAGCGCTCGGCGTGGGTGGCTTGCCTCGTGGGCGTATCGTCGAGATCTTCGGTCCCGAATCCTCGGGTAAGTCGACGCTCGCCATGCATGTCGTGGCCGAGGCGCAACGCAACGGTGGCATTTGTGCCTATGTCGACGCCGAACACGCGATGGATCCTGTGTACGCCCGGGCCATCGGGGTCGATATCGATCAGCTGCTGATCTCGCAGCCAGATACCGGCGAGCAAGCACTCGAAATCACCGACATGCTCATCCGGTCCGGAGCGATCGACATCGTCGTCATCGACTCGGTGGCAGCTCTTACGCCTCGTGCCGAACTCGAGGGCGACATGGGCGACACCCATGTCGGTCTGCAAGCACGTCTCATGAGTCAGGCGCTGCGTAAACTCACCGGCAACGTCAACAAGACCAATACCATTGCAATCTTCATCAACCAATTGCGCGAAAAGATCGGCGTCATGTTCGGATCACCCGAGACCACCCCAGGTGGTCGGGCGCTGAAGTTCTACTCGTCGGTCCGCCTCGATATCCGTCGTATTGAGAGCATCAAGGATGGCACCGAGATCACCGGGTCACGCACGCGGGTGAAGGTCGTCAAGAACAAGGTCGCGCCGCCGTTCAAGCAAGCCGAGTTCGACATCATGTACGGCAAGGGCATCAGCCGTGAGGGTTCGCTGCTCGACATGGCAGTCGACATGGCGATCGTCAAGAAGTCGGGTGCATGGTTCACGTACGAGGGTGAGCAGCTCGGCCAGGGTCGTGAGAACGCCAAGAACTATCTGATCGAGAACCCCGAGGTGATGATGGAAATCTCCGACCGGGTGCGCAAACAGGCGGGTATCGGCGAGGCCGGTCCCGAAGATGTCGCTGCAACCACCGGGTTCACTGTCGACGACGACGCACCAATCACGATCGTCTCCTGATCTACCGGGTGGTCGCCGCCGTCTCGGCGACCACCCGGCCGACACGGCCGACAACGGTGCGCATCTGGCTGCCAGAGATAGTCTGATTCGCTGTGACCCGTCGATACATCGTGCATACCTACGGGTGTCAGATGAACGAGCACGACTCCGAGCGAATTTCTGGGTTACTCGATGCAGACGGCATGGTTGCTGTCGACCATCAAGACGAAGCCGATGTGGTGGTGCTCAACACCTGTTGCATTCGGGAAAACGCCGACAACAAGTTGTACGGCAATCTCGGACATCTGAGGGCATGGAAGGCGCTCAAGGAAGGCCGCCAGATCGTGGTGTCGGGCTGTCTTGCACAGAAGGATCGCGATACGGTCCGACAGCGCGCTCCTTGGGCCGACGTTGTCCTAGGTACCCACAACGTCCATCGGGCCAGTGAACTCTTGCAGCATGCCACAGTCCACGGCTCGGTGACTGAGATCTTCGACGCGGCGGTTCTCGACGATCACGCTCAATTCCCCTCAGCGCTACCGGCGCGGCGTGAGAACTCCTACAACGCGTGGGTCACGATCCAGATTGGCTGCGACAACTCGTGCGCATTTTGCATTGTGCCCAGCGTGCGTGGCGCGGAGATCAGTCGTCCGTTCGCTGAAATCGTCGACGAGGTCCAACTGTTGGTGTCCCAAGGGGTTTCCGAGGTCACGCTGCTCGGCCAGAACGTCAACAGCTATGGGCGCGACATCCAGCTCTCGGCACGCCAGGGAGGTGATGGCGCGGTAAAGCTCCGACCGTTGTTTTCCGAGCTGCTCGGTCAGGTCGCAGCGGTGCCCGGACTGCGCCGGGTGAGGTTCACGAGTCCCCATCCAAAGGACATGCGTGCCGACACGTTCGCGGCGATGGCAGCGAATGCTGCGGTGTGCGAACACCTCCACTATCCGCTGCAATCCGGTTCTGATCGATTGCTGGCGGTGATGCACCGTGGCTACACCGCAGAGCGGTATCTCGATCGTTTGCAACAGGGTCGTGTCGCGATCGACGACCTCGCCGTGTCGACCGACATCATCGTCGGATTTCCTGGCGAAACCGACGACGACTTCGAGCGCACGCTCGAAGTGTCCGCCGCAGCGGAGTACGACTACGCCTACACGTTCTTGTTCTCGCCACGCGAGGGCACGGAGGCTGCCACGCTGGTCGACCACTTCGTGGCGCCAAGCGTCGTCGCCGAACGGTTCGAGCGACTCCGTGTCGTTGTCGAACGCAGCGCGCTCGCAAAGCATCGCGACCGGATCGGCCGTGTCGAAGAAGTTCTGGTCGAGGGTCCGAGCCGGAAAGATCCGTCGGTCGTGTCGGGAAGAACTCGTCAGAACAAGCTCGTACACTTCACGCCGCTGCGCCCGATCCGTGCCGGTGCCTACGCAACGGTCGAGGTCACCGGCGCCGCACCGCATCACCTTGTCGGAGAGTTCCGCGAGTTGCTCAGCGAGCCGACCCACAAACGGCGCCTTGCCGTTTTGGCAGGTTGAGTTCGGCAGTGTCGAGGTTGCCGCTGGTGGTGCTCGGTCCGACAGCGAGCGGTAAGAGCGATGTCGCAATGGCGTACGCAGCTACCACAACTGGGGTCGAGATCGTTGTGGTCGACGCGATGCAGGTGTACCGGGGGATGGACATCGGTACGGCGAAGCCAACGACCACCGATCGCGTCGAGGTGCCGCATCATGGACTCGACCTGGCCGATGCTGGTGACGACTTCACCGTGGCCGAGTTTGTCACAGCGGCGGGAGCGGCGCTGGAAATGATCGCCAACGGTGGGGGCTTTCCAGTGCTGGTCGCGGGCACCGGGTTGTACTTGCGCGCGATCACCGATCCGATGGAGATACCGGGAACTTGGCCCTCGTTGCGCACCGAACTCGAACAACGCGCACAGGACGAGGGAGTTCTCTCGGTCTATGCAGACTTGCAGGCGCTTGATCCGGTCGCGGCGTCAAGGATGGAGCCGACCAACACGAGGCGGGTCGTACGTGCGCTCGAAGTGTGCCGGGGGAGTGGACGTCTGTTCAGTTCGTTCGGACCCGGGTTGAACAGTTACCCCGAGGTGCCGTTCACGATGGTCGGTCTGCGGTGGCCACGTGCGGAACTGGGCGCCCGGATCAAACGCCGGGTCCACCACATGATCGATCGTGGCCTTGTAGACGAGGTCACGTCGCTTCTAGCAGCACCGGGTGGACTGTCGCGCACGGCGAGACAGGCGCTCGGCTATAAAGAGTTGATCGACCATCTCGAAGGACGATCCTCACGTTCTGAGGCGATCGAGCAGATCGTGGTACGTACCCGGCAGTTCGCCGTTCGTCAAGAACGTTGGTTCCGACGTGATCCGCGGGTGCACTGGCTCGACGTGGTTCGCAATCCGGTCGCAGAAGTGCTGCCCGTTCTGAGAGACTTGAACCGGCAATGATCCTCGAACTCTCCAAGCACCATGGTCTGGGCAACGACTTCCTGGTCGTCTTCCATCCCGACGTCGACGATCTCGCCGCGCTCGCCGTACGGCTGTGCAGCAGGCGGCGCGGCATTGGGGCTGACGGTTTACTGGTCGGAGAATCCGAGCCGGGGTACGCAGCCAGGATGGTGCTGTACAACGCCGACGGCAGTCGTGCCGAGATGAGCGGCAACGGCATCCGCTGTTTCGCTCAAGCGCTGGCCGCCCGACGTGGCGATCTGAGGCCTCAGTTGATCCTGACCGACGCCGGCTCTCGACTGGTGCAACTCTTGGCTACCGACCGAGATGACACGCTTGATGTCAGTGTCGACATGGGGCCGGTGTTACCAGGCGCGCCGCCTGCCGGGTGGCAAGCACTCGGTTGTAATCCTGATCGGCCGGTAGCACACCTCAGCCTCGGTAACCCTCATACCGTTGTTGGCGTCGATGATGTCACGGCCGTCGATCTGGCAGATCTCGGCCGACAGGTACCGGGGACGAATCTCGAGATCATCGAACCGGGGCCGCAGCCCGATGCCATCACGATGCGTGTTCACGAGCGAGGTGCCGGTATCACCGAAGCATGTGGCACCGGTGCGTGCGCCAGCGCCTGGGCTGCTGTGTCATGGGGTTTTGTGCCCGCCGGAACCGGCCAGGTAGTTGTCCACATGGATGGCGGGTCCGCAACGGTTCACCTCGATGAGCCTGTTGCGGGTCATGTCACACTCATCGGCCCGACCGTGTTCATCGGCACTGTCGCGGTGCACTCCTATCATTACGAGAGCATTCACTCATGAATAGTCCGTACAACCAGGCACTCGGCGCAACACTGATTGAGCGGACCAAGCGCGAGCGGATCGTGTTGGTAGGCGTGACCCTGCCAGGCCATACCGACGCCGATACCGAGGCCGGACTCGACGAGCTCGCGTTGCTCGTCGATACAGCGGGCGCCGACGAGGCAGGTCGGCTCGTTCAAAAGCGGGATGCACCCGACCATACCTGGTACATCGGCAAGGGCAAGGTCGAAGAATTGAGGGACCTCTGCCTCGCTGTCGATGCTGACACAGTCGTGTTCGACAACGACCTCAACCCAGCTCAACAGTTCAATCTCGAAAAGCTGCTGGGTCGAACCGCGCTCGATCGCACGGCGGTGATCCTCGACATTTTCGGTCAGAACGCCCACACGCTGGAAGGTAAGGCTCAGGTTGAGTTGGCGTTGCTGCGGTACCGTCGGCCGCGACTGCGTCGCGGCATCAAAGGCAATCTGTCTCAGCAATCGGGCGGTATTGGCACTCGTACTCGTGGCAAGGGTGAGACCAAACTCGAGACCGACAGGCGAACACTCAGTCGCCGCATCACCAAACTCGAGACCGACCTCGCCGACCTGCTGTCCACGCGTCAACTTCAGCGCAAGAGTCGGTCGCGTAGCGGTCTGGCGGCGGTCACGATCGTTGGCTACACGAACGCAGGCAAGAGCGCGTTGTTGAATCGACTGACGCAAGCCGGCGTGCTGGTTGAGGATCGGTTGTTCGCGACCCTCGACCCCACCACCCGACGACTGTCGCTGCCCGGCGGCGAGCCTGTCTTGCTCACCGATACTGTCGGCTTTGTTCGGCGGCTACCTCACGGCTTGATCGAGGCGTTCAAGGGCACGCTCGAAGTAGCAAGCGCAGCAGACTTTTTGGTGCATGTCGTTGATTCCGCCGCCCCGGACCCAGAAGGTCAGATCGCGGCGGTTCGCAAGGTGCTCGGTGAGATCGGCGCCCTCGAGGTGCCCGAGATGTTGGTCTTCAACAAGTCTGATCGCGCCGCCGAGGTGGCGGACGAGTTGGTCAGCACGCATGAGGGGTCGCTCGCCATCAGCGCGCTCACTGGTGATGGAGTCGACGAGTTGCTCCTGGCCCTTGGCGACAGGCTGCGCTCAATCTCCAAGGTGGTCGAGTTGCTGATTCCGTTCGAGCGCGGTGACATCTTGGCGGCGGTCCACCGCGAGGGCGAGGTCGTCTCTACCGCACACGAGGAGCAGGGCGTCCGCGTGCGCGCACGACTCGCCGATGCGTCGGTCGGCCGTCTGTCGGAGTACGTCGTTGCCCGAACTCCGCCTCTTCAGTGACGGTTCGGCCGATCGAGCCGCGTTCGTAGTACCGACCCGACTTCCGGCACACTGATGAAGCATGTCCAGGCCTGAGGGATTCGTCCCACCCCCGTACCCGTACGACCGACTCGATCGTCTTGCCGCGCTAGGCGCCCACCATGGTGGTGGCATCGTCGATTTGTCGATTGGCACACCATGTGATCCGCCCATACCAGCGGTGCTCGATGCATTGGCTCACTCGGGTAGCGAACGTGGATACCCCGCAAGCATTGGGTCGCTCGCGTTACGCGAGGCGATGAGCATGTGGATTCATCGCCGATTCGGCATCGATGTTGGGCCCCTTCAGATCGCAGCATGTGTCGGCACGAAGGAGTTCGTGGGTACGACTCCGCAATATCTCAAGCTCCGCACTCCCGATCGTGACACGGTGCTCTTTCCGGCCATTTCCTATCCCACGTACGAAATGGGCGCAGTGCTGGCGGGATGTCGGCCCGTACCGGTGCCGGCCCGACTTGATGGTGGAATCGACTTCGACGCGATTGCTCCGAGTGACGCCGAGCGCGCCCTGATGTTGTGGGTGAACAGCCCGTCGAACCCCACCGGTGCACTCACCGATCTCGATGCCGCGGCGGCGTGGGGCCGCGCCCATGACGTACCGGTGTTCAGCGACGAGTGCTACGCAGAGTTCACCTGGCATGGCCGCCCGCGAACGATCCTCGAGTCCGGGCTCGACGGGGTGGTGGCGGTGCATTCACTTTCGAAGCGCTCCAATCTTGCTGGTGTGCGGGTGGGCTTCTACGCCGGGGATGAAGCGTTGGTGAACTACCTGAAAGAGATCCGCAAGCACGTCGGGATGATGGTTCCAGGCCCCGCTCAGGCAGCCGGGTTGGCCGCGTTGGCCGACGACGCTCACGTGTTGGTGCAACGTAACCTGTATCTGGAACGACTCGAACGAGTCTCGCACATTCTGTCGTCGTGGTCGGGGCTCAACATTTCACTGCCCGCCGGTGGGTTCTATTTGTGGTTCGATGCTCTCGACGGGTGGGCATTCGCGCAGCGTTTGGCCGCTGACGGGGGTGCGCTGGTGAGCCCTGGCGACTTTTACGGAGCAGGCGGTGCACACAACGTACGTGTCGCCGTGGTACAACCTAAGGACCGAATCGAACGAGTCGCTCAGCGACTGGGGGTGCTCTGAATGTCATATCAACCAATTCCCGGCCAACCTGGTGTTTCGCAGCCACAATACGGTGGTCCGCCGACCGGACTACCACCCATGGTGCAACAGCCCAGTGAGCCGTTTGCGCCGGCTTCCACTTCTCCGAGCGGGTCACGTCGCAAGGGCATGCTCATCGCCGGATTGGTGGTGCTGATCGGTGGCGTGGGCGGCGGGGCTGCTGCGTTTGTCACGGCGGGATCACAAGTGGAAGACGGCGTCAAGAGCCTGGCCCGAGCACCGGTCGGCTGTACCACCACCCTTGAGTTCGACAAAGCGGGTACGTTCACGGTGTTCGTCGAGACCAAGGGTTCGATTGGTTCTGTGAGGGGCGACTGTTCGAACACCGAGGCCACCTACGATCGTGGCGGTTCGTCGTTGCCCGACGTGACACTCACCATGGTCAACGACAGCGGTGACGAGGTTTCACTCGACGACGGGGTCGGAGCGTCGTACGACGCGGCCGGGTTTGTCGGCAAGCCGATCAACAGCGTCACGATCGATGCCGCAGGCACGTTCGAACTGACTGTCGCATCGGATGAGAGCGACTTCGCCGTCTCAGTCGGCAAGAATCCGAAGCAGAGTGGTGCAGGACTGAAGACGATCGGCCTCGCGGCGATGATCGGCGGAGGCGTACTTGGTTTGGCGCTGATCCTGTTGGGACTCCGCCGCAAGGCGAGTGGACCGGCGACACTACAATCGCCACCACCGGGAGCCCCTGGTGGAGCACCGCAGCAATGGGCCGCCCAACAGCCAGGCGCTTATGCCCCAGCACCGACCTCGTTCGGCGTTGCACCGCCGCAACAGCAGCAGCCGATTTACATCCCCCCGGCACAACAGCCTGCACCAGCACCAGCACCGAGCCCTCCGCCAATGGCACCGGGCGGATGGCCGCAACCGCCACAAGGCTGATCTGAATGAGGAACTGCTGTCGCCGTCTTGGTCGGCCAAACTCTTGGCGTTCGGCTGCGGGCCGAGAAGCCGATCGCCAAGAGGTCAACCCAGTCGTTGCGTCTACATCCGTCGCATCACCGTGACGACACGGCCGAAGATCGTGACCTCGGCGGCATTGAACACCATCGGTGAAAGCCGATCATTGGACGGGATGAGCGTGACCTTGCTACCGCTGCGCCGGTAGGTCTTCACTGTCGCTTCTTCGCCCGGAATACCGGCTACGACGATCTCGCCATTGAGTGCCGTGGGCTGGGCTCTGGCGACCACGAAGTCGCCATCCATGATGCCGACCCCGACCATCGAGTCGCCCCGCACGCGGAGCATGAAGAGATCACCAGTACCGGTGAAGTCTTCGGGTAGCGGGAACAGCTCCTCGACGTTTTCTTGTGCCAACACATCGGTACCGGCGGCGACATCGCCGACAAGTGGAACATGGCGCACGGGACGGCGTTCGATCGCTGCCCCCGATGATGGGTCGTAGCGCACCTCGATTGCCCGCGGCTTGGTCGGATCGCGGCGAAGAAACCCCATTCGCTCGAGCGAGGCGAGGTGGCTGTGCACGGTGGACGGTGAAGTGAGCCCTACTTGTTCGCCGATCTCGCGCACGCTCGGCGGATAACCGCGCTCACGCATGCTGGTTTCGATGACGTCGAGGATGCCCTTCTGGCGGGCGGTGAGTTGATCGGCCATGACCACAGCGTACGCGCGTTCGGCCCATGAGTCAAACACCCGTTCGTAAAACATTTGTTCGATTGGGGGTTGACGCCCGAACGACTGTTCGCCATACTGCACGAACAGTCGTTCGCCGTACGGGCGTTCGATGCAACAACCACTCTTCGGGCGTAACGCTGGCTTTCTCCGGCGGCGCAAGCAGCGAAAGGATTTCGACGTGGCGGCAACGATGGCACCGACAACCAAGATGACGAGCGTGGTGCAGGGTCACGCGCTCTACGTCGTTGCGTTGCCATCTCGGTATTTGCGCCCCCGAACGTCTCATGCCACGTATGTCCGGCGGCGTGTGGTCGCTCTGTCATTCTTGTTCACCTTTGTTGGCAGCCTGGCGCTGGCAACTCAGCAGGGTCTGGCCGACCGTGGAAGCGATCCTGCCGTCGGGTCCACGGTCGGCCGACAATCCAGCTACGTCGTGCAATCCAGTTACGTCGTGCAATCCGGCGACACGCTGTGGTCCATCGCTCAACGGTTGCGGCCTGGCACCGGGCTAGCCGAATACGTCGATGCGCTGGTCGCTATGAATGGTGGTACCGCCATCACTGTTGGTGAGCTTCTTCGCCTTCCGTGACGGGTGAGGTAGCGTCAGCACTCATGCGCTGCCCGAAGTGCCACGCCGATGACACCAAGGTGATTGATTCTCGCGAGACCGACGAGGGTTCTTCCATCCGTCGCCGTCGGTCGTGCGGGAAGTGCTCAGGCCGGTTCACGACGTATGAACGCCTCGAGGAAGTCGCGCTCCTAGTCACCAAGACGGGCGGTGGGCGCCAGCCGTTCGACCGAATCAAGATCATCGCCGGTGTTGCGGCGGCCGCCAAGGGTCGGCCGGTAACACTCGAACAGATCGAAGGCCTAGCTGAAGAGGTCGAAGACGAGCTTCGCGCTCACACCGGCGACCTCACCAGTACCCGCATCGGCCACTGTGTGCTCGAACGGTTACGCGGACTCGATGAGGTTGTGTACATGCGCTTCGCGAGTGTGTACAAGGGCTTCGATGCTGCCGCCGACTTCCAGCGCGAGTTGCGCCTCTTGAAGAATCTTCAATCGTGAACAGTCTGAGCAACCGGTATCAACCTCACGGCCTGCGACGAAGATAGCGAGTGAACAAGAAGCCGTCGTCCTCGCAGACATGGGCAAGGTCCATCCGCCGCAGCATCGGCTCGGCACCCGAGGTCAGTCTCGGCCCGTCACCACCGCTGATCTGCGGTGAGATGGTGAGATTGAGTTCGTCGATCAAGTCGGCTTCGGCCAGCGCAGCATTCAACGCGGGCCCACCCTCAGCTTGAATGAAGTCAGCATCGATCTGGGCAAATGCAGCACCGAGGTCGACGGTGTCGGTCCCTGCACGAATCGACGGTACACCGACAACTGGAGCGCGTTCGGGCATGATCAAGAACCCTCTACCCGACGTGAAGAGTGCGGTATCCATCGGCAGGTCGCCGGTTCGAGTGACGACCCCTACCCGCTGACCGGCCTTGCGCGGCGGGCCATATCGCTCAGCCCGGACGGTCCCCGCACCGACGATCAGCACATCGGCCAGGTTCCTCAACGTCAACAACACCTCCACATCGCAAGGGTTCGACAATGCGCGTGATGCGTTGTCGACGACCGTCGTGCCATCGAGACTTCCGACCATGCACAGACCGAGCCACGGCCGTTCGATCGGGCGTGGTCGCGATGCTGCGTAGGCCTCTAGCACGCTGATGGTCCCCGTCGGGTGGGGGTACAACCGTCGCATTGGTACGAGGATGCCATACATTGGCAACGAACCGGACAGTATCCGCACCGCTTTTCGTACCGGTCTGCGATGCGAGGCTGGATGGGTCTCGACATCACCGTGCGCAATGAGCACAGAAATGAACACAAGGTGACATAGCGGTGTTTGCCGGGTGTCGCGCGAGTGTCCACAGATAATCCACAGGGTTGTACCTCTTCCTCCCCACAGGTCAGCGCGCATAGGTTTCTCTGTGTCGAGGACAGCGGTGCGTGGCGCGGATGGTCAGTACACATCTTGTTGAATCACGGAAGTTGCTGTGGGGCGTGGGTTCCGAACCTGCGACCACGCATCGCTGGCCACGCAGTGCGCGACATTCGCGCGCTGCGTTGCGTGTCGCAAGAGTCACGATGGGAAACGGCCGAAATTTCACGGGAATGGTTGACAGCGATGTAACTACAGTGCTGTAATTCTCCAACCACTTGTGGTGTCCGCCGTTGTGGGGGCCTCCCACCACTACATGTTGTGGTCCCCATCGACGAGGCGTCACCGTCGCCGATGTAGTCGCAGTCAGTTATTCGCACGTTCGTCGCACAATCCTGTTGTCGTTTCGTCGACCCAACGCTCTCAGAGGAGTCTCCATGTCATTGGCGCCAGATCGTCTTTCCATCGGTATCCAGCGCCACTTCACCGACCCCGACGTGCACCCGTTCGACATGGTCGTGTGGGAGCGTCGTGATGCCCGCATCTCGAACTGGAAAGACGGTTCGGTGGCTTTCGAACAACTCGACGTCGAGTTCCCCGTCACCTGGTCGCTGAACGCCACCAATATCGTCGCTCAGAAGTACTTCCGAGGATCTCCCGGCAGCCCACAGCGCGAATCCTCGCTGCGCCAGGTGATCGACCGGGTGGCTGAGACCATCAGCCGGTGGGGTGTCGAGGGCGGGTACTTTGTCGACTCCACCGAAGCCGAGGCCTTCGAGGACGAACTGAAGTACATCCTCGTCACCCAGCGCGCCGCGTTCAACAGCCCGGTGTGGTTCAACATCGGCGTTCCCGGAGTGCCTCAGCAGGCCAGCGCGTGCTTCATCCTCTCGGTCGATGACACGATGGACGGGATCCTCAACTGGTACCGCGAGGAGGGCATCATCTTCAAGGGCGGGTCGGGGTCGGGAGTCAACCTGTCGAGAATCCGCTCCAGCTACGAACACCTCAACGGGGGTGGCACAGCGAGCGGACCGGTGAGCTTCATGCGCGGCGCCGATGCATCCGCCGGCACCATCAAGAGCGGTGGCAAGACCCGACGTGCCGCGAAGATGTGCATTCTCGACGTCAATCACCCAGACATCGAAGAGTTCATCTGGTGCAAGTCGAAAGAGGAACGCAAGGCCCGCGTGCTGCGCGACGCCGGCTTCGATATGGATCTCGACGGCTCTGACAGCTTCAGCATCCAGTACCAGAACGCCAACAACTCGGTCCGCGTCAGCGACGATTTCATGCACGCGGTGCGCGACGACGCCGAGTGGGTCTACCGAGCGGTCACCGACGGGTCTGTGGTTCGCACCGTGCAGGCACGCGATCTGTGGCGCCAGATCGCCACCGCATCGTGGGAATGCGCCGACCCGGGCCTGCAGTTCGACACTACGATCAACAAGTGGCACACCGCTCATGCAACGGGCCGGATCAACGGTTCTAACCCTTGTTCGGAATATATGCACCTCGACAACTCGGCGTGCAACCTCGCATCGATCAACCTGTTGAAGTATCTCGACCTCGACTCGGCCAGCGAAGTGGGCGGCGACGACCATTTTGATGTTGCTGCCTACATGCACACCGTCGAGGTGATGTTCACCGGTCAAGAGATCTTGGTCGGCAGGGCCGACTACCCGACCGAGCCGATCGCGGAAACCAGCCGCCAGTTCCGTCAGCTCGGCATCGGCTACGCCAACCTGGGGGCGCTCCTCATGGCACTCGGTCTGCCGTACGACTCGGTTGAAGGACGTGCATGGGCGGGAGCACTCACGTCGCTCATGACCGGGCATGCGTATGCCACCAGTGCACGCACGGCCAGCCGGATGGGGCCGTTTGCCGGTTTCGCAGCGAACGAAACTCACATGCTCAACGTCCTTCGAATGCACCGAGACGCGTCCTACGAGATCGAGGGTGTCGACGCGGTCCCGCCGGCGCTCGTAGCTGCCGGCCAACAAGCGTGGGAGACGGCTGTGCGTGACGGCGAGGAGTACGGCGTTCGTAACAGCCAGGCCAGTGTGCTGGCCCCCACGGGCACCATCGGGCTGATGATGGATTGTGATACCACGGGCATCGAGCCCGACCTCGGCCTATGCAAGATGAAAAAGCTCGTCGGCGGCGGCACCATGGTGATCGTCAACCAGACCATTCCGCGAGCGTTGCGCCGTCTCGGGTACAACCCGCAGCAGGTCGACGAGATCATCACGTACATCGACAAAGAGAAGTCGATTCTGGGTGCGCCACATCTGGCGGCTGAGCAGGTGGCTGTGTTCGCGTGCTCGATGGGTGATAACACCATTCACTACGAGGGCCACGTACGCATGATGGGCGCTGCCCAGCCGTTCTTGTCGGGGGCGATCTCAAAGACGGTCAACATGCCAGAAGAGGCCACCATCGAAGACATCGAGGCGCTGCACGAACTGTCGTGGCAGCTTGGCCTTAAAGCAGTTGCGGTGTACCGCGACAACTGCAAAGTCGGCCAGCCGCTGTCCACGGCGAAAAAGGGTGACGTACAAGGCGAACTTGCAGTCGACACTCCGGCGGTGCAGGCGACCCAGGTGGTCGAAAGGATCGTCGACCGAGTTGTTCATCAGCCGATTCGCAGAAAGCTGCCGCGCAGCCGTCGCGGTCGCACGTTCGAGTTCCGTGTCGCTGACTGCAAGGGCTTCGCCACGATCGGCGAGTACGAGAACGGGTTGCCGGGTGAGATCTTCCTCACGGTGTCGAAGCAGGGTTCCACACTGAGCGGCATCATGGACGCATTCGCGAAATCGATCAGCTACGGATTGCAGTACGGCGTGCCGATGAGGGCCTTCGTCGAGGCGTTCACCAACATGCGTTTCGAGCCGGCGGGGATGACCGACGATCCCGACATCCGCTTCGCGAGTTCGATCATGGACTACCTGTTCCGCCGTCTCGCCTTGGACTACCTCACGTACGACGAGCGGGCCGAGCTGAGCATCTTCACGATCGACGAGCGGTTGCAGCCAACGCTGCCCGGCGTCGAAGAGTCGGTGATGCAGACCTCGAATGGAAGTGACGTGACTGCCGACCCGAAGAGTGTTCCGTCGGTTGCCGACTTGGCCGCCCAACTCGATCTTGGCATCGCTCCGGCGGCACCCAACAACGACGTCACCAACCCGGGCGGTATCGTCCGTCCGGTGACGGCGGCTGTAACACCAAAGTCCTCGCCGACGGTTCGCCAGAGTGATGCGCCGATGTGCATGCAGTGCGGTGTCCAGATGATTCGGGCCGGTAGCTGCCATGCGTGCCCCAGTTGCGGAAGCACTAGCGGTTGTAGCTGATGTGAACGGTCACGGAATGTCATTGGGGTTTCGTGCCCCAATGGCATTCGGCCGGTCAGCAATGTCCAGCTTTCCGTCGGTCATTGTCTGGTCGCGTGCGACAGTTGGTCGGCAGGTTCTGCAGCGGGGAGTGGGCGACCACTCCCCCCGCTGGTGAGATGACCTCGTTGCGATGATGATGAACTTCATCGAGCACCGCGCCACCACCGCACGCCCGTTCACATTGGTTTACGCTGGGCAGGTCGCCACGGAGCCATCGCTGGTGATGAACGTCCCTTTACAGATGTAGTGGTTGCCGATGGTGGGGATGGCAGACAGTGTGCTGTTGAAGATCCTCACCCTGTCTCCGTAGGCCAGACCGTCCCCCCAGACCGCGCCGGTGATGCTCGAGTTCCGGATCGTCGGCCCAGAGTCGTAGTTGAAGACGCCGTAGCTGCTCGCGCCGTCGGCAGTGGCGGTGAGGTTGTTGATGATCGGTGAGGAGAAGTCGACGTAGGTTCCGAAGTTGAAACCGGTGCTTCCGGATGCGGTGACGGTGACGTTCGAGACCCGGAATCCGCCGCTGGGGGTGATGTTTCTGAGCTTCAACCCGATTGCGTCACTGCCACTGCCACTGCCACTGCCACTGCCACTGCCGGCGTTCCGTTCACGCCGTCCACGCCAGCAGGTCCTTGCGCTCCCGCAGGTCCTTGCGCTCCCGCAGCCCCCGGAGCGCCGGCAACGCCAGCAGGTCCGCCCGGTCCGCTGGCGGCGGGTTCGTAGTAGCCGACGACGTCGACGATCAGGTTCACCGTGCCCGACAGGTTGTACAGCGAGACCTTGCCGTCAGCCGACAACCCAGAGGTGACTGCGTTCGTGGTCGGTGCCTGATTCGCAACCCAGTTCGAGCTCGTGGTGAACGGACGCTGCTGGTCCGGTGGGTACACCGTCAGGAAACTCGACGTCGACGGCATCATCACCGTCACGTTCGTCGAACTCACCCGAATCAGCCGCAGGACGTTGGACCCGCTTTCGGCCGGTGAGGTCGAGAAGAACCTGGCGCCCTACAGCGACACAGAGCGACACATGCTCTGCGCGCTCACGGAGAACTTCGAGCGGCGGACACTGAGGCGGTGCCGGTCTCGAGGCCCGGCCATTTGGTTGACAACCAGACAGTAGAGGTTGACGTGCTTGACAGGCGCGGCGGCGCCGGTACAGTTGCGGGCATGCCCGCCGCGATGGTGACCGTTCCGTCCAAGCCGAGGGCCGTCAAGGTTGCCGACGATGCGTACGCCGATGCCGTGATCGGTGAGTTGCTCGCCCGACTCCGTGAGGTGTCGGCGGCAACATTGGAGCCGCTGGAGGCGGTGCTCGGCCCGGTAGCCACGCTCGCTGCGCGGGTGATGGCCGCCGTCCCGGGCACGAGCCGGCTGGCTGCCGCTGTCGGGCCGGTGTACCGACAGGCCGGCCTCGCCAAGGCGTGTGGATGCAGCCGTCAGGCAGTGAGCGACTGGGTGCGCAGCCGTCGCCTGTTGGCATTGACCACCGCCGACGACGTGGTGCTGATCCCTGCATTCCAGCTCGACCGCCACCTCAGGCCGATCCGCGGGCTCGACAAGGTGCTCCGCGTGCTGACGAGCGACGTGGTCGACGACTGGACGCTCGCCTCGTGGCTCCGTGCGCCACAGCCGATCCTCGACGGTGACACCGTGGTCGACCGGCTTGTCGCCGGTGACGTCGGCGCAGCCGTCTCGACTGCGGAAGCTGCACGTCGCCGGTGGCTCCGTTGACGACACGCCAACGAGTGGTCCAGAGCCCTCCACCGGACGACCTCGACGGTTTCCCGGTCCGTCACCACCAGGAGGCGGTGTACCGCGCCGCAAGGCAGGTGCCTTGGTGGTTCTGCCGCTGCGGCGACTGCCGCTTCGACATCGACAGCGATGCCACGAACGGCTTCGGCACGCTGTACGCCGGCACCGACCCCGTCACGGGGGTGCTCGAGACGGTCGGTCCGGAGATGGCCGAGCGGCCGATCACGCGCACGTTCCTCGCCGAGCGAATCGTCTGGATGCTCGCATACGACCGCGCGCTGGTGCTGGCCGACCTGTGTCACGACACCGCGATCGGGTTCGGCGTGACGAACGAACTGTCCACCATCGTGCCGTACGACGTTCCTCGGACGTGGGCCACCGTGTTCGCAGACCACGGCCTGGACGGGATCAGCTACCGCACCAGGTTCTCGACCGGGGCGGCAGCAACCGGGGTGGCGCTGTTCGACGAAGCTGGCGACCACGACTGGGTGGCTGAGGTCTACGCCCGCGCCGATGATGACGAGATGGTCGCAGCACTCCGGGCGAGGCACATCCACGTCGACGATGTACCGACCAGCGCAGCGATGGACCTCATCGCCTGACAGCGAGAATGGGGTGGCTCACCTCCGGGGCGCTCGAGGTGAGGTCGTCGATCTGAGCGACGACGCCGGGCATGTCGACTGAGTCGGCTGCCGCTCGTGCGTCGGCGAGCAGCGGCCGAGCACGGTCCGTCTCGCCATGCCGGGCGAGGGCACGACCCCACCAATGGCGGGTCCTTGCTGCCAGTGGGGGAGTGCGACGCGCCTCCTCCTCTGCCAGCGCGAGAGCGAACAATCGGTCGGCCTCGGCACCAGGCGTAGATCACGAAGCGTTGCGGTCTCATCGAAATCGGACGGGTTGACGTCCTCGGCGGCAGCGATCTCGAGACAGCGCCAGAGATCCTCGGCGTCTCGCCGCTCCGTGCGAACTGCCCGCACGAGCGCCTTCATGGCCAGGGTCCCGATCGCATCGGAAAGCACCACGATCGTCGCCAGTCGGGCGCCGTCCGTGAGCCGAAGCTCAGCGTCGACCTTGATGCCGGGACGGCGCAGTGCTTCGGCAAGACCCGGCACCTCGGTCGTCACGACATCTCCAACCGTGACCGTGTCGCGAGCACGCGAGCGATACGCAGGCACGATCAGGTCGACGGCGGCGACGCGACGCTCGTCGAACTGCCGTTGCTATCTGTTGCCGAACACCTTTCGATAGCCAAGGTGCTCGATTGCCTCGACGAGGTCGGGGCGGCGGAGCACGTGCGGTGGGACGCCGAAGTCAGCGTCGCCTGTCGCTCGCAGCGGGAGGTCGAGTCCGAGTCGTTGGATGTGCAGCATGACGGTCACGCCACCGATCAGTCGGTAGTCATCTTCCGCTCCGACGGACGCCATTGCCTGACTGACATAAGCAATCGCGGTGAACCCACCGTCCAGCGCCGCCGAGAGGCTGGCGAGCACGACCTTCAACACTTATATGAAGTCGTATGTCAAGTCGGTCGGCGAGCCACCCGACAAGTCGGTCGGGTTGCGAACCCGCTTCGCATCGAGCTCTCTCTGGCTTCGGAGGTACCACGATGCAGAACCAGCAACAGCATCCGTTGGTCCGTTCGTCGTCCGGCGTCGACAAGCTAATGAACGCCTTGCGGAAGAACTTCCATGAGCTCAATCCGATTGCCGAACGGATCATCGACGTACACGCGGTAATACCCCTCGAGGGGCTGATCGCCCCGGACACTGATGCCAGCGTCGCTGATGCATCGGATCAAGTCCGGTAGGTCGTCTACGACGAGTGCAGGATGGGCCTTTCGCGCTGGGCGGAAGTCTGCTTCGACACCGAGATGGATCTGCACGTCTCCGGCGACGAACCAGCAACCACCGCGGGCTTCCAGGTGTGGCGGCTTAGGAACGCGGGCGATTCCGAGAAGGCCTTCGTAGAACGACGTTGCGTCTGCCTCTCCCCCTGGCGGCATCGCGAGTTGTACGTGGTCGATTCGACGTACTGCCATCTCCCGAGTATGTCATGCCTACGTGCTGAGGGCTCGTGCGATCAGGAGCGCTGAGATGATCTCGATTGCCCCGCCGACGGCGAACGCCGAGCGGACACCGATTGCGGTGGCGAGGGCGCCGCTGCCGATGGCACCGTCGACGATGATGTCGCGAGTGAACATCCGAGCCGAGACGTTCACGCGCCCGAGGAGACGATTGGGGGTGAGGCGCTGTTGCATTGATCTAGCCACGGGGATTCGAACTCTGGCCGGCACTCCACCAAGGAACCAGAACGCAGCGAGAACGCCGACCGATGTCGACAACGCCATGGCCGCCAGCGCGAACCCCTCCACGCCTGTTGCGGTCGCTAACGTCGTACGGGTCCCGAACCTTCTCGACAGCCCGCCGCCGATGCGTGTTCCAACGAAGGCTCCAACGGCACCGCACGCGAGCACAGCACCGAACGACCACGCCGGACCCCCAGCGCTGTCAAGGACGAGGAGCACGAGCAGGCTGAATCCGGTTGCTGCACCGAGGTAATACACCATGGTCGCGACCGTGACTGGCCAGAGGATCGGATGCCGTCTCAAGAATCGGAAGCCCTCGGCAGCGTCGGAGAGCAACGTCGGCTGCTCCGCCGGTCGAACTTCATCTCGGCGGTGATCGTCGCTCCCGGCAGAGTCGCTGGGAAGCCGATGAAACGGAACGAGCGAGGCGAGGTAGCTGCAGGCATCCAGCAGGAACGGGAGCCATGGGGCGAAACCGAACGCGGTCGCGCCTACTGGTGCCCCGGCGAAGTCATTGGTCACGATCTCGACGCTCGCGATTCGTCCGTTCGCATGTCGAGTTGCTCGTCGTCGGCGAGTGTCGGGACGAGCGCCACGACTGACGGATCCACAACAATCTCACCGGCGGTGATTAGGAACGCAACCACGCAGAGGTGCCAGATGGCGACGACGTTGCTCGCGACCAAACACGCAAGGGCGAGCATCACGATGCCGCGCCAGCTCTGGGTCACCAGGATCATTCGCCGCCGATCATGTCGATCGACCAATGCTCCACCCAAAGGCGCGACCGACACCCAAGGCAGGAACTGCGCCGCCGTCACCGCGCTCACGAGCACCGGCGACGATGTCAGATCGGCCGCAAGTAGGAGCAACGCAGCGAGTCGGATCCCATCGCCCGTGTTGGAGACCAACGATCCAAAGAACAACGCCCGAAAG
Source organism: Actinomycetes bacterium (assembly GCA_025359865.1). Taxonomy (GTDB): domain Bacteria; phylum Actinomycetota; class Acidimicrobiia; order Acidimicrobiales; family Ilumatobacteraceae; genus VFMC01. The sequence continues at coordinate 24,922 of JANYDH010000190.1, read as the reverse complement.
CCGGACCCAAACGGTCCAGTTGAGGTGCGCACGCGGTCAAGCGACACGCGCAATGGGCTCCGCTCGGGCAAGCAAGGCCGGCACTCGCTCGTCACTCATGACCCGGCTCGCCTGGGATGGACCAGTTCAACTCAGCCGCCGCGCTCGAAGCGGAACGATGTCGTGGCGGGCAGGAGTTACCCTTGCGGCCATGAAGATCGAGGTGTTCGCCGACATCTGTTGTCCGTTCGCGCACGTGGGGCTTCGGGCGGTCGACGAGCAGCGACGGCTCAGCGGGCAGACCAATGTCGGCATCGTCGTGCGCGCGTGGCCGCTCGAGTTGATCAACCATGTCTGGATGGATCCTGCCGGAGCCAGACAGCACGCCGATGAGTTGCGCGAGCAGGTCACGCCCGAACTGTTCCGGCATCTCGACACCGAGCACTTTCCGACATCCTCCATTGAGGCACTCGCATTGGCCGCTCACGCCTACCGGGTCAGTCTCGCAACAGGCGAGTTGGCGAGCTTTGCGCTTCGCGATGCGCTGTTCGAACACGGGCAGGACATCTCGGATACGACCGTGCTCGGCAAGATCGCCGATGAACTCGGCGTGAGCATGCCCGACGACGCCGATCGTGCCGCAGTTCGAGCCGATTGGGACGAGGGTCGGCGGCGTGGCGTGCTCGGCTCGCCGCATTTCTTTTGCGGCGAGTTCAACATGTTCTGCCCGTCGCTCGACATAGCAAGGATTCCCGACGCTGGCCTGGAGATCAAGCGAAACGCAGCCCAACTCGGTGCTTTCCTACAACGGTGCTTCGGCGTGACCTGAGTTGATGCCGTCAGCCGCACGATCGAATTCCCCGCGGCGAGTCGATGTCACATCGATCGGAGGTGACGAGATCTGAGGCGGCCCGTAGTGTGGCTGGATGCCTCGCCACGCGGTTCTCGTGCTCGCCGGTCTCATCGCTGTAACAGCATGCAGTTCCGGGTCGGAGAACTCCACGCGGGTTTCGACTACGCCACCTCTGGTCATCACGTCAACGGGGTCGAGCACCGATGTGCCGACCAAAGCGATCGACATCGCGGAGCCCGTCGCCCGGAACCAAGCCCCCGCCATCGAAGCCCCCGCCGCCGATGCTCTGTCCGTCGAAGCCCACGCCGCACCGAGTACGGCTGCACCGAGTACGGCTGCACCGAACGCCAGCGCCGATCCGACGATCGGCCGGCCTTACGATGTGTTCGTCCCGGCCTCGTACGACGATAGCTCGCCGATGCCGCTCGTGATTCTGCTGCACGGCTACACCGCAACTGGGGCGATCCAAGAGGCGTACTTCCAGTTGCAACCGCTCGCCGAGTCTCGCGGGTTCTTGTACGTGCATCCCGATGGCCTCACCGATGTCCGCAACAACCATTTCTGGAATGCCACGGATGCATGCTGTGACCTCGGGGGCAATGGTGTCGATGACGTCGCCTATCTCACCGCAATCATCGACAAAGTCGAGGCGGACTACTCCGTCGATCCGAAGCGGATCTACTTGGTTGGTCACTCCAACGGCGGGTTCATGTCGTATCGCATGGCATGCGAACGTTCGGACTTGGTCGCGGCCATCGTAAGCGTGGCCGGTGCCACGTTCGCTGACCCGGCGACCTGCAAGCCGTCGAGCCCGGTGAGTGTGCTTCAGGTGCACGGCACGTCCGATGGCACCATTTCCTACACGGGCGGGAGCATCCTCGGTCACGTGTACCCGAGCGCACAGGGTTCGATCAGCACATGGGCTGCCTATGATGGCTGCGGGGGCACGTTGGAGCCATCGGGCGAGACGCTCGACCTCGAGGCGACCATCGACGGTGAAGAGTCAACGGTGTCGGCGTTCTCGGGCTGCCCGGCAGGAGTCAGCGTTGAACTGTGGTCGGTCGACGGTGGCTCCCACATCCCCCGGGTCTCCACGACGTTCTCAGGCGAGATCATCGACTTCCTGCTCGCTCACCCGAAGCCCTGATCCGAGGGAACCAGGGCCAGCACCAGGCCGCACCTTTGGCGTTCGGTTGTCATTGACGAGCTGTCGCACATTGCGGGTGGGGTGTGGCGGCATCCCGACCCGATTTTTCCGATGTGAGTGGTGTGGTGTTGTTGACCGCCGTGCTGGTTGCGGCGCTGCCGAGGTGTCGCGCCGCCAACCTGCCCTTCGGGTCGGTACGGACCATGCGGTAAGCGGTCGTCTCGGTTCTCGATTCTTGTCCTGACGTTGTGGTTCGTGTCGTGCTCGTCTGTCACCGAGCACGTGCACAAACTGAACCTGAATCACACAGCACAACAGCTGCACGTTGGGACAGCCTATGGGTGGGGTGAAGGGGAGGTAAAAGGGTCAATGTGGGGAGAAATAGTTGACAATGGGGGTCAAAGGGGGCAGAATGGGGAAATGTCGGAGAGGTGCCGCGTGCAGGACGCGGAACAGCGCTTCACCGTGACGTGCGTGAAGCGAGGTGAATCCAGGTGTTGTTCGTCGGAACGCATGATCGTCAACTCGACGACAAGGGTCGGCTCGCTCTGCCAGCAGCGTTCCGCCCGCAGCTCGGCGAACACTGCTATCTCGCGTTTGGCATCGATACCTGCATCGAGGTCATCCCGACCGAAGCGTTCGAAGCGATGGCTGACGAACTCATCGCGAAAGTGGAGCGCGGCGAAGTGAGCCGTCATCGTCAACGCTTCATCTCTGGCAGTGCCACCCTGGCCAGCATCGACAAGCAGGGCCGTATCAAGGTCGACGACAAGATGCGCGCCTGGGCAGGGCTTCGTACCGACGACACGGTAATCGTGTCTGGCAACTACCGGGTGATCGAGATCTGGGCGCCTGAGCGTCATCAGCAGATGCAGGCCCAGGGTGCCGCGGAGCTGGTTGGCGATCTCGATTTCGATCTCGACGCAGATCTCGACGCAGATCTCGATACCACAGATCTCACTGATGCGACTCGGCTCGACTGATGTCGCGATCCGTCGCTCAGGCCAAGCCAACCATCCACCCGCAGTACCGAACCAGAAGGGAGCGAGGACGCACGAAGCCGATGGCGAGCCCACGGCAATGAACACCTCCACCAACCACCACACCCGACACCGCGCCCGAACCCTCGGCGCGTCTGCAGCCCGCCGGACGACAAGATGGACAGCCCCACTCCGCCCGCTCACCATCTCGTCGACCGGGGAGACATCCCGGCGGCAACCGTCGTCCGGCGGACTGCAGACACGCCGAGCCGGGTGGCCGTTTCCGGCCAGATCCAGGGATCTGGTGTGGACCCGATGAGCGATGCGTTCGACCACGACCCCGTAATGGCAGCAGAAATCGTCGCAGTGTTCGCGACGGTTCCGGCGGGCTGGGTGCTCGACGCCACGCTCGGCGGCGCAGGGCACGCGATCCGGCTTCTCGAAGCCCATCCTCACGTGCGAGTGCTCGGGCTTGACCGCGATGCCGACGCGCTCAGCGTTGCACGCCAACGGTTGGAAGTGTTCGGCGACAGGACGGCAACCGCCCATCTCCGCTTCGACAACCTCGAACATGCCATGGAAGCTCTTGCGATCGATGCACTGTCCGGTGCCCTGTTCGACCTCGGTGTCAGTTCACCCCAGCTTGACCGTGCCGAGCGTGGGTTCTCGTACCGCCACTCGGCGCCCGTCGACATGCGGATGGACCAAAGCGAGCCGTGGACCGCCGGCGACATCATCAACAGTTACGACGAAGTTGCGCTCATACGCGTCTTGCGCGACTACGGCGACGAGCGATTCGCTGTCCGCATCACACGGGCGATCATTGCGGCTCGGCCGATCGAGACGACCAATCAGTTGGCCGAGATCGTCGTAGCGGCTATCCCAGCGGCGGCCCGACGCACCGGTGGCCATCCCGCCAAGCGAACGTTCCAGGCACTGCGAATCGAACTCAACCGTGAGCTCGTTGTGCTTCCCGACGCGCTCGATGCGGCAATCGCCCGCACCGAAGTTGCCGGACGTATCGCCGTGTTGTCGTACCATTCGGGTGAGGACCGCATCGTCAAAGACCGGATGCGTTTGGCGCAGACGGGTGGATGCGAGTGCCCCTCCGATCTGCCGTGTGTCTGTGATGCACTGCAAACCGTCCGTCTTGTACGGGGGGTGGCGCGTACCCCGTCGAAGAGTGAGCAGGAGGCGAATCCCCGTGCTCGCAGCGCTCGCCTTCGCGTGGTGGAACGGATCGTTCCGATCGGCCGCAATGATGGCTCCGGGGCCCGCTGACCATGGCAATGAGTGCACGCGCAATCGAGGCTAACCCGTCGGCCCGACGTCTTCCCGTCCGTCCTGCTCCGTCCGTCATTCGCGCAACTCCGGGGTTGCCGGCACCCCGCCCGCCGCGCCCTCTGCGCCTTCCGAGCATCCGCCGGAGCATCCCACCGGTGGGTCGGCGTTGGATCGGTGGCGAACCGAGCCGCAGTGCTGCAGATGGGTCTCTCGTGCGTCGGGAAGCGCCCGGCGCAGTCGCCCCGCGTACCGTTGTGCTGAGCGCCGCCGCGCCACGCACCATCGAGCCACGCCTCGCTGGTCCGCGCCCCATGGTGCGGGCTACGCAGGGCATTATTGCTGACACACGACCAGTGCTTCGGCTTGTACCCCGCCGACATCGGGCAACTCGCTGGGCCGTGGTGCTCTGTGCCATCGTCGTGATCGCGATGGCTGGCGCTGCTGCATTCCAGACCCAATTGGCACAACGGCAGGTGCAACTCGACCGCATCGAGCGTGACATTCAGTCGTCGCGACAGCAGTACGAGCAACTCCGTCGTGAACGGGCGGAGTTGCGTTCACCGGCGAGGTTGTCGGAGATAGCTACCTCGCTCGGCATGGTTCCTGCATCCGAGGACGGATTCATCGTCATCGCTGCCGATGTGGTGGCGACCATTCGTGAGAGTGCGGGCACGATCGGCGTCGGAGCGGGCGGCAGCTCCGGCGATCAACTCGCTCAGTTTCGTGAAGTCAAGTCGGTCACCGAGATCGCGCCATGACCAACCGAACCCGTCGCGAGGACAACGATCGTCGGCTTACTCCCGACCCGCGTGTGAGGCGAAAGCCCGAACCGCAGGCACGCAGTTCGTCCGCCAAAGAGGTGGCCAGAGGGGCCGTGCGTCACTCGCGACGCGAGCTGCAACCCGTCCGCAGCGCCGGGCCCCGCCGCGCCGACTCGCGACGTCAAGACCGGCACCGGAACGAAACACGTCCTCAGGATCCGTATCGGCCCGGACTCCGCCGGTCATCAGCCCGCCACACAGGCGTTGTCCCGACGTCGTCGCGGGGTAGCCGGACGCACACGAATCCTCGCCGAGGAACCACAGTTCGGCCATCAGCACCGCGACGCGGTCGGGGGCCGATCGGCATGCAACGGCGGATCGCCAAGTCGCCACGAGACGTACAGCGGGTCTTTCGTGCCGGTCAGTCACGCCGCAGGCTCCTGGCTGTCATCATCGTGGCTGCACTCCTGTTCGTTCTCGTCATCGGCCGCGTTGCGTTATTGCAGACGAGTGACGCTCAACAGTTGCAAGATGCTGGTCGGGCGCAACGTACGAGTGTCACGGCGCTTCGCGCAGGTCGAGGGGTGATCTTCGATCGCAATGGCGACGAACTCGCTTTGTCGGTGCCGGCGGTGACGATCACCGCCAATCCGAAAGAGGTGACCGATCCAGTCGGAACAGCGGCAGTCCTGGCGCAACTCCTCGGCCTATCAGACGCCAAACAGCAGCAACTCGTTGCTGCGTTCGTGGCCAAGGACAGGAGCTTCGTCTATGTAGCCCGACAGGTGGACGACGCGAAGGCTTCGGCTGTCATCGGGCTGAAGCTGAACGGAGTCGAAGCGGTGCAGGAGGATCGCCGTACGATGCCGGGCGGCGAGGTCGGCAAGAGCATCATCGGCCGCACCGACATCGATGGCAACGGAACGGCTGGCATCGAGATGCAGTTCGATGCGACATTGACGGGTACGGACGGATCCGAGATCCGCGAGCGCGACAAGGATGGGCGTACTCTAGCGGGCATTGATGCCACCACTATCGCGCCCGTTCCGGGAAACGACGTGGTGCTCACCGTCGACCGCTCGGTCCAATACACGGTCGAACAGGCACTGCTGTCTCAGGTATCCACGCTCGGGGCGCGTGGTGGCACCGCGATCGTGATGTCGACCAAGACGGGCGAGATCATCGCAATGGCTGGCGTTCGTATCAACGCGAAGGGGGTCTACGAGGTGACGAGCGGAAACATCGCTGTGGTCGACACCGACGAGCCCGGTTCGGTGGCAAAGGCGATCACCATTGCGGCGGCACTGAACGAGGGAACGGTCACGCCCTCCACCTACCTCGAGGTGCCGTGGCAGAAGATGTTCTCCGACACCATGCTCCACGATGCGGAACAGCATCCCACCGAGTCGTGGTCGGTCTCGAAGATCCTCGTCAAGTCATCCAACATTGGCACCACCGAAGTGATGCTGAGCCTCGGGGCAACGCTGCGCGAAACTAAGGAAAAGCAATACTCCTACATGACCGCCTTCGGTCTGGGGGCCAGTTCACCGCTCGACTTCCCCGGCGAGTCGAAGGGTTTGTTGAAGGACTGGAAGAAGCTCGAAGGGGCCGAGCAGTACACCGTCGGTTATGGGCAGGGGGTCGGTACCACGTCGATTCAACTCGTGACAGCGATGAACGTGCTCGCCAACGGTGGCATGTACGTTGCTCCGAAACTGCTCAAGGCGACCATTGGGCCTGACGGAGCGATGACCCCGGCCGCGCCATCGGCGACCCACCGTGTGGTGAAGCCGGAGGTAGCCGTAGAGATGAATGCGATGATGCGCGAAGTGGTGTGCTCTGGTACCGGAAAGCTTGCTCAGGTGGATGGCGTGACGATCGCCGGCAAAACCGGCACGGGGTTGAAAGCGCAGCCGAACGGCACCTATCTCGACGCCGACGGCAATCGCACCTACTACGCATCGTTCGTCGGATTCTTCCCGGCCGAAGACCCGCAGGTGACGGTGCTGGTGTCGATCGACGAGCCACCGGCTGACGACATCGCCCGGTTCGGTGGTACGGCGGCAGCGCCAGTCTTTGCACGAATTGTTCCATCAATCATGCACGAACTGAACGTGACACCGCCCACCACAACCGGTGGCTGCCCGGCAACCTGAGATGAACTCTCGAACCCTCGGCGCGATCCTGGCAGGCGTCCGTGGCGGCCCAAGCCTCCGGCTCGTCGGCGACGGTACTGAACCCGTCTCCGACGTCACCGTCGATTCGCGGGCCGTGCACGTCGGAGCGTTGTTTTGTTGTCTGCCGGGCTCGATCATCGACGGCCACGACTTTGCCGCAGCGGCGGTAGGGGCCGGAGCGAGCGCGTTGTTGGTCGAACACGAACTGCCGATAGATGTGCCCCAGATCGTCACAGCCGACGCTCGCGCTGCTACCGGAAGGTTGGCCGCGTCGTTGTACGAGCACCCCTTCGACTCATTCGTCGGGGTCGCCGTCACCGGCACAAATGGCAAGACCACGACGAGCCACCTGATCGGCGCGGTGCTTCGGCAGTTGGGCCATCGGACGGAGGTACTCGGCACGTTGTCCGGGGTGCACACCACGCCGGAGGCAACCGATCTCCAACGGTTCGCAGCGGGGTGGCGTAACGCTAAGGTCACCGCGTTGTCGATGGAGGTCTCGTCGCACGCGCTGTCGCTTCATCGGGTAGCGGGAGCGTCATTCGATGTCGCAGTGTTCACCAACCTTGGTAGTGACCACCTCGACTTCCATGGAACAATCGAATCGTACTTCGCCGCGAAGTCGTCGCTGTTCGTGCCAGAGCTGGCTGGGGTAGCGGTCGTCAATGTCGACGACCCTCACGGTCGTTTGCTGGCGGATCGTGTTCTTGAGGATCATGGGGTCATCCGGGTGGTGAGGTTTTCAAGCGTGGACGTCGTTGATGTACAAGTCACACCGACGAGTCATTCGTACCGATGGCGAGGTGAGCAGATCTCGGTCGGGATGGGCGGCGGGTTCAACGTGATGAACAGCTTGGCTGCCGCAACAGCATGCGCCGAACTCGGGTACTCGACCACCGACGTTGCGGCAGCGTTGTCCTGCGCCGCCGCGGTCCCGGGTCGCTTTGAACCGGTGGATGCAGGACAGTCGTTTTCGGTGATCGTCGACTACGCCCATACACCCGAGGGTTTACGGCACGCGCTGCTCGCGGCCCGCAGTGACGCGAGGGCCAGCAAGCTGATCGTCGTCTTCGGCTGCGGTGGGGACAGAGACCGCGAGAAGCGTCCAGCGATGGGTGCCGCCGCAGCAGAGTTGGCTGATTTCGCCGTGATGACGTCGGACAATCCAAGGTCGGAGGATCCCATCGCCATCATCGATGCCACGATCGCCGGGGTGCCGGCGGGCTACCGTACCCACGTTGTGATCGAGCCCGACCGAAGAACTGCCATCGCCTTGGCACTGACCATGGCTGCACCAGGTGATGTGGTCCTTGTAGCCGGCAAGGGTCACGAAACCACCCAGACCATCGGGGATCGCGTCGTTGCCTTCGACGATCGTGCAATTGTGCGTGCGCTGCTCGAGATGCCCGCATGATCGCCGTCATGTTCGCTGGCGCCACTGCGATGGTGGTGGCACTGTTCGGTTCGCGGGGCCTGATCACCTTCTTTCGCAATCGGGGCAAGGGTCAGCCGATCCTCGGCAAGGAAGATCACGGACCAGAACACCATCAGATCAAGCAGGGGACACCCACCATGGGTGGGATTGCAATAATCGGAGCGGCATTCGTCGGCTGGCTCATGGCCCACCTTCGTCAAGGACTGGTGTTTTCCACTCAGGCCCTGATCATGTGGATCGGGATTCTCGTCATGGCGTTGATGGGCTTTCTCGACGACTACATCAAGGTCAAGCGCTCACACAACCGCGGCATCTTCTGGAAGAAGAAGAGCTACATCACCCTCGGACTAGCGATGCTCATCGCGTTGTGGCTCGCTCTCGGAACCGGGATCAGCGAAACGATCTCGTTCACGCGCGCCACGTCGCCCGGCTGGACCGTGCACTGGGTGGTCTGGGTGATCTGGTCCGGATTGATCATCTGGAGCACTACGAACGCGGTCAACGTCACCGACGGCCTCGATGGACTCGCGGGTGGATCGGCCCTTCTGGGGTTTCTTGCATTCACGATCATCGCGTATTGGGCGTTTCGTAACCCCGCTGTGTATGGCGCCGTGGTCAACCCACTCGACCTTGCTGTTCTGGCGGCAGCATTCGCAGGTGCATGCGGCGGTTTCTTGTGGTTCAACGCAGCACCGGCTCGGATCTTCATGGGTGATGTCGGGGCGCTTGGTATCGGCGCCGCTCTCTCGCTGCTTGCATTGGGGACGAACACACAACTGCTGCTGCTGTTGATCTGCGGGATCAACGTCATGGAAGCCGGCTCGGTTGCGATCCAGATGGGCGTGTTCAAGGCTTCGGGGCGCAAGAAGCGCCTGTTCCGCATGTCGCCGATCCACCATCACTTCGAACTGCTCGGCTGGCCCGAGACCACCGTCATCATTCGATTCTGGCTGATCGCTGGCATCTGTGTTGCTTCGGCCCTCGCGATCTTCATCGCCGATTTCACTCAGCTGCAGGACATTCGGTGAGGCGGCCGAGTGCGCTCGTTCACGGTCTGGCGGTCTCCGGCATCGCCACGGCCCGGGCGCTGCAACGCAGGGGCTACCGTGTGATCACGTCCGACGATTCTCCCACCGACGCCAAGCGAGCAATGGCCGCCGAACTCGACGTCGAATTCATCGAGTGCCCCGATCAGCATCGGGTAGAACTGCTCGTTCGTTCGGTTGATCTTGTGGCACCGGCACCCGGTGTGCCCGAAACGCACGCTGTTGTCCTCGCCGCACTCGCAGGCGGGGTAGCGCTGCGAACAGAGATCGACCTGGCCTACGAGTGGGAGCAGGATCGCCCCGGCGGGCCACGGCCGATGATCGCGGTCACCGGTACTGATGGAAAGACCACGACCACCCTCATGGTCGCGGCGCTGCTGGAGGCAGGGGGGCATCGAGCGGCAGCAGTCGGCAATACCGAGCGGCCGTTGATCGATGCGCTCGACGATCCGGTCGATGTGTTTGCGGTTGAATGCAGCAGCTTTCGTTTGTCCTGGTTGAAGTATTTTCGCGCCGAGGCGGCGATCTGGCTGAACCTCGCCCCCGATCATCTGAACTGGCATACATCGATGGCTTCGTACGAGGCGGCCAAGGCCAACGTCTGGCGGCTCCAACGTTCGTCCGATGTGGCCATTGGTTGGGCCGACGACCCAACGGTCATGCGCCACCTCACTGCTGCGCCAGCGCGCCACACCACGTTCGGTCTCGCGCACGGTGACTACCACACAGAGTCGTTGACGGCCGGTGACGGCTCGCCAGGTTCGCCAGCTTCGGCCGGCGCGGTTGCCCTCGTCGGCCCATCAGGGCATCTGGCGTCGTCACGGCGATTGGTGCGCCGGTTCCCGCATGATCTGACCAACGCGCTCGCAGCGGCCGCTGCATGTGTGGAAAGTGGCCTGGTCGACCGCGCTCGCATTGGCGATGGCCTCCAGTCATTTCGGTTCCCTCCGCACCGAATCGAGCCGGTGGCTGACCACGATGGCATCCAGTGGTACAACGATTCGAAAGCCACCACCCCACATGCTGTACTCACCGCGATCCGTTCGTTCGACTCGCTGGTGCTCATTGCCGGCGGCAGAAACAAGGATCTCGATCTGCGTTCGCTTGCACTCGAGCCCGGTCGGATGCGAGGCGTGGTCGCGATTGGGGAAGCCGCCGACGAGGTAGCCGCAGCGTTCGATGGGCTCTGCCCGATCGCTCGTGCCCGCACGATGAACGAGGCGGTTCACGAGGCAGCAGCGTTAGCCCGGCCGGGCGATGTGGTGCTGCTCTCGCCAGCGTGCGCGAGTTTCGACTGGTATCCCGATGGTGGCTACCTGGCACGCGGAGATGACTTCAAAATGCGAGTGCGGCAGTTCATCCAGAATACGGAGGTAACGAGGTGACTGCCGAAAGCACACTGATCGGCGATCGACGGCGTCAGGCCGCACAACGCGCCGCTGCACTGCGTCGCCACCCAACCGGTAGGTCATCGACACCCAGATCTGTGCAACCCCCACCTACCTCGTTCTACATCATCGGGCTCATCGTCGCAGTGTTCGTCATGCTTGGTCTGGTGATGGTGCTGTCGGCCTCATCGATCACTCAGTTCCACAAGGGATATTCGCCGTGGCGACTCTTCAATCGGCAGGCCGTTTGGGCGGTGTTCGGCGCGGTTGCGTTGTGGACCTGCGCGAAGGTGCCGTACCAGTTCTGGCAGAAGCTCATCCGTCCGGGTCTCGGCGTGGCCGTGATCTTGATGCTGTTGCCATTTGTCCCTGGGATCGGCTCCGAAGTGAACGATGCCAGCGCCTGGGTGGCGGTTGGCTCGCTCAGTTTTCAACCTTCGGAGTTCATGAAGTTTGCGGTCGTGTTGTACTGCGCAGATCTGCTGTCGAGGCCCGATCGGCCGATGGAGGACCTGCACCGCACCTTGCTGCCATGCGTGTACGTCGCCGTCCTCGGGGCCGGGCTGTGTTTGTTCCAAGGTGATCTTGGCGGAGCCATTGTGTTGGCTTCGATTGTGTTTGTCGTGGCGTTTGTGGGCGGTGCCCCACTGACGCCGCTGGCAGTGTCGGGCCTGGTCGGAGGCGGGCTTGCGACAGCGTTCGTGTTCTCCAGCCAGCGTCGCTACAACCGATTTACCGCGTTCCTCGACATTGCTGGGCACCGCGACCACTTCAGTTATCAGACGTATCAGGCCATGATCGCCATCGCCCAGGGTGGTCCTACGGGCACCGGTCCTGGGCGAGGACTGAGCAAGTTGGGCAACTTCGTACCGCTCGCCCATAGCGACTTCATCTTCGCGGTCATCGCAGAGGAACTTGGTCTACTCGGCGTGGTCGCCGTCATCGGCGGCTTCCTCGTGCTGGCCTTCTGCGGGGTTCAAGTGGCGCTTGCGTCGCGCGACCGGTTCGGCCAGCTGCTCGCTGGCGGCATCGTCGGGTGGTTCGTGGTGCAGACACTGATCAACGTAGGAGGTGTTACCGGGCTCATGCCCGTCACCGGGCTCACCTTGCCGTTCTTTTCAGCCGGTGGCAGTTCGCTGTTCGTATCGATGGCAGCGGCCGGCCTGCTACTCAACGTCGCCCGCCACGCGAAGTGAGCCGCGGCACTACCGCTGCGACCACCGCAGCGACCGGCGGTACGTATGCCATCGTCACCGGGGGCGGTACCTCCGGCCACGTCCTGGCGGCCCTGGCGATCATCGAGCGTTTGGCCCTTGCTGGTCATCCGACTGCTGCGCTGCACTACGTCGGCACGACTCGCGGGATCGAACAGCGCCTGCTACCACCAACGGGCGTAGGGTTCACCCTGCTCGACGTGATCGGCCTGCAACGCTCGTTCTCGCGTCGCAATCTGGCGTTCGTCCCGAAACTGCTGGTTGCCATCTGGCATGCAGTCCGGCTATTGCGAGCGTTGCGTCCGCACGTGGTGGTCAATGTCGGCGGATACGCCAGCATGCCGGCGACATTCGCCGCGTGGACGCTGCGGATTCCGATCGTAGTCGTCAGCTACGACCTTCGCCCAGGGCTTGCGTCGCGGATCGCGGCGCGAATGGCTGTGGCGACAGCGGCAGCATTCGCCGACTCCCCGCTGGCACGGGCACAGCGCACGGGTGCTCCGATCCGGTCGTCGATCATCGGTCTCGACCGGAACCGTGACCGTGACGCTGCACGAGTTTCGCTGGGGTTGCCTGCCGATCGATTCGTCGTGTCGGTGTTCGGTGGTTCTCTTGGCGCTGAGGTGCTCAATCAGGTCGTTGTGAACCTGGTCGAGTTGGCGGTCGGCCGGCCCGATATCGCGGTGTATCACGTGGTCGGTGAACGATGGCTCGGTGCTGCTGCCGGGGAACGCAGCGGCGATGCAGGCATCATGTACCGTGTGATCGGATACGAAGAGCAGATGCCCCAGGTCTACGCGGCGAGCGACCTGATGGTCACTCGGGCTGGTGCAAGCACCATTGCCGAACTGGCTGCCACGGGAACCCCGGCGGTGTTGGTGCCGTGGCCTGGCGCTGCCGAGAACCATCAGCTCGACAACGCCCGCACGCTCAGCGACAACGCAGCCGCACTACTGATCGAGCAGGTCGACCTCAACGCGAGCGGCCTCTACAAGTTGATCGACGGATTCATCAACGATCCGCCGTCACTCGAACGACTGTCCGAGGCGGCTGCGCTGCAAGGCGACCTGCATCGTGGCGACTCGCTGATTGTGCTGATCGAGAAGGTCGCGGCGCGATGACCGTTCCAACCGCGCCACTCGATCTCTCAGAACGACAGCGTCTACACGTGATCGGGGTAGGCGGACCGGGCATGAGCGCCATTGCGATCGCCCTGGCCGAGATGGGCCATGTCGTCAGTGGTAGCGACATTCGTGAACGTCCTGAGCTCGATCGTGTACGCGCCGCAGGTGTGACCGTGACGGTCGGTCACGCTCGTGTGAACGTCGATGGTTGTGAGGCAATCACCTACAGCACCGCCGTACCGCTCAACAACGTCGAGATCGACGAGGCGAGTCGTAGGGGCATCACCACGCTGCGCCGTGCCGGAATGCTGGCTTCGATCTGTGCCCAGGCACGTTCGCTCGGGGTCGCGGGAACCCATGGAAAGACCACGACCACGTCGATGGTGATGCTCATCCTCGCAGAGGCGGGGCTTCGCCCGAGTTTCATTGTCGGTGGTGACGTTACCGATATGGGCACGGGGGCACAGTGGACCGGCGGCGAGTGGTTGGTCGTCGAGGCCGATGAGAGTGACGGTACGCACCTCGAGTTGCCGCTGTTCGCAACCGTGCTCACCAACGTGGAAGCCGACCACCTCGACCACTATGGCGACCTTGCCGCCATCGAGGACAGCTTCGACAGGTACCTGTCTCAGGTTGGCGGCCCTGTGGTTGTCTGTGCAGATGATCCGGTGTGTCGACGACTTGCCGGCATTCACGGTGCCATTACCTACGGTCAGGCCGCCGACGCTGATTTCCGGGCGTGTGATCTTCACGCATCACAGGGCTCGTATTCGTTCACGGTCGAACGCAATGGCCGGCTGCTCGGCGACGTTGCGCTACCGCTCCGCGGCGTTCACAACGTGGTCAATGCGACCGGCGCGATTGCCCTAGCGATGTCGATCGGCATCTCGTTCGAAGCTTGCGCCAGGGCGTTGGCCCGATTCGGTGGGGTCGCGCGCAGGTTCGACATTCGAGGCACCGACGGTGGTGCCACGCTGGTCGACGACTACGCGCACATTCCTTCCGAGATTGCTGCAGTGCTGGCTGCCGCTCGTGGTAGCGGCGACGGCTGGCGCCGTGTCATCGCTGTGTTCCAGCCGAATCGATTCAACAGAATGGTCACGTTGTCGCCTGAGTATCGCGACTCGTTCGTCGATGCTGATCTTGTGGTGCTCACCGAGATTTTCGCCAGTGGTACGACCCCGATCCCCGGCGTGACGGGCAAACTAGTGGTGAATGCCGTTCTCGATGCCCATCCAGACACACGTGTTGCGTGGCTACCCCGGCGCCACGATCTGATCGAGTTCATCGGGCGTGAGCTACGAGATGGTGATGTGTGCATCTCGATGGGCTGCGGCGACATCGCCTCATTTCCCGAAGAGGTGCTCGAATGGCGTGCTCTGTCACCGACGAGGAATCGATGACCGGCGCGCCACATCGGTCAGGACGTTCGAGGTCACTGGCGGCGGTAGACCGCGCCGCCGAAATGCTCGGCACTCTCGCCGTCCGTGATGTGCCGTTGGCGCCGATGACCACCTACCGCGTCGGTGGTGCGGCTGCGCTGTTCGTGAAGCCGTCGACTATCCCCGAGATCCACCTGGTGGCACAGACTCTGGCCGAGACCAACTTGCCCGTCTTGGTGGTGGGGCGTGGATCCAATCTGCTGGTATCAGATGAGGGGTTCACCGGTGTCGCGATTTCGTTGTCGGAACTCGGAACCGAGATCGTCATCACCGAGTCTGCGGTGCATGCCGGGGGAGCAGTGGCGTTGCCGGTGCTGGCGCGGCGCACGGCGGCCGCTGCGCTCACGGGGTTCGAATGGGCCGTGGGCGTGCCTGGATCGGTGGGTGGCGGCGTCAGGATGAATGCGGGTGGTCACGGATCCGACATGGCTGCATCGTTGTCGAGCGTCGAACTGTTCGATCTGCGCCGTGATCAGTTGGTGGAACTAGCCCCCGCAGCATTGGGACTTCGCTTTCGTGGTTCCGACATCGGCGACCATCAGATCGTGCTGCGCGCCACGTTGCAGTTGCGTCCGGGTGACGCTGCCCGTTCAGCGGTCGAACTCGACGAGATCGTGCGATGGCGTCGAGAGCACCAACCGGGTGGGCAGAATGCAGGCTCGGTCTTTGTCAACCCGGTCCCCGGTGAGATCACTGCGGGCGAACTCATCGATCAGGTCGGTCTTCGTGGGCTACAACTTCGTACCGCGCACGTGAGCGACAAACACGCCAACTTCATCCAGTGTTCCGACGGCGGCAGTGCTGGCGACGTCCGCGAGCTGATCGATGTGGTCAGACGAATCGTGGCCGAACGTACCGGCCATGTGCTCCGTAGCGAGGTGAAGCTCGTCGGGTTCGACGATGTCGACGTGCACCACCACGATCACATCGGCGTCAACTGGTGAGCGAACCAACACCCGCTCACGGCGAATCCAGCATCGTGCCCGACTCGGTGTTGGATGAACTGCGCTCAGCGTTCGAGGGTGGTCGTGCGACCAGCCTGGGTAGCGACAACGCCATGGTGGTGCCGACCAGAGTGGATGACGTTGTCGACCTGACGTCGGCGATGCCAGCGCCGCCAGTGTCTGATGCGACGTCGAGCTCTTCATTCGTAGCGCTACCGAGCGAACCCGCTGCCAACTTCCGGCCACCTCGTCGCCGGAACGAGAAGGTGAAAGGGAGCGGCCGGAGTCGCCGCCGCGATCGGCGTGATACGGCAGACGGAGCGCCGCCTGGCTCGTCTGCGTGGCTGGAAGCTCAGGAGTTCGCTCAGATCCCCGCGTCGGGGACCACCATCATGATCGGTGGCCACGATGAGTTCGCCGACGCCGTATATCTTGACGATGGCGCTGACGATGCGGTGATCGGCACCATCGTGCTCGGCGGCGAACTCGATTCATCCGGCGCGTTCGATGCAGTGGCACCACCCTCGCGGTCGATGGACCCTCGCGTGCGAGCGCGTCGGATTGCCGTCAAACGCGCCCTCGGGCGTAAACGGTTGATCTGGATGGGAGCGATTGCGCTGGCCGTGGTGTTGGTGGTTACCGCGCTCGCAGTGTTCGCCTCGTCACTTTTTGCTGTGCAGCGAGTCGACGTCACGGGCGATGTCTACACCGACCAACAGCAGCTGCAGAAGATCATCGATGAGATAGTGGGACAGCCGATCCTGCTCGTCGACACGTTCGCCATCGAAAAGCAGCTCGAGCTGATCCCGTGGGTCGAGCGCGCCATCGTGACGACATACTTTCCCCATTCGGTCGGTATCGATCTTCGGGAGCGACAGCCACTTGCCACGTTCAATGGCTCCGACGGGCGGTACCGCGTCATCGACCGTGAAGGACGGGTGCTCGACCTGCTCGATAATCGGCCGATCGACTACTTCCTCATCACCGGCCAGGCACCTGATGCCGACCCTGGAGCATTTGCCGGCGCCGTCTTTGCTCATGCCGCACAACTCGGAAGTGCGCTACCAGCCGAGATTCGCTCGATTACCGAGTCGTTGACTGTCGATGCAGCAAGTGGCGATCTCGGGATGGTGCTCCAACCCGGCGTCGAGGTTCGTCTCGGAGGTTTCGCCGATCTCGATGCCAAACTGGCCCGCCTTTTGCAACGGATGCACGATCCGAACGGACTGGTAGGCGTGGTTGCGCTCGACGTGTCGACGGACAGCCTTTCTGAAACTCGCGGCTGATCGACGCTGATCAACAGCAGATGAGCAGGGGTTCCGCGCGTCGGTCCGTCCCGCGTGCGAGACTACGGAGAATCCGCTCGGCGAGCCTTTCCCGTCGCCCACTCAGTACGATCGAGCAATCATGCTTTCTTCCTGCTCATTTGCCACTACCACGACATGGAGGTCACGCTGATGGCCGGCGTCCCACAGAACTATCTTGCTGTCATCAAGGTGATCGGCGTCGGCGGCGGCGGCGTCAATGCGGTCAATCGAATGATCGACGCCGGGCTGAAAGGCATCGAGTTCATTGCTGTCAACACCGACGCGCAAGCGCTGCTCATGAGCGACGCCGACGTGAAGCTCGACATCGGCCGCGATCTCACTCGCGGGCTCGGTGCGGGCAGCGATCCAGAAGTGGGTCGCGCTGCTGCAGAATCTCATCGTGACGAGATCGAAGAGATGCTCAAAGGCAGCGACATGGTGTTCATCACGGCTGGCGAAGGTGGCGGTACCGGTACCGGTGCCGCACCGGTCATCGCGGAACTCGCCCGCAGCCTCGGTGCTCTTGCCATTGGTGTCGTCACTCGTCCATTCAGTTTCGAAGGTCGTCGCCGTGCGGTGCAGGCCGATGCAGGCGTGCAGAAGTTGAAAGAGAAAGTCGACACGCTAATCGTGATTCCGAACGATCGCCTGCTGACGGTCGCCAACGAAAAGACCAGCGTGCTCAATGCGTTCAAGATGGCCGACGAAGTGTTGTTGCAGGGTGTCTCCGGTATCACCAACCTCATCACCACTCCCGGTTTGATTAACACCGACTTTGCCGACGTCAGGATGATCCTCTCCAGCGCCGGTTCGGCGCTCATGGGCATTGGTCAGGCCAGCGGTGAAAATCGGGCCGTTGTGGCCGCCAAGGCGGCCATCTCCAGTCCACTCCTCGAAGCCGCTATCGACGGTGCGCGCGGCATCTTGCTCAACATCACCGGGCCATCCGGGATGGGACTGTTCGAGATGAATGCGGCAGCAGAGATCATCCACGGGGTCGCCCATCAAGATGCAAACATCATCTTTGGTACGGTCATCGACGATGAGATGGGTGACGAGGTCAAGGTCACGGTCATCGCTGCAGGATTCGATCGCTGGGATGGCGGTGCTGTCGGCGTCGCCAAGGCGCCGCTGCTCAAGATCGCCGAGCCGAAGCCGACCGCTACGCTCAAAGACCTGTTCGCTGACGATGCTCCTGAACCGGCCGACGGAGACGACGATTTCGACGTTCCTTCTTTCTTGAAGTGACCAACGAGCCCGACCGGGTTCGAGATGTCGACTTTTTTGCCACGGTCGCACGGCGTGTTCATGAGGTGCGCGAGCGCGTCCTCGCCGCTGGTGGACGCGGCGTTCGCCTCATCGCAGTCACCAAGACGTTCGGCGTCGACGCGGTGTTGGCAGCAACAGCCGCAGGCTGCGAAGGCATCGGAGAGAACTACGCACAGGAACTTGTCGCCAAGTTCGACGACATGTCGGCAGTTCCCGAGGTGCACTTCATCGGTCAACTTCAGACCAACAAGGTTCGGATGGTGGCGCCATTCGTGGCCGTCTACGAAACGGTCGACCGAAGTTCGCTTGCACTCGAGATCGCCAAGCGGGCACCCGGAGCCCGGATACTCGTACAAGTCGACGCGACTGACGAGCCGGGCAAGGGTGGCTGTTCCCTTGGTGCCGTTGCTGAGTTGGTCGGTCGCTGCCTCGACCTCGGCCTGCACGTCGAAGGGCTGATGACCGTTGGATACACAGTCGGGGGACCGGAGGCCTCTCGTGGTGTGTTTCGGATGGTTCGGTCGCTGGCTGACGAGCTGAATCTCGCTGAGTGTTCAATGGGCATGAGCGGAGACTTCGAAGTGGCCGTTGCCGAAGGCAGCACTCAGGTTCGGGTCGGCAGCGTACTGTTCGGAGCCCGTCCCCCTCACCGGTGATCTCGTGAGCTAGCCTCTCGCCTCTAGGAGGACCGTGCATGGCAATCTGGAAAAAGGCAATGGACTATCTCGGTCTGGGCCCCGACGACGCGTATGACGATTACGATGTTCCGGCCGAGCCCGAAGCTCGACCGTCGCGTACCCGCAGCACTCGCGACGAGGGTCCTGCTCAGCGACAAGTACGTCCTGCGTCAGAGTTCGATGCCGACGTCTCCATCAGGGCGGTGCCGTCACGGCCGAGCTTTCCGCAACGCGATGTCGAACCGGCAACTCGGCGTCCACTCCCTGCGGGCGATGATTCCAGCGTGCACCCGCGCCCCACCATTGCACCGCGTGCGCCGACTGGGGTGCGACCAGGGGGATCTGCGCCTAGCGCGGATCCGCACACTGTGCGTCCTCGCCGATTCGACTCCGCCCAGGAAATCGCCGACAAGTTCAAAGATGGCCAACCGGTCATCATGAACCTCGAGGGCACCGAGCGCGAGGTCACGCGTCGCCTCATCGATTTCGCCAGCGGCCTGTGCTACGCATTGAACGGCAGCATGGAAAAGGTGGCTACTGGCGTGTACCTACTCAAGCCGGTCGCGTTGCGCCAAGGTGACTACGGCGATCAGCACGACTGACCCGATGCGCGTCGGTAGCGATGCGCCTCCTGCGGTCGTCGACAGTGACGCAACTCTGTGCGACGCGTAGCATGCGTCTATGGAACTGAATCCACAAGCAGTCGCTGCGGCCACATTCAACACGGTGAGGAAGGGGTACGACCCCGACGAGGTACGTGAGTTCCTCGGCAAGGTGTCGTCGAGTCTCGAGGCCGCTCGCCAACAGGCC
This sequence comes from Actinomycetes bacterium, assembly GCA_025359865.1. Lineage (GTDB taxonomy): Bacteria > Actinomycetota > Acidimicrobiia > Acidimicrobiales > Ilumatobacteraceae > VFMC01. The sequence goes on along the minus strand of JANYDH010000190.1, from coordinate 5,085 downwards.
ACGGCGATGGAGGCCCGCGCGCGGGCGGCAATCGCCAAGATGCAAGAACTCGCCCAACAGCAGCCCAGCGCAACGGTTGCGTCCGGCCCGACGTCCCAGTCGATGCAGCGCGAGATCGTGGTGGGTCCCGATGAATCCGAGACGATCAGTCGCACGTTGCTGTTGGCCCAACGCACCGCTGACCTCACTGTGGCCGATGCGCAGGCCGACGCGGAACGAATCGCGTGCGAGGCTGAGACGGTGATCGATGAGGCGCGGGCGTCGGCTGCCGCGATGATCGAAGCAGCGCGAACCGAAGCGCGCCAATCCAAAGAGGATGAAATCACCAGCGCCGACGAACAGGTCCAGTCGTTGCTCGCTCGCCGCGACTTTCTACTCAGCGACGTCGAGCACCTCGAGTTGTATGTCGGTGCACAACGCGAACGCCTTCGCGATGCTGCCGTCGCGTTGCACGACCTCATCGAGCGAGTACCAGGTGGCCTGGGTGAGATGCGGCGACCGCTGCTGTCTGCATCTGCCGAGGTTCCCGTCGACGCCCAGTTGTCGGGTGAAACGGTGGCCGGAGAGGTGGAGGGCGGAGCGCTTTCCGGCGACGAGTCGTCCGAGTTGCTCCGGAGCAACGGCGCATCAGCCGCCGATTCGGCGTCGGCCGAAGGGTCGTCAGCCGATGCTCAGCCCGACCAAGCGCCTTCCGATGAATTGTCCGAGATCGACGTCTCGCCGTTGGATCTCGCCGTCGACGAATTGTCGGCGGTACGCAGCGATGCATTCGGCTCGAATCGCAGTGCGATGCGTGTCGACTTGGCCAAGGGATGGCGGGCAGCCGACCGATCAACCGAATCTACGGTGCGGCTGCCCATCGGTGTCGACGACACCCAGGAAGTCGATGTCACCCCGGTCGAGGGCCAACTGAGGTTGGACACCGACGACACCGACGACGACACCGACGACGACACCGACGACGGCACCGGCGGGTTCCGCATCGGTGGGAGCGAGCTTCGCTGAACAAGCCCGAGTAATGCCCTGCTGACGGTGGGGTATGTACCACTATCGTATGGCCCCAGGCATCGACGAGGTCATCACCTCCGAGTCTCCGGAGTGAGCGGCCGGTGCCGCGAACCAGAGCGTAGGAGACGTTTTCCATGAGCTATCCCCATGTCGAGTCGCAACCCAACTTCCCGGTCCTCGAGCAGCAGGTGCTTGCGTTCTGGCAATCGGATCTCACGTTCGAAGCGTCGCTCGAAGCACGACTCGAGGCCGAGGAGTACGTGTTCTACGACGGCCCCCCGTTTGCGAACGGGCTCCCGCACTACGGCCACCTCCTCACCGGATTCGTCAAAGACGCCGTACCCAGGTACCAAACCATGCGCGGTAAGCGCGTCGATCGGCGGTTCGGTTGGGATTGCCACGGACTCCCCGCCGAGGTGGTGGCCGAGAAGGAACTGGGCATCAGCGGTCATCCCGAGATCACCGCCTACGGGATCGACAAGTTCAACGACTACTGCCACACCAGCGTGTTGCGCTTCACCGACGATTGGCGGCGATACGTCACCCGGCAGGCGCGGTGGGTCGACTTCGACAACGACTACAAGACGCTTGACCCGTCGTACATGGAAAGTGTCATGTGGGCGTTCAAGACACTGTGGGACAAGGGCTTGGTGTACGAAGGGTACCGCGTGCTGGCGTATTGCTGGCGGTGCGAGACGCCTCTCAGCAACACCGAAACACGGATGGACGACGTGTACCGCGACCGGCAAGATCCTGCGCTCACCGTGCAGTTCGAACTCGAGTCGGGCGAGCGGATCCTTGCATGGACCACCACGCCGTGGACGTTGCCGAGCAACCTCGCGCTTGCAGTCGGTGCCGACATCGCCTACGCGGTGATGGAGCAGCAAGGCGTTCGCTACATTCTCGCAGAGTCACGCCTCGACGCCTATGAACGCGAATTCGCAGGTGCCGAGCGCGTCGGAACGTTGTCCGGCGGCGAGTTGGTCGGGCGTAGGTACCATCCCCTGTTTACGTTCTTTGCCGACACCCCCAACGCGTTCCACGTGCTTGCCGCCGAGTTCGTCAGCACCGAAGACGGCACCGGGGTAGTGCACCTGGCTCCCGGCTTCGGAGAGGACGACCAGTTGGTCTGCAACGCGGTGGGTATCGCCACAGTGTGTCCGATGGACGAGCATGGCCGCTACACCGCCGAGGTCACCAACTGGGCTGGAATGCACGTGTTTGATGCCAATCCGGAGGTGATCAAGGAACTCAAGGCTCGCGGGGCCGTTGTTCGTCATGACACCTACCAGCACTCGTACCCGCATTGCTGGCGGTGCGCCGAACCACTGGTGTACCGGGCGATCAGCTCATGGTTCGTGAAGGTCACTGAGTTTCGAGACCGGATGGTGGAACTGAACCAGCAGATTCAGTGGGTGCCCGAACACCTCAAGGACGGCAGCTTCGGCAAGTGGTTGGCCAATGCCCGAGACTGGAGTATCAGCCGCAACCGCTTCTGGGGTTCGCCGATCCCGGTATGGAAGAGTGACGATCCCGCGTATCCGCGCATTGATGCGTACGGCTCGATCGCCGAACTCGAACGAGACTTCGGCGTCACCGTCACCGACCTACACCGCCCCTACGTCGACGATCTGGTGCGCCCCAATCCCGACGACCCGTCTGGTACAGCGATGATGCGCCGGGTCCCCGAGGTTCTCGACTGCTGGTTCGAATCGGGATCGATGCCTTTCGCCCAGGTGCACTATCCGTTCGAGAATCAGGACTGGTTTGAGAGTCATTACCCGGGCGACTTCATCGTCGAGTACATGGCGCAAACACGAGGCTGGTTCTACACCCTGCACGTGCTGGCGACGGCGCTGTTCGACCGGCCGGCGTTTCGCACGTGCGTCAGCCATGGTGTCGTGCTGGGTGACGACGGACTCAAGATGTCGAAAAGCCTGATGAACTACCCGGACCCGATGGCGATGTTCGACACCTACGGTGCCGATGCGATGCGCTGGCACCTGCTCGGATCGAGCATTCTGCGCGGTGGCGACTTCTCGGTGACCGAGGACGGCATTCGCGAGTCGGTTCGGCAGGTGTTATTGCCGCTATGGAATACCTGGTACTTCCTCTCGCTGTATGCGAACGCGGCCGGTACCTCTGGATCGTGGCGAACCGACAGCGACGATGTGCTCGACCGCTACATCCTGGCCAAGACCAGATCACTGGTTGCCGAAGTCACCGTGTCGATGGATGCCTACGACCTCTACGCGGCATGCGGGCAGGTACGCACATTCCTCGACGCGCTCACCAACTGGTACGTCCGTCGCAGTCGTGATCGGTTCTGGCAGGGTGATCAGCAGGCGATCGACACCTTGCACACGGTGCTCACTGTGGTCTGTCGAGTGTCCGCACCGCTGATGCCGCTGTTGAGCGAGCACATCCACCGTGAACTCACCGGTGAACGCAGTGTCCATCTCGTGGATTGGCCGATGGCCGACTCGTTGCCGGCCGACGACGCACTCGTGCGAGCGATGGATCTGGTTCGTGACGTGTGTTCAGCCACGCTTCGCGTTCGCAAACTGCACCAACGACGCGTCCGCCAGCCGCTCGCATCGCTCATCGTGGCAGTCCCCGGTGCCGACACGCTGACAGCGCTCGTTGGCCTCATCGCCGACGAGGTGAACGTGAAGCGCGTGCAACTCACTGACGACGTGGCGTCTGTTGCCACCCACGAGCTCCAGGTGGTGCCTGCGGCTCTCGGGCCACGCCTTGGTGGTCGCACCCAAGCGGTGATCAAAGCGGTCAAGTCAGGGGACTGGTCGCGTGACGGCGAGCGTGTCGTGGCCGGAGGCATCGAACTGTTCGACGGCGAGTACGCACTGAAACTCGTGGTGACCGGAGATGGTGCCAGTGGGTCGCTCGCTCATGCCAATGGCGTGATCGTCCTCGACATCGAACTCACGCCCGAACTCGAAGCGGAGGGCGTCGCCCGCGACGTCGTTCGATTGGTGCAGCAGGCTCGACGCGATGGCGGCCTCAACGTGTCCGATCGAATCAACTTGGTGCTCGGCGTGTCCGAGTCGGTACGGCAGCAATTGGCGGTACATCAGACATTCATCGCCCGTGAAACGCTCGCTGTATCATTCACGTTCGGTTCTGGCGAGCCGACCGCCGAATTGGACGGCGAACCCGTTCACATCGCGGTGTCGATGGCCTGATCGCCGGCACTCGACAGTCGGCCGGACTGCATGCATCGCCATCATGGTGCGGGCACGGCGATAGCATGCGGCGCTCTCCCCTGGTCAACGGAGGTTCATCTGCTCATGGCAACAGTCAAGAAGGCGTCAAGCGCCAAGTCCGACACGGCGCCGAACGTCGTGCCGCCGTCCAAAAAGTCGTCCAAGAGTTCGGCATCGTCCGCCAAGCCAGCCGCACCAGCGTCGAAGGCCGGGCCGACCACCAAGGCGCCTGTTGTCAAGGCTCCTACCGCCAAGGCTCCGATAGCGAAGGAAGTGCCCGTCGTGCCCACCCCACAAACAGCGTCCAAGCCCGAGGCGGTCACGCCGCCTGCGACAAAGGTGGTCCCGCCGAAGAAGCCGACGGCCCCACCCAAGCCGATACCCGGGATTTTCACTCTTCCGCCCGTCAAAGGTGTCACGAAGGATGGCATCTCGTATACCAAAGATTTCGATGCGAAGTTTCTCAGCGCTCAAAAGACGCTCCTGCTGTCCGAGCGTGAGGCCATTGCCGGTCAGGCGACGCGACTCGAAGACGAGGCAAACGCGCTCATCGAGGAGCAGGAAATGGGCGATGTCCAGTTCGACGACGAAGGTGGCGAGGGCGACACCATGGTCGTCGAGCGTGAGCGCGATCTCGCTCTGTCGGCACAGGCTCGCCAGATCATCGTCGACATCGACGCGGCACTACTTCGGCTCGAAACTGGGGCCTACGGGTATTCCACCGAATCTGGTGTGCCGATCTCTCGTGAACGACTCGAAGCAATTCCGTGGGCAATCGTGCTCGTCTCCGAAAAGGTCGGCGGGATCGGTCGGAAGTAACGTGCCCGCAATGAGCGAGGTCGAACCGGGCTCC
>JANYDH010000142.1 GCA_025359865.1 Actinomycetes bacterium | reverse complement strand
GTAGGGCAGGGCAGGGCAGGGCAGGGCAGGGCAGGGCAGGGCAGGGCAGGGCAGGGCAGGGCAGGGCAGGGCAGGGCCGGGCCGGGCCGGTGGCGGTGTGTTGCGACCGCCGCTGGGATTGAGGGTCAGGTGCCGAAAGGGTGGGGGTGCTGGGAGAACACGGCGACGGTCTGACGCAGCGGCACGAGATCTCGCCGGGGGGGACGGCGGGCGGCGTCGGCGACGACGGTGGAGGCGAACGTCCGCAATTGGTCGAGCTCGGCGCGGAGTCGCTCGACTTCGGTCTCGAGCTCCATCACCCGGCGGATTCCTTCGAGGTTCATCCCGTCGGCGGCGAGATCTTGGATGCGGCGTAGACGCTCGATGTCGAGATCGCTGTAGCGGCGGTTGCCGCCTTGGGTTCGCGCTGGCTGCACCAGCCCGCGACGCTCGTAGATCCGCAGGGTCTGGGGATGCATGCCCGACAGTTCGGCGGCGACGGAGATGACGTACACGGCTTGGGAACGTGAGCGCATGATCAACCCTCCATTCGTTCTCTCGGCGACACCGTAGTCGCTTCGGCCAAGGCCTGGATCGCTTCCCGCTGGGCGTCGGTCAACTCGTCGGGTACGTGCACGTCAACCGTGACGATCAGATCGCCGGTGACCTTCGGAGTGACGATGCCCTCGCTGCGAACACGGTGACGCGAGCCAGACTGTGTACCGGGCCGCAACCGGAGCGTGATTCGCGCGCCGCCGAGCGTAGGCACATCGATATCTCCACCGAGGGCAGCTTCGGCGAACGTGATCGGCACTCGGACCGTGAGGTTGTTGCCGTCACGCCCGAACAGCTTGTGCGCCATGACATGGCACTCGACGATGAGATCGCCCGCTGGGCCTCCACTACGACCCGCCGAGCCACGGCCCTTGAGCCGGATCTTCTGTCCATCGGCTACGCCGGGTGGGATGCGGGCCTGTACCTCACGCTGGCGCTTTTCGACCCCACTGGCGTAGCACGTGGTACATGCCTCCTCGACGAAGACCCCACGCCCACCACACGCGGTGCATGGTGCGGACAGCGAAAAGAAGCCTTGGTTGTCGTCGATCACACCGCGGCCGCCGCAACGCGAGCAGACCTTCGGGCTGGTACCGGCTTTGGCCCCGCTGCCGCTGCAGGTGCTGCACTGCATGTCGGTGGTAAGATACAACGTGGTGGTCAGACCGCGGGCTGCGTCGGCGAACTCGAGCGTGAGCCGTGCCTCGACATCGGAACCCCGCTGGGGCCCCGCCGACGATGACGGCCCGCCGCCACGCCGTCCGCGGCCGAACATCTGGCCGAGCAGATCGCCCAGGCCATCGGATCCGACGTTGAAACTGTGACCACCAGGACCGCCTCCGGGCGCGCCGAACCCGCCTCCAGCACCCGGGCCGAGCCGACGAACCTCGTCGTACTCCTTACGCTTTTCCTCGTCACCGAGCACGTCGTAGGCGGCACTGACCTCTTTGAACCGGTCTTCGGCCGCTGGATCGCCCGGATGTGTATCGGGGTGGTTCTGGCGCGCGAGCGACCGGTATGCCTTGGTGATCTCTTTCGGAGTCGCGGTTTCGGTTACCCCGAGTCGCTTGTAATAGTCCGTATCGAACCATTCACGCTGTGCTGCCATCGCTCGTCACCTCCTTCTACTTCGATCTCTTCGTTCGATCGCCCGCCGACTTTGGTCGTGAGATGTCGCTGAAGGACATCTCACGACCAAAGCTCGCAGGTGGGATGGGTCAGCCGCGAACTTTGACCATCGCCGGGCGGAGAACTCTGCCCTTCCAGCGATAGCCGGTACGGAGCACCTCGGCTACGACCGGGCCAGCCGACTCGGAGCCGTCACCGTCTTCGTGCATGACGGCTTCGGCAAACGCCGGATCGAACAGCTGATTGGCAATGTCGAGCGCTTCGAGGCCCTGCTTCTGCAATGCCCCGATGAGCGACGACCAAATCGGCTCGACACCGACCGCGCCATGGGCGAACGCTGCTTCGCAGGCGTCGAGCACAGGGAGCAATGCGTCAGCGAGCTTGCCAGTAGCGCGGTCGACTTCGTCGGCCAATTGGCCAGCGACGCGCTTGCGGTAGTTCTCGAAGTCGGCCTGCAACCGGAGGGCGATGTCTTTGAAGGAGTCGCGCTCGGCCAACAACGCTTGGATGTCGTGTTCGACCGTGCTGCCTTCGACGAACGACCCGTCCGCACCGAACGACCCGTTAGCGATGAACGACCCGTCAACGCTAAACGACTCGTTAGCACCGAACTCGTCGTCGTCGCCGAACGTCATGTCGGAGGCGGACATGATGTCATCGAAGGCCGCGTCGGCGAGATCCTCGGCGCTGTCCGCTGTCGGTTCGTTACTCCGACGGATGTCGTCGGGCACGTCGGGTACGCCATCGTTGCTCATCGCCGGCTCACTTCTCGTCGACGATTTCGGCATCGACGATTTCGGCGTCGATGATCTCGTCGTCGTTGGAGGCTGAACCTGAACCACCGGCCTGGCCGCTGGCCGATGAACCGGCGGCGCCTGCATCGTCACGAGATGCCGCCTCGTACAGCTTCTGGCTGAACGCCTGAGTGGCACCGCTGAGCTGCTCGTGAGCAGTCTTGATCACGGCGATGTCGTTTCCGGCGAGCGCAGTCTTCAACTCGGCCAGCGGCTTTTCGACGAGTTCCTTGTCGTCGGCCGACACCTTGTCGCCCTGATCGCGCAACACCTTTTCGGTCTGGTAGACGAGCGAATCGGCGTTGTTGCGAACCTCGGCCTCGTCACGGCGCTGACGATCCTCATCGGCATGTGCCTCGGCGTCGCGGATCATCTGATTGATGTCGTCTTTGTTGATCGTGGACTGGCCGGTGATGGTCATCGACTGCTCTTTGCTGGTGGCACGATCCTTGGCCGACACGTGCACGATGCCGTTGGCGTCGATGTCGAACGTGACCTCGATCTGCGGCACACCACGCGGGGCGGGCGGCAGATCGACGAGCTGGAACTTGCCGAGCGTCTTGTTGTAGCCAGCCATTTCGCGCTCACCTTGCAATACGTGGATCTCGACGCTGGGCTGCATGTCGTCGGCGGTGGTGAACACCTCGGTGCGCTTGGTGGGGATCGTGGTGTTGCGCTCGATGAGCTTGGTCATCACACCGCCCTTGGTCTCGATGCCGAGGCTAAGCGGGGTGACATCGAGAAGCAGCACATCTTTCACTTCGCCACGGAGCACGCCGGCCTGCACGGCGGCGCCAACGGCGACCACTTCGTCGGGGTTGACGCTGCGGTTCGGCTCTTTGCCGGTGAGTGAGATGATGAGATCTTGCACGGCGGGCATGCGGGTCGAACCGCCGACCATGAGCACGTGGTTGACCTGACCTTTGGTGAGGCCCGCATCTTTGATGGCCTGCTCGAACGGCAGGCGGCAGCGCTCGAGCAGATCGGCGGTGAGCTCTTGGAACTTGGCACGGGTGAGGGTCTCGTCGAGGTGCAACGGACCATCGGGCGTGGCGGTGATGAACGGCAGGTTGATCTGCGTCTGCTGCACCTGGCTGAGGTCGATCTTGGCCTTCTCTGCGGCCTCCTTCAACCGCTGAGCGGCCATGCGATCGGCACCGAGATCGACACCGTGGGCGGACTTGAACTGCTTGACCAACCAGTCGATGACGCGCTGGTCCCAATCGTCTCCACCGAGCTTGGTGTCTCCGTGGGTGCTCTTCACTTCGAACACGCCATCGCCGATTTCGAGCACCGACACGTCGAACGTGCCGCCGCCGAGGTCGAATACGAGCACCGTTTCATCCTCGGTGCCCTTGTCGAGCCCGTAGGCCAGCGCCGCTGCGGTGGGCTCGTTGATGATCCGCAACACCTCGAGCCCGGCGATCTGGCCGGCCTCTTTGGTGGCGGTGCGCTGTGCATCGTCGAAGTAAGCAGGCACCGTGATGACGGCCTGAGTAACGGTGTCACCGAGATACGCCTCGGCATCGCGCTTGAGCTTCATGAGCGTGCGCGCGCTGATCTCTTGCGCCGTGTACTTCTTGCCGTCGATGTCGTCGCTCTTCCAGTTCTCGCCCATCTTGGACTTGATGCTGCGGAACGTGCGATCAGGGTTGGTGATGGCCTGGCGCTTGGCGACCTCGCCGACCAACACTTCGCCAGCCTTGCTGAATGCGACCACTGACGGGGTCGTGCGAGCACCCTCGGAGTTGGGGATGACGACGGGCTCGCCCGCCTCGAGAACCGAAACCACCGAGTTGGTGGTTCCTAGATCGATACCGACTGCCTTTGACATGTCTGCTACTCCAATGTGTGGGGGATAAAGGTTGAGCGAACTGCACGCAAGGGTAGAGGCAGCGGGCGTGGTCAGCAACCTTGACAGCATAAAACTTGAGTCACGACGACTCAAGTTCTTCGCGGGCTAGGTGACCGCCTTCTTAGCCAGAAACTCAGGAGCATCCCAGGCAGCCGTGGTCATCACGTTGCGCATGATCGCAACCGCATTCCAGACATCGCCGTAGCGCAGGTACAGCGGAGCAAAACCAAATCGGAGCAGATTGGGAGCACGGAAGTCGCCGATCACACCTCGTGCGATCAACGCTTGGGTGATCGCATAGGCGTGTTCATGGGCGAGCGAGACATGGCTGCCGCGCACTGTGCCATCTCGGGGACTCTCCACGGTGAAGCCGAACTCGGCGAGTTCGGTGTCGACCAGGCTGATGAACAGACCGGTCAGTGCCACACTCTTCGCGCGCACGACGTGCATGTCGAGCCCGGCGAACACCCCGAGCGCAGCCTCCAACGCAAGCAGACCGAGTTGCGACGCAGTGCCGGTGAGCATCCGGGCGATACCGGGGTCGGGCTCGTAGTCCTGCACGAACTCGAAGGGTCTGGCATGACCGTGCCAGCCCGGCAGCGGCTGATCGACCTGGTGCAGATGACGTTCGGCAGCGAACAGGAACGCCGGTGATCCGGGACCACCGTTGAGGTACTTGTATGTGCAGCCGACGGCGAAGTCGACATCGCAACCATTGAGATCGACGGGGAGCACCCCGGCGCTATGGCACAGATCCCAGACCACGCAACCACCGAGCGCATGCACGCGTTCAGTGATCGCGGCCATGTCGTAGCGGCTCGCGGTCTTGAAGTTCACCTCGGTGAGTTGGACTGCTACGAGATCATCGCCAGCCGACTCGATTGCATCGTCCACCTCGGATGGTTCGACGAACACCACGGTCTTGCCCATCAGCCGCGCCACCTCGGCGGTGATGTACGCATTCGTGGGGAAGTTGCCTCGCTCCGACACGATCACCGACCGGTCAGGACGCATCCGGCATGCGGCAACCAACACCTTGAACACGTTCACCGATGTCGAATCACACACGATCACCTCGGTCGGTTGCGCGCCGATCAACCCGGCAATGAGCGCGCCCACTCGCTGCGGGGCGAGATACCAGTCGGCGTCGTTCCACGACCGGATCAGGCCGATGCCCCACTCCTGCTCGATCGCCTGCTTCATCCTCGCCGGTACCGACTTCGGAAGCGCACCGAGGGAGTTGCCGTCGAGGTAGATCACACCACCCGGGATGATGAACTGCTCGCGCAGATCGGCCAACGGGTCGCGTTCATCCATCAACTCGATGGAGGCGTGGGTGAGGTGGGCGATGTGGGCGGCGTGGGTCATGTGGGTGTTGGCGATGGGCGAATCGTATCGCTCGCAGGTTGACCGATCAGGTCCAGTCGAGGATCACCTTGCCGCACTCACCGGTCTCGACGATCGCAAAGGCTTCGGCAAACCGGTCAGCCGGCAAGCGGTGCGTGATCACCCCGGCCACATCGAGGCCACTCTGCAACATCGCCGACATCTTGTACCAGGTCTCGAAAATCCGCCGACCGTAAATGCCCTGGATCTGCAGGCCCTTGAAGATCACGTCGTTCACATCGAGCGTCATCGGCCCGGCAGGAATCCCGAGCACCGCGATGCGTCCGCCATGGTTCATCGCATCGAGCATCTGGTTGAACGCCGCTTCTGCCCCGGACATCTCGAGCCCGACATCGAAGCCCTCCGTCATCCCGAGCTCGGCCATCACCGGGCCAAGCGGTTCATCACGCACATCGACGACCCGATTGGCGCCGTGCCGTGCAGCCATCGCCAGTCGAAACGGATTGACATCGGTGACCACCACATTGCGCGCCCCGATGTGACGGGCGATTGCAGAAGCCAGCACGCCGATCGGCCCGGCTCCGGTGATGAGCACATCTTCGCCGACGACATCGAAGCGCAGCGCGGTGTGCGTGGCATTGCCGAGCGGATCGAGGATCGCGGCGACATCGTCGGTGATGTGCGGCGGCACGACGAACACGTTGTCCGCGGGGATCACGACGTACTCCGCAAACGCGCCGGGCCGGGTGACACCGACCCCGGTGTGGTTGTGGCAGAACTCACGGCGGCCGCCTTTGCAGTTGCGGCAGTGCCCGCATGTGACGTGGCCTTCACCGGCTACCCGCTGGCCCACTTCGAGGCCGGCGACAGCCGCACCGACGGCCGCGATCTCGCCCATGAACTCGTGACCGACGACCATCGGCACCGGAATGGTGGCCTGCGCCCACGCATCCCAATGGTGAATGTGGAGGTCGGTTCCACAGATCGACGTCTTGTGTACCCGGATGAGCACATCACGATCGCCGGGCGCTGGCACCGGCACATCGTCAAGCCACAGCCCGGGCTCTGGCCGAGCCTTTACCAGTGCCTTCATGAAATGACCGCCATGGTCCGGCCGACGCCAACAAAGGCGGTGACGGCTTGGTCGATGTCGGCGTCGGTGTGAGCAGCCGACATCTGCGTGCGAATCCTTGCCTTGCCCTGTGGGACTACCGGGAACGAAAACGCTGTGACGTAGACACCGTCGGCCAGCAATCGCTCCGCCATCTCACTCGCAATCTTTGCGTCGCCCAACATCACCGGGATGATCGGGTGGCCGGCGCCCGCAAGTGTGAAGCCGGCCGCCACCATGGCGGCGCGGAACCGTTCAGCGTTGCGGTGCAGCTGGTTGCGGAGATGGTGGCCATCTTCGAGTAGATCGAGTACACGCATTGTGGTAGCTGCGATCACCGGCGCAAGGCTGTTCGAGAACAGGTACGGCCGCGACCGCTGCCGCAGCCACGCGATCACCTCGCGAGGGCCCGACGTGTAGCCGCCCGATGCGCCGCCGAGCGCCTTGCCGAGTGTGCCGGTGATGATGTCGACCCGGCCGATCACCCCCGCCGCCTCATGCGTACCGCGACCAGTGGCGCCGACGAACCCGACGGCGTGAGAGTCGTCAACCATCACCGTCGCGTCGTAGCGCTCCGCGAGGTCGCAGATCGCCGGCAGGTTGGCGAGCACGCCGTCCATCGAGAACACGCCGTCGGTAGCGATCAGCCGATGCCGGGCATCACCGGCGTCTTGCAAACACTGCTCGAGTTGGGCCATGTCGTTGTTGTCGTACCGCAGGCGTTGGGCCCGACACAGGCGAATCCCATCGATGATCGACGCATGGTTGAGCGCATCGGAGATAACAGCATCGTGCTCGTCGAGAATGGTCTCGAACAGCCCGGTGTTCGCGTCGAAACACGACGAGTACAAGATGGTGTCCTCCGTGCCGAGGAACGCCGACAACCGCGCCTCGAGCTCTGTGTGTACTGACTGCGTTCCGCAGATGAACCGCACTGACGCCATCCCGTAGCCATGATCGTCGAGCGCGCGTTGGGCCGCTTCGATCAGCGTCGGATGATCGGCCAAACCGAGATAGTTGTTGGCGCACAAGTTCAGCACCTGCGCGCCATCTGCCAAGACGATGTGGGCGGTCTGCGGAGTGGCGATGACGCGTTCATGCTTGAACAACCCATCGACCACGAGACCGGCGCAGCGCTCGTCGAGATCTGCCAGAATCTTTGTACGCATGTGCCGACAATAGCCGGATCAGCAGTCATGGGTTTCAACATGCGGAGTAGGGTCCAGCGATGAGTTCGAACCGAAATCCGTGGACCAACCCCGACATCCTCGACTACGTCGATGCGCACACCGCGCAGCCCGACCAGATCCAGCAGGACCTCATCGCCGAGACGGCCAACCATCCCCGTTCCATGATGCAGATCTCGGCCCACCAAGGTGCGCTGTTGCAGTTGTTCGTCAGACTCGTCGACGCCAAGTTCGTTGTGGAGATCGGCACGTTCACCGGCTATTCGGCGCTCGCGATGGCACGTGCGCTGCCGGAAGGCGGGCGGTTGTTGTGCTGCGACATCAGCGAGGAATACACCACCGTCGCCCGTAGGTATTGGGAGCGTGCCGGGGTGGCTTCCCGGATCGACCTGCGGATCGCTCCGGCAATCGACACCCTGCGGGGATTGCCGGCCGACACCGTGATCGACCTTGCGTTCATCGACGCCGACAAGACCGGTTACCTCGCTTACTACGAAGCGCTGCTGCCGCTGATGAAGCGCAACGGTCTGATCCTCATCGACAACACGCTCTGGTCGGGCCTCGTGATCGACGAAAACGTCTCCGATGACGACACGGTGGCGTTGCGGGTGCTGAACGACCACATCGCCGTCGACACCCGCGTGGACAGTTACATCCTGCCGATCTCTGACGGCCTCACGCTGGTTCGCAAAAACTGACGACTCGGCGAACACCCGCGGCGTTTGGTAGGTCGAGCCCCCTGGCGGGGGCCGTACCTACCAAACGCTGCGCACATCGGGGCCTTTCCATCGCCAGCGGCGGCACCGCGAACAGGGGGAGCCGGAGCGCCCGGGAAAGCCCCAAGGCGACACCGGCTCCCCCTGGTTGCTGGGTGAAGCGGTGAGTTCAGTTCGATCTCGCTCCTACTGGGCGGTGACGGTGATCACGTAGTTCGTCTCGAGGTGGCAGGTGCCGATTCGGCCGTCGGCGTACGGCAAGCTGAGATGCTCACGTACGGTCGTGGTGCCGATGTTGCGGACGTTGAAATAGCTCGTGTTCGTCGCGATGCCATTGAGCGTGTAGGTCGCATGACCGAAGACGGCACGAGTACCGGCCTGATCGACGATGGTGTAACCGGGCTCGCCGACCGTGGTAAAGTCGGCGATTGCGATGTACGTGCCGATCGGCGCGTGCGGTGCACCGTCGACACCGAAGTCGCCCTCCACGAACACGGCAGTCTTGCCTGCCTCGGCGCAATCCATTCCGGCCTTCAGCCCAAGGGCCGACACGGTGACGAGGTACGACGTACGCGGGACGAATGGCGGGTCGATGCTCACCGGCGGCAGGGTGACCGGCGGCAGGGTGACCGGCGGTGCCGTCCCGACGGGAGCGGTCGTTGGTGGCGTCGTCGTCGGCGGCATCGTAATCACAGGCGGTGAAGTCGTGCTGGGCGTGGTCGTGCTGGGCGTGGTCGTGCTGGGCGTGGTCGGGGCGGGCGTGGTCGTGCTGGGCGTGGTCGGGGCGGGCGTGGTCGGGGCGGGCGTGGTCGGGGCGGGCGTGGTCGGGGCGGGCGTGGTCGGGGCGGGCCGCGGCTGTGGCGCCGGCTGCTGTTGGACAACTACGACGACAGGTGCAATCGGAACCACAGGCTCAACCGGTGCCGCTGTGTCGAACGGTGCAAGCGTGACAACCGCAGCGGGATCGAAGTCGACCGTTGTCCGCTTCTCCTCGTCCTCACACGTGAGGCACTTCCCGGCGGGCGTAGTGTCAGTCGGAAGCACCTCCGTCGGAGCAACGGGGGCGATCGAGGCGGGAAGCACGTCGGCGACCGGCGTCGCCGATGCAGTGCCGGCGGTGCGCACCGCTGCGTTCTCTGAGCCACCGATCTGGCAGGCGGCGGTCGCAACAGTGAGCGATCCTGCGAGCAGGACGAGGGCTAGGCGGCGGCTTCCGAAGCGGCTACCGAGTGGACGGTGGGCGGTGGTGCTTGTGCTGGTTGAGATGGTGTTGCGAGCGTTCATCGGACTGACTCCTTCGGGTACGCCGGCCCGGAATGGGTCGGTCGTGGGTAGGAGCCGCAGAGTTCGCAACGGCAACAGAAACCTCGGAACAATTTCCGGCGACGCTTCAGCTCGGCAACACGGTGGACGACGGACCCGCGTTCAGCGCACTCCACAACCGAAGGTCAGATGATGATGACGCAGTTGTGAACGTTCAGCACGCCTGGGTGGACTGCCACGGTGATGTTGCCGAACGCATCGGTCGCCGTGACCGTCACGCTGATCGGGACGGTCACCTCGGTGAGCGATCCCCCGAGGGGCACAGCGCCTTCCGAGATCGCGCCGACAGTGCCGGAGAACGTGCCGGCACTGTTGGCGAGTGCTCCGCCGCCCGATGTCGAGTTGGTCGACCATGTGAACGACGCGCTTGCCACACCCGACGGATCGCTGATCGGGATGCTGAGCGCTGCGGAGATCGGGTAAAAGGACGCAAACGTCGGCGGGGCTCGGCACTTCGACACGCCCCCGGTCGACACACCGATGTCGGCGTGTGAGGTAGAAACGGTGCCAATGCTCGGGCCGGTGGCGTCAGGTGCCGCAGTCGTCGTCGGTGCCGCAGTCGTCGTCGGAGCCGCAGTCGCAGTCGCAGTCGTCGGCGGGCTTGTCGTGGGCGGGCTCGTCACCACCGGAGTCGTCGCCCCGGTTGGCAGCGTCGTACCAGTGGCGGTTCCGACACCTGCATCGGTGGTCATCACGGTGCCAGGTCCGGTAGTGGCGGCAGTAGTGGCGGTGATCGTCGGTGGCCTCGCGCTCGGCAGGGCCTTCGCGAGTGTGGTCGACGGAACGATCCCGGCACCTGAAGTCTCGACGACGGATGTGGCCGAGCCATCGCCAGGCACGGTGGCCGACGTGGGTGTGCCAAGGGGCAGCTTTCCCGTTGCGTCGACCGCTTGAGCGATCGCCGTCGGAAGCGTTGCACTCGGTATCGAGCCCGACACATCTGTTCCAACGGTTGGCAGAACGAGCACTGGTGTGGTGATCACCACGGTCGGCCCGATGACGACCTCGGTCGACCCAGCCTCACGTTGGCCATCGCGACCGATCCAGGTGACCAGGCCCCCACCGGCGACAAGTCCAGCCAATGCAGCACACGCCCATGGCAACCAGCGCGCCCGACGCGCCGAGGAGGTGATGGGAAAGCCGTGACCGTCCCAGTCGAGACCGCCAGCCGAAGGCGAGCCGCCGCTGTGCATGTTGGCAATCGCAGCATCCAGCCGTGGCTGGAAGTCGGCGAACGCTTTGCGCGGCATCAACAGCAGTGGAAGCACGCCGAGGAGCACCTCGGGCCTCACTTGCCGGTCACGCTGGGCAGAGCAGGTGCTGCACGCTTCTACGTGGCGAGACAGGCGTTTCCGGCTGAGCGGGGTGAGCCCTCCCTCTGCTTGGCGAAGCGCGGCGAACTCCTCACATTCGGGTCGCCGTGACAGCACGGCCACGGCGACGGACCGGCCGAGACGCTCGCGCATGCGCTCGGTGGTGACCGCCGCGTGCCGGGTCGAGACGCCCAGTGCTGCCGCGACTTCGACCGGCGTAAGATCATGGCGCAGGTGCAGGTCGAGCAGTTCGCGGTCTTCGTCAGTCAAGCCTTCTGCTGCCTCGGCAAGGAGTTGAGCGAGTTCGCTGTCGGTGACGCGTTCGATCATCACGTCGTCACCACCCCCGCCCCCGCCGCCACCGCCACCGACACCGCCACCGCCACCGACACCGCCACCGACACCGCCACCGACACCGACGTCTGGCACGTCGCCCATCGTCCATCGATTGGCGTGGCGATAGTGGCGGTGTGCGGTACTCCGCACGATTGCGTACAACCATGGCCGCAGTCGATCGGGGTCGCGGAGTTGGCCGATCCGTTCGACCGCCAGGACAAACGCGTCCTGCACGCAGTCGCCCGCTTCTGTGCGATTGCCGGTGAGTCGGCAGGCGTAGTCGTACAGTCGGTCCGAGTAGCGGGAATACAGCTCTCCCCACGCGGCCCGGTCGCCGGTTCGGGCGCGGAGAACGAGAGCGTGATCTGGCACGGGGTCGGGCGGACGCAACGGCATCGAAAGCGACGGTACATCACGGGCCACGGCGTCATGTCCGGTTCCGTTGATATGTGCTCAGCGGTAGTGCTGCGTACTCCATGATCGTGCTCCGTGTTCGGGCGGTCTGACAGGCGGTTTATGCGGCGGTTTATGCGGCGGTTTGTGTGGCGGTTTCTTGCGACGGTTTCTTGCGACGGTCTGGCCCGCCAAGAGTCCGGGTTCCATCGTTAGGAGCCGACGCCGACGCCCTGGCAACACATTTCGCGGAATCTCTTTCGCCAGGCCCAGATCCGTCACCCGTCGACGACCCCGCTGCCCCCCGTCCCAGGTCCCAGGTCCGTCGAGGTCTGTGAGTTTCAACGCAAGCTGGACTGCTGCAACCTCACAACCCAAGGGGCCGTGGGCCGGGCCGGGCCGGGCCGGGCCGGGGGTAGGGAATCCGGTGCTCTAGCAAACCTGACAACCGCACCAGTTAGCGTCGCCACCTATGCAACTGACCGATCTGCGCATATTTACCGAACCACAACAGGGCGCCTCGTACGACACCCTGTTGGCGGTCGCCCAGCGAGCGGAATCACTCGGGTTCGGCGCGTTCTTCCGCAGCGACCACTACCTCGCGATGGGCGGCGGACCGGGCCTGCCAGGGCCGACAGATGCGTGGATCACGCTTGCTGGCATCGCTCGCGAAACGTCCACCATCCGGTTGGGCACGCTGGTCTCACCGGTCACGTTCCGGTCGCCCGGCCTCACCGCGATCAGCGTCGCCCAGGTCGACCAGATGAGCGGCGGCCGCATCGAGTTGGGGCTCGGCGCCGGTTGGTACGAGGCCGAACACACCGCATACGGGTTCGACTTCCCCTCGATGTCGGCTCGATTCGACAGCCTCACCGACCAGCTCGCCATCATCGACGGACTGTGGAACGTGCCGGTCGGCCAGACGTTCAGCTACAGCGGGCCCGTCCACTCGGTCATCGATTCGCCGGGTCTGCCAAAGCCGCAACAGTCGCCGGTACCGATCGTGATGGGCGGCGGCGGGCGAACCAGGACCCCGGCGCTCGCGGCCCGGTATGCCGCGGAGTTCAACCTGCCGTTCTCACCGATCGATGCGTTCGTGTCGCAACGAGCCAGGGTGCAGGCGGCGTGCGACAGCATCGGGCGTACCGATCCGATGGTGTACTCGGCTGCGTTGGTGGCATGCGTTGGGATCGATGAGGCAGAAGTCACCCGTCGCGCCGCAGCTCTCGGTCGTGAGCCGGGCGAACTCCGCGAGAATGGAGCCGCCGGAACACCGAACGAGGTAGCCGACACGATTCGGCGCTGGGTAACGGCCGGCGCGCAGCGGATCTACCTCCAGATACTCGATCTGGGCGATCTCGACCACCTTGACCTGATTGCGCACGAGGTCGCCCCGCTTCTCGGCTGATACCGCACTCGTCAGCAGCCCTCGCTTGATGGCCTCCACATCGGCGAGACTGGCGCAATGAGCGAACACGACCTGATCATCCGCGGTGGCACCGTGGTCGACGGAACCGGGGCACCGGCACGCATAGCTGATGTCGCCATCTCTGATGGCATCATCACGGCGGTAGAAGCGGGCCTCACCGGGCGCGCCACAAGGGAGATCGACGCCGATGGACTCACCATCACGCCGGGCTTCGTCGATGTGCACACCCACTACGATGGTCAGGCCACCTGGGATCCGATGCTGGCTCCGTCGAGCATCCACGGCGTCACTTCGTTGGTGATGGGCAACTGCGGCGTCGGGTTTGCACCGACGAAACCCACGGCCGAACACCACGACTGGCTGATCGGCATGCTCGAAGGAGTAGAGGACATCCCCGGCACCGCGCTCGCGGAAGGCCTCGCCTGGGATTGGGAGACCTTCCCCGACTATCTCGACGCGCTCAGTCGCCGCCGGTTCGCAGTCGATGTGGCCACGCAGGTGGCCCATGCGCCGCTGCGCGCCTACGTGATGGGCGAGCGCGGTGCCAACCCCGACGAGGTGCCGACCGTCGACGAGTTGGCGGTGATGGCTGCACAGGTACGCGCCGGGATGGACGGCGGAGCGTTGGGATTCACGACCAGCCGCACTTACATCCACCGCACGCGTGATGGCGCGCCGCTAGGCACCCGGCGCTCCACCATCGACGAACTGACCACGCTCGCGATGGCGATGGCCGACAGCGGACGCGGCGTGATCCAGCTGATCTCCGACGCCTACCAATCACCCGACACCGAATATGTGGCGGCCGAGATGCGGCTCATGCGTTCGCTTGCCGAAGCCACCGGTCGGCCGCTCAGCATGACCGTGCAGCAACCCGAACCGCTGCCCGATCGGTGGCGCGAAATCTCCACCTGGGTTGCGGGTTGTGTCGCCGACGGGCTGTCGTTGAAGACGCAGATGGCACCGCGTCCAATCGGCATTTTGCAAGGCCTCACCGCCACACTGAATCCGTTGATCCGGTGTCCATCGTTCCTGGACGTGGCCAAGCTTCCTCTCACCGAATTGGTGGTGGCGTTGCGCGACACCGAACGGCGGTCACGGATCGTCGCCGAGCACGACGCCCTGCAGGTGCAGGGGATGCTGTCGGAATTGATCGGCGGATTCCACAAGCTGTTCCCGATGAACGACCCGGTGGACTACGAGCCGCCCGCGTCGGCCTCCATCGCGGCGATCGCAGCGGCGGCGAACCGGCACCCCGTGGATGTCGTGATCGACCTACTCCTCGAGCGTGACGGCAACCAACTGCTGTACATGCCGCTGTTCAACTACGCGCATGGCAACCTCGACGATGTGCGCGAGATGTTGCTGTCGCCCAACACGCTGTTTGCGCTCAGTGATGCGGGGGCACACTGTGGAGCCATCAGCGACGGCAGTTTCACCACGACCGCGCTCGCATTGTGGACCCGTGATCGCACCCAGGGCCCGAAGTTGCCGATCGAACTGATGGTGCATCACATCACCCAACGCACCGCCAGCCACGTTGGATGGATGGACCGGGGCGTGCTCGCACCCGGCTATCTCGCCGATGTGAACGTGATCGACATGGCCACACTGGCAGCGCATCCGCCGACCATCGTGCGCGATCTGCCCGCCGGCGGACGGCGTCTGATGCAGACAGCGAGCGGGTATCGCCACACGTTCAAAGGTGGCATCGAGACGTTCGCCGACGGCGAGCACACCGGGGCGCTGCCCGGCGGTCTGGTTCGCGGTTCGCGCCCTGCCCCGACCCCGTAGACCGCTCACCTCGAGCTTTGGTCGTGAGAAGTCGCT
>JANYDH010000050.1 GCA_025359865.1 Actinomycetes bacterium | reverse complement strand
GTCGCGTCGAGCTATCGGCGCTGGCGACATGAAAGTCGACGCGATCCTGCCCGCAGCCGTCGTGGTCGCTGATCCAAACTTCCACCACGCCCGCCTGTCATGCAACGAACGTTCACGCTGCAGCGCGACCGCACGGCCGGGATCGGGATCGGGATCGAAATCGGGATCTGGTACCGCCAACCCCACCCACATATTGCGACAGCCTGTTGGCAACAACCCAACGCCAAAGCTTAGCCCTCGGGCTGAGGTGGAGTGACGCTCGACTGAGGGGCAGTCGGCTGGGGACCAGGTCTCCGCCGTGGCGAGTTCAAATCGCTGATCGTAGCGACACGTGGAGGCACGTGTCGCTACGTAGGCACACGTGCCTCCACGTGTCGACCACGCCACACCACTCACATCGGTGAAGTCAGGTCGGGATCCCGCCACACCCCACCCGCACGGTGCGACAGCCTGTTGAGCTGGTCATCGTTCGTCAGGTGATGGCGTCGGCTGCTGCTTGGTTCAGCGTGCGATGGACGGCAACATTGGCGGCGCGTCCGCTCGGCACACGCACCAGCCACGGGCCGGGTTCGACCAACGCAGCGCGGAGTTCTTCGACATGATCGACGGTACGGGCCGGTAGTCCGTGCGCAGCAGCGAGCGCTACGAGATCGGTACTGTGGGGAGTGCCGAACAGCAACTCGAACCGGTCGTCGCTGAGTACGTCAGCCTGCGCAAGGAACGAAAATATCCCGCCTCCATCGTTGTCGACCACGACAATCCGCACGTCGACGCCACGTAGGCAAAGGGCCGTGAGCGACGACGCATCGTGCAGGAACGCAACATCTCCGAGCAGCACCACCACCGGCGCGCCTTCCACCACCGCAATCCCGATCGCCGTGGCAATCGTGCCGTCGATACCGTTCGCACCGCGGTTACATGAGACGAGAGCGGATTGGTTCGACGCGCCGAACCATTCGAGATCGCGTATCGGCATCGACGACGCCACCATCACGCGGCCAGGGAACTGCGAAACGACGCGGGCGACAACAGGTTCGGACAATCCGGATGACTGACCTAACTGCGCATCGAACACATCACGAACCTGACGGTCGACGCAAATCCAGTCTCGGCTCCAGTTCGAATCCGCTGCGCCGACCAACTCGTTGGCGAGTGACCTGCAGAATCCGCCGACCGAAGCGACCACCCGGTGCGTGATCTGATGAGCTGGATCGATGACCGAGCGAGTTGGATGGACTCGTACCTGCACTCCAGTGGCCGCCGCCAACCAGTGCGCAAGCACCTTCGACGCCGGTGGCTCGCCAAGATGGACGACTACATCTGGCACATGGGAATCAGCGAATCCCTCGTGACGCAGGATCGCATCGAACGCAGCCACCGAATGCGGCAATCCGCGGCAGCCAGAACGCGGGTCGGCCAGGATCGGCCATCCCGTCAACGCCGCCAATGACTCGACTGCTGCCGGATCATCGACCCCGCGTCCGGCAACGATGACACCGCGTTCGCACCCCATTGCCACTGCCAGACCATCCAACCGAAGCGCCATTGCCTCATCAAGGAGCGGTCCGAGATGAGCCACCGGTAGGTCGCCGGCGATACCGATCAACGGCTCACGAAACGGCAAGTTGAGATGCACCGGGCCTGGATGGGCTCCTACCGTGGCCGACAACGCCTGACGCGCCAACGATCGCCACGACCCAGCGGCAAGCGCCGACGCGACGCCCGGATCGTGAAACCACCGCACCGCATGGCCATACAGCTTGGTCTGATCGATCGTCTGTGGTGCGCCGACATGCAGCAGTTCCGGTGGACGGTCGGCGGTGAGCACCAACATCGGCACGCACGACAGGTCGGCCTCGGCCACCGCTGCATGGAAGTGCGTGGCGGCAGTCCCGCTTGTACACAGGAGGACCGCTGGTACTGCCGACGACAGTCCGATTCCGAGCGCCGCGAATGCAGCCGAACGCTCGTCGTGGAACACATGGACGTGAACGTCGGCATGGTTGGCGAGCGCCAACGCCATGGGGGTGCTGCGCGATCCAGGGGCAACCACGGCATGGGTGACACCATCGAGCACCCACTGGTCGACGAGCGTTGCGCAGAACGTCGCCTGCACGTCGGCAACGGATTCCGAACGGGTCGCGGGCGCGGGCACAGGCGCCACGATACGGCACTATCGTAGGGTCGGATGCGTACCACGCTTGCGGTGGAGATCTGGTCAGATGTCGTGTGCCCCTGGTGCTACATCGGCAAGCGCCGGTTCGAGCGCGCGCTTGCCGAAGTGGCCGATGCGATCGACGTCGACATCGTCTATCGGCCGTATCAGTTGGACCCCACCGCAGTACCTGGCACGAACACACCCGTCATCGAGGCGTACGCCAAAAAATTCGGCGGTCCGGAACGCGCCGCACAGATCATTCAACACGTCACCGATGTGGCGGCGGTTGATGGAATCACCTTCCACATGGAGCGTGCGCTGCGCGCCAACACACTCCTCGCCCACCGGTTGCTGTGGTTTGCGGAGCAGACCGGCGGCCAGCACGAAGTGAAGGAGCGACTGCTGCGCGCGTACTTCGAAGATGGCCTCGACATCGCAGACCGTGACGTATTGGCCGATTGCGCGGCCGACGCCGGACTTGACCACAGCGCCGTCCGCTCCTTTCTCGACACCACCGACGGCCTCACCGAGGTCCGCGACTTCATCGCCCATGCGCAAGACAACGGAATTACAGCAGTGCCGACGTTCGTCTTTTCCGACCCCACCCAGTCCACGGCATGGATGGTGCCTGGAGCCCAGGACACCGATGTATTTGTACGCGTGCTCCGCCGCCTCGCCGCTCGCGTCGCCGATGCCGATGCCGATGTCGATGCCGATGGCGTCGCCGATGCCGATGCCGATCCCGAAACGGGCAGCGATGTCTGACTGGCGGCCTCTGTCGGGCCCGCTTGCCGCTCGACTGTCCGGCAACGGCCGACGGGTGGTGTTCATCCATGGCTTCACCCAGACAGGGCGGTCGTGGATACCGGTCGCTGAACGCATCGCCGCATTGGGCTACGAGGTGGTCATCGTCGATCTACCGGGGCACGGCGATTCCGGCTCGATCCGTGCCGATCTACGAACCACTGCCGACCTGATTGCATCGACCACCGGGCGCGCCACCTACGTGGGCTACAGCCTTGGTGGACGGGTACTGCTCCACCTCGCCTTGATGTACCCGCACATTGCCGACCGCGTCGCGGTGCTGAGCACTTCGCCCGGAATCGTCGACGACGACGAACGTCTCGCGCGGCGAGCAACCGACGACCAGCTCGCCACACGACTGCTCGAATCCGGAATCGAATCGTTCCTCGAGGAGTGGGTGGCTCAGCCATTGTTCGCTGGCCTCGCGCTGACCGATGAGGATCGACGCGACCGACTGCGCAACACAGCCGAGGGTCTCGCAACGAGTCTCCGCCTGGCCGGAACCGGAACCCAGGTTCCGTTGTGGGACCGGCTGCACTCGTTGAACATGCCCGTGCTGGGGATGGCCGGCGAGCATGATCTGAAGTTCCATCCGATGGCCGAACGGATTGCCGCATCGGTCCCGCACGGTTCGTTCGGCACGATCTTCGGCGCCGGACATGCTGCGCACGTTCAGCAGCCGGCGCAAGTAGCCACCCGTCTGGAACTGTGGCTGCGAGATACGAAGGCAGCCACGGCGCTCAGCCGCTGAGCACCAAACCCGCAGTGACAAGCACACCGAACACGAGTTGCACTCTGCCCGTGCCCGCCAACACGGCGATCAGCTCCTTGCCGACGGCGCCACGCAGCACGACTCGAATCGGCGGGAGTGAAGCCGCAATCGAGAGCAGCCCCAACAGCGCAAGCGGGCGGCCGAGCAGCGCCACGGGCACGAGGAGCACGAAGGCCGCGACGATCTGCGCGACGTAGAACCTTCGGGTGAGCAGGTCACCGAACCGGACGGCAAGGGTTCGTTTGCCCACCTCCCGGTCGGTGGGGATGTCGCGGAGGTTGTTGATGACGAGCAGCGAACATGCCAACGATCCGGCTGCACAGCCGAGAACGAACGTGATCGCCGGCAGTCGCTCGATCACCACATACGTGGTACCCGCGGTAGCGACGAGCCCGAAGAACACGAACACGAACACCTCTCCCAACCCGAGGTACCCGTATGGATTCGGTCCCCCGGTGTAGAACCATGCGGCCAACACGCTGGCTACTCCGACTACGAGAAGCCACCATGTGGTGGTGACGGCAAGCACGAGACCGGTCGCCGCGGCGACGCCGAACGACAACATTGCCGCACGCTTGACGGCTGATGCCACCGCTAGTCCCCCGGCGACCAGCCGGGGCGGGCCAACCCGGATGTCATCGGTGCCTCGAACCCCATCGCTGTAGTCGTTCGCATAGTTGACCCCTACCTGCAAGGAAAGGCTGACGACGCCGGCAAACGGTACCGTCCACCACCTGGCCCCCGACTCACCCACGCCCACGGCCGAGCCGAGAGCGACAGGCACCACGGCTGCGGGAAGCGTGCGCAGACGCGCGCCGATGAGCCACCGGTTCATTCGCTCATCCGTTCATCCTGGTGCAGCTTGGCGACTCGTTCATTTGGTCAGTCTGGCGGCCGATCACTCTGAGCTGCAATAGTCTGCGGTCATGGCCGGTCTTGTCGCACTCGATCTGCCCGCTGGACCCCCGTTCGTAGCCGCCCTGCGACGAGTCTGGGACGAGGGCAGCGCCGCGCTGCCCATCGACCAACGGCTACCAGGGCCCGCCCGACGGGCTCTGCTCACGACCCTGCGGCCGACCTCGATCCTAGATCCCGATGGTGAAGTGATGCTCGATGGGTTGCCGACCGAGACCGGCGATGCGTTGGTGATCGCAACAAGTGGATCGACTGGAACGCCGAAGGGTGTCGTGCTCACGCACGACGCTGTACGAGCATCCGCCTTAGCGACCAGCGACCGCTTGGCGGTCGGCGCAGATGACCACTGGCTCTCGTGCCTTCCGTTGTCGCACATCGGTGGCCTCTCGGTAGTCACGCGGGCACTCGTCACCGGCACCCCGCTCACGGTGCTTCCCATGTTCGATGCGGCCTCCGTTCACCGGGCGGTCGCGCATGGTGCCACACTCGTCTCGCTCGTGGCTACGGCGCTGCGCCGGATCGACCCATCACTATTTCGCTGGATCGTCCTCGGCGGCAGTCGCCCACCCGCCAACCGGCCTGCCAACGTCGTTGCCACCTACGGGCTGACCGAAACAGGCAGTGGTGTTGTCTATGACGGTGTGCCGCTTGCCGGAGTCGACATCCAGATCGCAGATGACGGCGAGGTGCTGGTTCGCGGCAAGATGGTGTTGCGCTGCTACCGCGATGGCACGACACCCGTTGATGCCGACGGTTGGCTACACACCAACGATCTCGGGCACTGGCTTCCCGATGGTCGCCTGCACGTACAAGGTCGGCGCGGCGACCTGATCGTCACCGGCGGCGAGAACGTGTGGCCTGATGCTGTCGAGGCAGTACTCGCTACACATTCGGGCGTCCTCGACGTGGCGGTCGCCGGTGTCGCCGACCCTGAATGGGGTTTGCGGGTAGTGGCCTGGGTGGTACCCGCCGACAGTTCCTCGCCTCCATCACTGCAGACCCTACGAGATCATGTCCGCCGCGAACTGCCGGCGTTCATGGCGCCCCGCGAGATCCGACTGGTCGAGGCCGTCCCCCGTACGACTCTCGGCAAGATGATCCGCGCCGAACTCGTGGGGTCGAACCCGATTGACGTGATCAGGTGAGCCGCCAGCCCCGCCCACCACGCAGCACCGCTCGATTGCCGGGTGCGTACTGGCGGCTGTGGTCTGCGAGCACGGTCTCCAACCTTGGTGACGGAATCTTCCTGGTAGCGCTACCCCTACTGGCAGCACGACTGACCCGCAGCGCCGTTTCGATTTCGCTTGTCGCGGCGGCAGCGACGCTTCCGTGGCTGATTCTGTCGCTGCCGATCGGAACGATCATCGACCGGAGCGACCGTAAACGGATCTTGCTCGTGGCAGACACCATTCGGGCGATCGTTATCGGTGTGCTGGCCGTGCTTGCCGCCACCGGCCATGTCCGTATCTGGATGCTGTGGATCACTGCGCTCGCACTCGGGATCGCCGAGGTGTTCTTCGACAACGCCTCGCAGGCGCTCGTGCCTGCCGTGGTTCCCGCCGAACTGCTCGAACGGGGCAACGGGCGCCTCTACGCAGCGGAGATCCTTGCCAACCTCTTCATCGGGGCCCCACTCGGAAGTGTGCTGTTCGCCGCCGCGATCTGGTTGCCATTTGGTATCGACGCGGCTTCATTCGTGCTCGCTGTGCTGTTGATCTTGCCCATCCGCGGCTCATTCCAGGCTCGAGCGGGCGACCCTGTGCCGTCTGGCAGTTTGGTAAACGAGACCAGACAGGGAATCCGCTGGTTGTGGGATCATCCACTGCTACGAACGCTCGCCATCGCACTCGGACTGAGCAACCTCGGGTTTCAGATGGCACAGGCGGTCTTCGTGCTATTTGCGGCTGAACGCCTGGGTGTCAGCGAACGCGGGTTCGGAATACTCCTTGGATTGATGGGGGTCGGCGCCCTGTTGGGTGCGCTGCTCGGAGAGCGCATCGCTGCCCACATCGGCCGGGCCGGAGCCATCCGTGGGACATTGATCACCTGGTTCATCACGATGACGGCGACCGGGTTGTTCCCCGTCACTTGGTTCGTCGCCCTGATGGCCATCGTCGAGTCGATGGCCGCCACGGTCTGGAATGTCGTCGTGGTGTCACTTCGTCAACAGATCGTGCCGACCGAACTGTTCGGACGGGTCAACAGCGTGTACCGCTGGTTCGCATGGGGCACGTTGCCGATCGGCTCGGTGATCGGTGGCCAGGTCGCCCGCGCCTACGGGTTGAGAGCGCCGTATTTCATCGGCGCCGTCTTCGTGTTCATCGCATTGGTCCTCGTTCTTCGCAACGTGACCGCAGCGTCGATCGAGCGGGCCTCCTCGACCGAATCGAGCTTGGACTACGCGCTGGCGCTGCGGACGCCGGCACCGCCATCGATCACGTAGGTTTCCCCGGTGATCCAACTGGCGGCCGGTGAGGCCAGGAAGGCCACGAGATTGGCAATGTCCTGCGGCTCGCCGAGCCGTTTGAGCGGTAACTGGGCCGCCAGCCGGTCACCGAAGTTGTCGACCAAAAAGGCTGCAAAGTCTGTCTGCACCAGACCAGGTGCGACGCCGACAACGCGCGTCGGGCCGAGTTCCGAAGCGAGTTGGCGGGTGAGATGGATCAGCGCGGCTTTGGTGAGGTTGTACACCCCGAGACCACCTTCGGCACGTAAGCCGCCGACCGAGGCGACGTTCACGATGACACCGGGATGGTCCTTCATCGCCGCATCCCAGGCAGCCTGGCACCAAAACAGTGGACCTTTGAGGTTCACCTGGAATGTCTTGTCGAAGCGGCCCGGGTCGACACCGAGTGTGGCGCCGTAATACGGGTTCGTTGCCGCGTTGTTGACCAGAATGTCGAGGCCGCCGAAGCGTTCGACTGTTGCCGCCACGCAGGCCGTAGCGGCGTCGAGATCGCCGACGTTCGCAGCGTAGACGGCAGTATCGCCTTGGATATCGGCTGCAGCGGCGTGGAGTTGGTCGATCTTGCGCGAGACCAGCATCACCCGCGCTCCGGATTCCGCCAGCGTCTTCGCGATGGCCTTGCCGATGCCCTTCGATGCTCCAGTGACCAATGCAACTTTGCCGTCGAGAGAGATGTCCACAACCCGACGCTAGTCGGCGACGACCTCATTGGCGGGGTCCGCCTGTTCGCCGTGCGCACCGACCACCGAGATCCGGACATGACGAATGCGCCGTCCTTCCAACTCGATCACCGTGAACCGCCATCCGTCGTGCATGACCGACTCGCCGGTGGTGGGAACGTGCTGCAGGGTGCTGAAGATGAAACCACCGATGGTGTCCCAGTCGTCGTCGGGAATCCGCAGGTCGAGCAGGTCGTTGAGATCGCTGATGCCAGTGCCGCCATCGACGATGTAGTCACCGTCGGGCAGGCGGATGATCTCGGTGCTCGCCGCATCGTGCTCGTCGGTGATCTCTCCGACCAATTCCTCGAGGCAGTCCTCGAGGGTGATCAACCCGGCGATGGCACCGTATTCGTCGGCGACGATGGCCAGATGGAACTTCTCTGCCTGCATTTCGCGCATCAGCCGGTTCACCGGCTTGTTCTCGGGCACGAACCGAACAGGACGGAGCAGGTCGGTGACGGGCCGATCCCTTCCGCCTTCGCGTTCTGCGCGCATCAGGTCTTTTGCGTATGCCAGTCCGACGATGTCGTCTTCATCGCCAGCACCGAGTACCGGCAGTCTGCTGAACCCGTGCTCGATTGCGACATCGAGTGCCGAGGTAACCGTTGAGTTGTGCTCGATCGTGATGAGATCTGGCCGCGGCGTCATCACCTCACGCGCGATGGTGTCGCCGAACTCGATGATGCTTTCGATGAGTTGCCGCTCTTCGAGTTCGATCACCTCGTCGGCGGCAGCTGCCTCGACGATTCCGAGAAACTCTTGCTCCGACACGAACGGCCCCTTCTCAAGACCCTTGCCGCGCACGATGACGTTGGTGAGGCGAATGAGGGCGCGTGAGATGAGCTGCAGCGGCGAGAAGGCGATGAGCGCGAGCGTCGGCCTGGCCGTAATGGATGCTGCCCGCTCGGGATACAGCACTGCGTATGTCTTTGGAACGGCCTCGGCGAAGACAAAGAAAACCACAACGTTGAGCACCACCCCGACGACCACGCCCCACGTGCCGAAGAGACTGCCGGCGACGATGCCGGTCAGTGTGGCCTGCACGGTCTGGCAGACGTTGACGGTGAGGAGCAGCGGGTTGATCCACCGTTCGGGCTCCTTCACCAGCTTCTGCAACGCCTTACCAGATTTGAGGCCCTTGTCGGCCAGCGCCGCCGCTTTGGGCTTGGTCATCTGCGACAAGCCCATCTCGGCCACCGACAAGAAGATGAGAATGAACAGCAGGACGAAGACGATGACGAGCATCCACGCATCGGCCGTGGAGAAATCTCCGGCGATCATTCCTGCTCCTGCCGGAACCCGCTCGGAGCTGCACCGTGCCAATGGTGCGCTTCGAGCAACACCAATTCGCGTGCCCGCATCGCCGTCGCCTCGTCGAGTTCCGCATGGTCGTAACCAAGTACGTGCAGGAGACCGTGTACGAGTAGCAAGGCCAGTTCGTCATCCAGGGTTCCGGCATGGGCACCGGCCTGCGCTGCTGCGACCGCCGGGCAGATGACCACGTCACCGAGAAGTAACGGCATGTCGCCCGGATCTAGCGGCGCACGATCTGGGCCGCGCGTTGCTCCCGTACTGACCACCGCCTGAGTGACGTCATGACCATCGAGGGGGAACGCAAGCACGTCGGTAGGCCCCATCTTGCTCATGTAATTCTCGTTCAGTTCCGCCATCTCATCTTCGCAGACGTAGAGCACGGAGAGTTCGGCAAGACCGCGGACTCCCTCGGCCTGCAATACGTCGAGCGCCAGGGCCTGCCACCGGGCAAGATCCACTGGCACGTCATGCTGCTCGTCGGCGCAGAACACCTCGGGCTCGCCATCGCCGCCAACCTTGGCGCTGCCACCCAGGTGTGGACGGCTGGGGTCACCCATGTCGGCCTCCGGGTGGTGACTGTTTCGCTGCCGTGGCCAGTTCATAGGCCGCGACGATGTCGGACACGATGCGGTGCCGGACCACATCGCTTGCGGTGAGGTGGACGAAGGCGAGTCCTTCGATTCCTGTGAGGATCCGCTCGAGTCCGAGCAGACCACTGCGACCATCGGGAACGTCGACCTGGGTGGTGTCGCCGGTGACCACTACCTTGGAACCGAAGCCGATACGTGTGAGGAACATCTTCATCTGCTCGGGCGTCGCGTTCTGCGCCTCGTCCAAAATGATGAAGCTGTTATTGAGCGTCCGGCCCCGCATGAACGCCAACGGGGCGACCTCTACGGCTTGGCGCTCGAGTAGCTTCTGGGTCCCATCGGCATCGACCATGTCGTAGAGCGCGTCGTACAACGGGCGGAGGTATGGATCGATCTTGGCCATCAGATCGCCAGGCAGAAACCCGAGACGCTCACCTGCTTCGACCGCCGGGCGGGTGAGAATGATTCGTTGTACCTGCTTGGTTTGCAGCGCGTGGACCGCCATCGCAACGGCCAACCAGCTCTTGCCAGTACCGGCCGGGCCCAGGCCAAAGGTGATGACGTTCTGGCGGATTGCATCGATGTAGTGCTTCTGCCCTGCGGTTTTCGGGCGGACGGCACGCCCTTTCGCCCCGCGGACGATGTCATCGGTGAGCACGGTGCTCGGGCGTTCATTATGGCGCACCATGTCGATCGCACGACCAAGGCCGACCTTGTCGAGATGTTGTCCGCGCTGCAACAACAACACGAGCTCTTCGATGAGGCGACCGGCCACATCGGCATCTGGCCCGTGGATGTGTACCTCGTTGCCACGAACCACGATGGAAGCGCCGGAAAAAGCCAGTTCGATCTGGCGAAGGAACGCGTCACGCGGGCCGCACAATGCTGGCATCAAATGTGTGCCTGGGACAACGACGGCGACGACGAACGGCACCATCACATCGGCGACATCGGCGACATCCGCGAGGGTGCTGGCAGTGGGTGAAGCGGGGTGAGTCATGCAGACCAGGTGGACGTGGAGACCATGTGGCCCCCCAGGCTAGCCAATTCGGGCACCGCCCGGTGCGCTCCCTGACAGTCATCGAGAGCGCTCTGATCGATTCTGGCGACGGAGCGTGACGATGGTTCCGAGGCGAGTTGACGGAAAATGCTTGCTCTATCTCTCTACGTGAGATTACAATCGCCCTCAGTGACTTCTGGTCGCCATCGCTCACTCAGCGAGATGCGGGCAGTGCATGTGACGGTGGGCGAGGGGTGCAGATGCGGCGGGCAAGCACATCAACGAGTTTGTGGATGCTCTGCGTGGGCGTGGGCGTGGGCGTGGGCCTGGTCGCGGCCACCATCGTCGTACCATCGACAGACTACGTCTGGTACGCCCTTGCTTGCCTCAGCGTTGCCGGCGCCATCTCCGTCGCCATGCTTCGTGGTGCGATCAGCCGGCGAGTGGTCTACCTCGCCGCAGCGATCGGCGCCTGCTCCACCAGCTCCGTCGTAGCGGCGGCAACCATCGCCGATGCGCAACGCTCGGCGATCGTGGCCACACTTTTCGGACTGTGCGGAACCGCCGGGTTGATCATCGGACTCCACCGGGTACTGCTCTCACGCCACGTCCGCGCCGCTGAACGTGTCGTTGGCGACAGCGTGCTCGTCGGTCTCGGCGTGTGGGTCGTGGCATGGGCCACCCTTGCCCAGCCTCAGGGCCGAATCGACACAACCACCTGGCTCGCCAGTTCGCTGAACAGTCTTTCGCCGGCGACCGGGGCGGTGGCGCTGTTTCTCGTGGTATCACTGCTGCCACCCCCCCGTGCCGGTCGGGCAAGCGGATTGCTGGTCACCGGTGCAGCGATGTTCTACCTTGCCGCAGACTTGATCATTGCCTTGGCGAACGCGAGGCACGTCAGCCATGGCGCCCACGATGTTGCGATCTCACTCTACGTTCTTGCCTACATGCTCGCCACCGCAGGGTTACTCCACCCCAGCATCACCTCGGTTGCAGAAATGCAATCGGAGGGACCGATGCCCGGCATTTTCGGCCGTGTTGGTGTTGCAACCCTGACACTGGCACTACCCATCGCTGTGCTCGCAGTCGTCGATGCCCGCAGCACCTCCGACAAGGTGATTCGTTGCATATCGGCCGTGCTACTGGCCGGCGCCGTCACCATCCGGACGCTGCACGGGGCACGCGCGACACGCCATGTTCAGGCCGAGCTTTTGCTCGCCACCCAAACCGACGCATTGACCGGCCTTGCGACACGCGCGCTGCTGCTCGAACGTCTCTCCCAACGGCTGCAAGACTCGTGGCACGGCGACCTTCGGCCCGTTCTCTACTTCGTCGACCTCGACCGCTTTAAGAACATCAACGACAGCCACGGATACGGTGCCGGCGACGAAGTGCTTCGCTCCGTTGCTCAGCGGTTGTTGTCGGTGGTGCCAGAACGGGCCATGGTTGCTCGACTCGCTGGCGACGAGTACGCAGTGCTCGACCCAGCCAGAGCCGGAGAATCCCCCATACTGCTCGCCGACCGCATCCTTGCAGTGTTCGCCGAGCCGATTTCTTTGCATCACGGCGACGTGTTCGTCACCGCCAGCGTGGGCATCGCCACGGTCGAATCGAACACCCGTACCGAGGCGGAGGGACTGCTACGCCAGGCCTGTACGGCGATGTACCGGGCCAAAGACGCTGGGCGTAACCGTGCCGTTCGTTACGTCGAATCGATGCACGAACGCGTTGCGCACCGCATGTCGGTCGAGACAGCGTTGTACCGCGCGCTCGACAGGCGCGAGTTGAAGCTGTACCACCAGCCGATCCTCGACATCGTCACCGGCGACGTCGTTG
The DNA here is from genome assembly GCA_025359865.1 of Actinomycetes bacterium. GTDB lineage: Bacteria > Actinomycetota > Acidimicrobiia > Acidimicrobiales > Ilumatobacteraceae > VFMC01. Next base: position 28,668 of record JANYDH010000050.1, on the reverse strand, counting down.
GCTTCGAAGCGTTGATGCGGTGGCAACGAGACGACGGCACCATCGTGTCACCCGGCGAGTTCATCCCCATCGCCGAGGACAACGGCACGATCATTCCCATCGGGTCATGGGCTCTACTCGATGCCCTCTCGCAGCTTCGCCGTTGGATCGATGACGACGTATGCAGTCCAGCGGCGACGATGTCTGTCAACGTCTCACCCAGACAACTGGCCGACCCGCGATTCCCCTCGATCGTCAGTGACGTCCTGAACCAGTCCGGAGTCGACCCATCATCGGTCTGGCTCGAGATCACCGAGGGTGTGATGATCTCCGAGCCGGAGTTGGCGCTGGCGACGTTGGAGAAGGTGAAGTCGCTCGGCGTGCTCATCGCACTCGACGACTTCGGCACTGGCTATTCGTCACTGTCGATGCTCCAGCGATTTCCACTCCAGCGGATCAAGATCGACCGGGCATTCGTGCAAGGTCTGGCCGAGAGTGAAGGTGATCGTTCACTCGTTCGAACCATCATCGCCATGGCAGCTTCGCTCGATCTCGACGTTGTCGCAGAAGGGGTCGAAACAGCCAAACAGATGCAGGTGCTTCGCGACCTCGGCTGCCACAAGGCGCAGGGGTACCTGATCAGTCATCCCATGCCTGCCGATGCGATGCGCTCAACCGTGGCCGCGCTCGAGCGACTTCAACAAACTCCGCTACTGCGCTCTGTAGCAACGTTGGCGCGTCGCTGACCAGTGACCATGCCGCAACTTCTGACAAGCTGACCGACCGTGGACCTCGATGACCTACGTACGCCCGGTGGGATCGGCATACCTGGCACATCACTGACTTGGCGATTCTCTCGCTCCTCAGCCCCAGGCGGCCAACACGTCAACACCTCGTCAACACGTGCCGAGTTGCGCTGCGATATCAGCACGCTCGTCACCGCCGGCCAAATTCTTGAGCGGTTGGTCGAGCGACTCGGTCCCGAGGTGCGCGTCAGCTCACAGCAGGAGCGTTCGCAATGGCGTAACCGGCAGCGCGCGCTGGAACGGCTGATGGCGCTCCTCGACGATGCTGCGGTCGTCGACCCACCTCGTCGCCCGACTCGGCCGAGCAGGGCGGGGGTCCATCGTCGTCTCGACACGAAACAGCGTTCGGCGGAACGTAAGTCATCACGCCGCTGGCGTCCAGACGATTGAGCTCACCGCGCCTCGACACGGTCGGGACGTTCTGCCCTAACTGTCTGCGCATCGTGCGCTCACACTTGAGTTGCCATGAACAACACGACAGCGCTCCTCACCACGCTCGGCGGCGCCCGCACCGTCACGGGTAGCAAGTACCTCGTCGAGTTCAACGATCGACGAGTGCTCATCGACTGCGGCCTGTTCCAAGGACTCAAGGAACTGCGCGAACGTAACTGGGCCGAGTTCCCGGTCGATCCAGCCTCGATCGATGCGGTCGTCATCACGCACGCTCACCTCGATCATTGCGGCTACCTGCCTCGGTTGATCAGTGCCGGCTACCAGGGTCCTGTGTACGTCACGTACGACACCGGGCGGCTGATGTCGGTCGTACTACCCGACAGCGGCAGACTGATGGAGGAAGAAGCGAAGTTCGCCAACCGCGTCGGGTACTCGCGACACGCTCCCGCCCTCGCGCTGTACACCGAGGCCGACGCTTGGAAGGCGCTCGAACAGCTCACGTCGGTACCGATCGATGAGGTGGTGGAGGTGACGAACGGAATGTCTGTCATGTTCCGCAACGCCGGCCACATTCTCGGTTCAGCCGAGATCGAACTTCATCTGGCAACTGAACGCCCCACCACGGTTCGGTTCAGTGGTGACCTCGGTCGCCAATTGCACCCGCTACTGCAGCCGCCGGCACCGCTGGGCGATGCCGACTGGGTGCTGGTCGAGTCCACCTACGGCAACCGTCTGCACGAATCCGATGATTCGGTCGACCGCCTTGCCGACTTGATCCATCGCACGGTGAAGCGAGGCGGGCTCGTGATCATCCCGGCGTTTGCTGTCGACCGGACCGAGGTAGTGCTGTACCACCTGCGGATGCTGGCCGATGCGGGCCGGCTGCCGCAGGTACCGATCTTCGTGGACAGCCCGATGGCGCTGGCCGCCCTCGACATCTATCGCAGCGCGATCGCAGACCGAGCCGTCGACATCCGGCCGGCGCTGTACGGTCGAGGCGACGTGTTCGACTTACCGGATCTACACGAGGTTCACGACACCGATGGCTCCAAGAAGTTGTCACGCCGATCGGAGCCAGGCATCATCATCGCGGGTGCCGGTATGGCATCTGGTGGTCGGGTGGTCCATCATCTCGCCCAGCATCTCCCCGATCCGCGCAACAGCGTCGCCCTTGTCGGATTCCAAGCGGCCGGTACTCGTGGCCGCACCTTGTTGGATGGCGCTACCTCCATCAAGATTCACGGACAGTACGTTCGTGTGCGAGCAGAGGTTGCCGACCTCACCGGCTTCTCTGTTCATGCCGACGCCGATGAACTGATGGCTTGGCTGAAAACGGCAAGTCGCCAACCGAGTGGAGTGTTCGTGGTGCACGGCGAACCCGATGCCGCCGCTGCCCTCCATGACCGTATCGAACGAGAACTCGACTGGACCGCCGCAGTCCCCCACCATGGTGAGCGACTCCGACTCGACCTTCCGAGCTGACCGTTGCACGCTCTGCGACGGGTGATCAGTTGGTGACGTTCCAGACGAAGATTGTGCCGTCACTGCCGGCCGCGTACGGGGCGACCGTCGGGTACTCGTCGCGAGTGACGGCCGCCGTCGCGTCCCACAACCTCGGTCGGTCATCGTCTCCGGAAGCGACAAACCAGTGGCCATCGGGCGACCAAACGACGGCGAGCAATGTGCGGCTGTCGACCTCGACATCACCGAGTACGGCACCGTCTCTGAGTGCGTAGACGTCGTGGCGGTGACTCAGCCCCTGACCGATGACCACATCGGCACCATCGGGCGACGACACGACCAGGCCACTCGGGCCTGAGGCATGGCTCCAGATCGTCTCGCCGGTGAACGCATCGACCGTGACAATCCGTGAGATCGAGACGGCGACCATCCGGTCGGGCGTCGGCCATGAGATTCCGAGCACTGAGATACCTGGCTGAAACACAGTGAACGACGATGACACCTGGCCACTGCGCGCGTCGCGGACCACGACGAGACCATTGCGGTCGGACGCGACGAGGTACCTCCCGTCGGGTGACCACGCCGGTTGTGCTGAAGTCCGCCCGGGAGCGACGTCGGAGAGCAAGCGCCCATCGGAGACATCCCACACCTCTGCTTCGCCGTCTTCGTTGGATGACAACACGACCATCGACCGATCCGGGCTCCACGTCGCGTCGGGTCGCGTCAACCGAGACTCGAGTCTGCCGGTTCGAGCCAGCGGAGAGCCGGAGAGGATGTCGATGCCCGTCTCCCCCACCACGTACAGCGTGGATCCGTCGAGCGTCCATTGCGCGTCGGCTCTGCGGGAAACGCCGACCTTCGCCGGAGCGGCAACGACCTGATCGGGGAAGCGTCCGTGGTCGGCGTCGTGGTTGCGGACGATCGAAATGGCCGCGATGCTCGCCACGAGAGCACCGACCGCCAAGCCGACCACCATCCCAACGCTTCGACCGGTTGCTACGCGTTCAAGCGTAGCTCATGCCCGTTGGACCATCGCCGAGATGCCCCGTACCCGGAGGCCCAACTCAGACGGTTGCCGGCGCCACACGGACTGGATACTGCTCGAACACCCGGTCGTCGCTGATGATCTCCAGGTCTTCGACCATCGCCTGCGCAATGAGCATCCGGTCGAACGGGTCGCCGTGATGCAGCGGCAGCGCGCCAGCCACTTCGGCGTGTTCGAACGAGATGGCAAGCGCGTCGAACCCACGTTGGATACAGGTGGCTGCGAATCCTGATGGCGCCGTGAGCTTGCCCAGCGCGCGTTTGATCTCGACCTCCCATACCGACGCTGCCGACACGACAATGGTATTTCGCGGATCCTGTATGGCAACTCGAATCGAAGGCGCCAGCGAGTCGGGGCTACCAAAGGCCCACAACACCACATGAGTGTCGAGCAGGTACTGCGTCACGGGCCGTTGCCCGCAAACGCGTCGACCATCGCACTCGGCAATTCGTCGAAGTCATCGTGGATCGCCACCTGGCCTTCCCACCCTCCGAGAACCCGGTCAGCCACTACGGGGCGGAAGGGGACCAGCTTGGCGACCGGCACGTTGTGACGGCGAATGACCACCTCTTCACCCGTCGCTTCAACCTGCGCGATCAACTGCGAGAAATGGGTTTTCGCTTCATAGATGCTCACGGCCACGAAACAAGTCTAGTCAGACCTGATCAGATTCGGTGGTCGCCGACCGTCAACAATGCTGACGGACCGTCGGATACGGGTTCACCGCCTGCCCACCCCCGGGGTGGATCTCGAAATGGAGGTGGTTCGCAGTCGTGTTTCCCGTGGCGCCCACGTAGCCGATCACCTCGCCCGCGCTGACGCTGCGGGATCCACCTTCCCACGACGACAGGTGGGCGTAGTAGTACTTGTTGCCATCGGCACCGGCGAGCGAGACCGTGTCGCCGCCGAGGGTGTTGATGCTCATCGTCACGCTGCCGGCGACGACCGCAACCAGCGGCGTACCGAACGGGCTCATCATGTCGACGCCCTGGTGCTTGCGACCTCCAGAACGCGGTGCGCCCCAGGTGTCGCCGAACGCGGTGGGACCGGCGACCGGACACAACCAGGATCCACCGATGATGACCGGCGCTGGATGAGTCGGCTCCGGTGCAGGTGCCGGGTCCGGGTCCGGGGTAGGACTTGGAGCCGGGTCCGGCTCGGCCGCCGGCGAAGCTGGAGAGGCCGGCGATGCCGGCGATGGATCCGCCGCCGGGGCCGGAGACTGCGGTGTGGCCGGAGACTGCGGCGTGGCCGGAGACTGCGGTGAAGCCGGGGACTGCTTCGGAGCTTGCGAACCGCCGCCGCGTACCGTTCGCGCTGCCGCGGCTGCACTGGCTTGCTGGTCGGCGGCCGCCTGTGCCTCTCGCTCGGCCGCGGCACGCGCCTCGTCGGCGCGCTGCTTGGCCAGTTGTGCTTCGTACGCCCGCCTGACCTCTTCATCCTTCAGATGCTCACGCAGCACCGTGAGTTCTGCGAGTTGAGTGCCGATCTCGGCCTGGCTCGTCGCAAGCTCATCAATGAGTTGGATGTTTTCGTTGTTCAGAGCATCAAGATGCGCCCGATCCTTCTCGAGGTCGGTACGCACCGCGTCGACGGTGTCGAGGGTGGTGGCGCCGGCATCGAGCGCCACGCTGCGCAGGACGTTCATCTGCATCTCGTCGTTCGAGTTGTCGAACATCACCATGACCGACGCACCAGATCCGCCGGTGAATCGATTGATCGCGACTCGGGTGAGTCCTGCTTGAAGTTGATCGTACTGCGCCGACGTCTGGGCGACCTGGGCCTGTGCGGCCTCGATCTCCACGGCGAGATCTGCGGACCGCTGCTCGGCCCTGGCAAACCGCTGCGCTGTCGTATCGGCCTTGTCCTGGACGCGAAGTATCTCGGCAGCCACCTGCTCAGACGTCTGGTTGGAGTCGGATGCTGATGCGGACCCGGCCGACACCGATGAGATCGACAACAACAGCACTGCGAGCAGAACACCGCGGCCGTGGTGAGGTCTTGGGCAGCCGATGCCCGAATGTTTCGATCTCATGACAGAACTACCGTAGTTCGTACATCGTTTCGTAACAACGCATCACGGAAATCTGACCGCCAGTCAACAATCCCTCTCACTCGCACTATGACTTGATCAACCGTTCGATGGCCTTCGTGGCTTCGGTGACCATTCGATCGGCATGAACAGGATCATCGATCACCGCGTGGGCGACGCAGTGCCGCACATGTTGGTCGAGTAGTCCAACTGCGACGCTTTGCAGTGCCTTAGTAACGGCGCTGACCTGAGTGAGCACATCGATGCAGTACGTGTCTTCGTCGACCATCCGTTGCAGCCCGCGCACTTGACCCTCAATTCGTTTCAGACGTTTGAGGTAGTCGGCCTTGTCGATGCTGTAGCCACGAACCGTCCCACGTGTGTCTGCGTCCATCATCAGCGATCATACCCGGAGGGGGTACGCGAACTCGGGACCTTCAGACCATGCCAATCGACCGCCCCACGATACCCCCCAAGGGTATATACTCATGCCACAGGCATGGCGTAGATCATGAGCCATGAACCCAGCCATAGGGAGTCGACATGAACACCAGCACCATCACCACGTTCGCCGTCACAGGCATGACATGCGGCCACTGCGTCGCTGCTGTCACCAGCGAGGTCACCAAGTTGCACAACGTCAGCGATGTTCAGGTCGATCTCACCACCGGATCCGTCACCGTCAGTTCCGACGGCCCTGTCGATACACAAGCGTTCGCTGCAGCTATCGACGAGGCCGGGTTCGAGGTAGCGAATTGAACACCGCTACCAAGTTGGGTGTCTTCATCGCCGTCGTCGCCGCCATCTTCGGCGGGGCGATGGCGGTCGGGGCAGCCGTCGGCCCGATCGACGAGGGTGGTAGCAGTGCGGGCCACAACACCATGACCTCGGCAGCAGCACCGTCGTCGGATCGACCTCGCGGGCTCGCTATCGCCGAAGCGGGCTATCGCCTCGAGGTCGAGACCGATTCGGTCAAGGCCGACGCGCCGTCCACCTTCGCATTCAGGATCGTCGACGACAACGGCACCTCAGTCATCGGCTATCAGCAGGTACACGATCGACCACTGCACTTGATCGTGGTCTCGCGTAACCTCGTCGACTACCTGCATCTTCACCCTGTAATCGACAACTCCGGCCGATGGACCGTCGCGCTCCCGGCACTGACACCCGGCTCGTACCGCGTCTTCGCCGACTTCCAGCCCATCAACGCCGACAACATCACCCTCGGGGCCGATCTGTCTGTTGCGGGCACCGTCGTTGCCGTTGCTTTGCCGCAGCCGGCAACTATCACCACAGTCGGTGCGTACACCATCTCGCTCACGGGGGTCGCCTCGGTGGGGGCCGCCGAGTTGAACTTCCAGGTCGAACGCGGTGGCCATGCCGTGTACACCGACCCGTACCTCGGCGCAGCCGGCCATCTCGTCGCGATCCGCAGTGGCGACCTTGCATACCTCCATGTCCACCCTCACGATTCGAACGACTCGCCTGTCGTTGCGTTCACCGGCGAGTTTCCGAGTGCGGGCACCTACCGGTTGTTCCTCGACTTCTCTCACGATGGCGCGGTACACACCGCTGCCTTTACCGTCGTGGTACCGAACGGGCCTCAGCACAGCTCGACCGACGCCACGACGATGACCATGACCGTCGCTTCCGAAGGGCACTGACATGTCTACTGACGTCACCGATCACAGCCACAGCGATTCGACCGGCGGGTCGCAGATCCAACTTGACATCGGTGGGATGACGTGCGCGTCGTGCGCGGCGCGCATCGAAAAGAAGCTCAACCGGATGGCGGGCGTGACCGCGTCGGTCAACTATGCCACCGAGAAGGCCAAGGTGGTCTTCGCCGACAACATCACGGCAGCCGACCTGATCGCCCAGATCGAAGCGACCGGGTACACCGCGCATGTTCCGCTGCCAAAGCAGTCGGCCAACTCCGCCGCCCCTGGCTCGATCTCTTCAGCATCGATCTCCGCAGCAGGGGACGACCCGACCCGACTGCTCCGCCAACGTCTGACCATTTCGGCTGTGTTGGCAGTGCCGGTAATTGCAATGGCGATGGTTCCCGCCCTGCAATTCGATGGCTGGCAGTGGCTGTCGCTCACGCTCGCTTCCCCGGTGGTCGCCTGGGGAGCGTGGCCGTTCCACAAAGCCGCCTTCACCAACCTGCGGCACGCGGCCGCCACGATGGACACCCTCATCTCCGTTGGCACGCTCGCCGCGTTCGGATGGAGCCTGTATGCCTTGTTCCTCGGCGATGCGGGCGACTTGTCGATGCGCCACGGCTTCTCGCTCACACCAGAGCGCGGCATGGGTTCCAGCCAGATCTACCTCGAGGTCGCCGCGGGCGTCACCGTATTCATCCTGGCTGGTCGCTACTTCGAAGCACGCGCCAAGCGACGATCAGGCGCGGCGTTGAAGGCCCTACTCGAACTCGGAGCGAAAGACGTCGCCGTGCTTCGTGACGGCACCGAAGTGCGCATTCCTATCGAGCAACTCGTCGTCGGTGATCGGTTCGTGGTGCGGCCCGGTGAAAAGATCGCTACCGACGGCGTGGTCGAAACCGGCACATCGGCCGTCGACGCATCGCTGCTCACCGGCGAGCCAGTGCCGGTCGAAGTAGCGCCAGGCGATCCGGTCGCCGGTGCCACGGTCAATGCTGGCGGACGACTCGTCGTGCGCGCCACGCGCGTCGGCGCCGACACGGCCCTCGCCCAGATCGGACGAATGGTCGAAGAAGCCCAGACTGGTAAGGCTCAGGTACAGCGCCTTGCCGACCGAGTGTCGGCTATCTTCGTACCCGTCGTCATCGCGCTGGCGTTTGCCACGCTCGGCTTCTGGCTCACCGCCGCGGCCACCGACAACGCAACGACCGCCTTCACCGCAGCCGTCGCGGTGTTGATCATCGCCTGCCCATGCGCGTTGGGGTTGGCGACTCCGACAGCGCTGATGGTCGGCACCGGGCGCGGAGCACAGCTCGGCATCTTGATCAAGGGTCCCGAGGTGCTGGAATCGACCCGCAAGATCGACACCGTCGTCCTTGACAAAACCGGAACCGTCACCACTGGCAAGATGTCGCTGGTCGAGGTCATCACTGCGACGGGCGTGACCGAACACGAGGCGCTGTTTCTGGCCGGGTCGCTGGAAGACGCCTCCGAGCACCCGATCGCTCAGGCCATTGCGGCCGGTGCGGCAAGCCGCGGCATCGACCTCGCTCTGGTCGAATCGTTTGCCAACACCGAAGGGCTTGGCGTGCAGGGCATCGTCGACGGTCATGCTGTGGTCGCTGGACGCGAGCGGTTCTTGATCGACTGGTCGATGCATCTCGACGACACACTTGCCGCTGCCCGCGACACAGCCGAGGCGGCAGGACGTACGCCGATCTATGTCGGCTGGGATGGTCAGGCCCGCGCTGTACTGGTTGTGTCTGACACGATCAAGGCCACGTCTGCAGAAGCCATCATCGGCATGCGTCAACTCGGTCTGCGACCGGTGCTGCTCACCGGCGACAACGCGCGTGCGGCGCAGTCCGTGGCCGCCCAGGTCGGCATCACCGAAGTCATCGCCGAAGTGCTTCCGGCCGACAAGGTCGATGTCATCCGGCGCCTGCAGGCAGAAGGCCGCGTGGTCGCGATGATCGGCGACGGCGTCAACGACGCTGCAGCATTGGCGCAAGCCGACCTCGGCCTGGCGATGGGTACCGGCACCGATGTGGCGATCGAGGCGAGCGATCTCACCCTCGTCCGCGGCGACCTGCGCGCTGCGGTCGATGCCATCCGGCTCTCGCGACGCACCCTTGCCACCATTAAGGCCAACCTGTTCTGGGCGTTCGCCTACAACGTGGCCGCGCTCCCCCTCGCTGCAGCGGGTCTGCTGAACCCCATGCTGGCCGGCCTAGCAATGGCGTTCTCGAGCGTGTTCGTGGTCTCGAACAGCCTCCGCTTGCGTCGGTTCCGGTCGACAAGCCTGGGCCAAAGGTGAGAGGACTGCCAGAACTGCCCGAGTTCGACGCGTCCATCAGTCCGCTGACGTACCGTTGGACTCGTGGCCGGTGAACGGATCCTGATCGTCGAAGACGACGAACGCATCGGGCCATCATTGCTTGCCCGCATCCGCGCCCAGTTCCGCAGGGCCGAGCCGCGGCCTCACCCGCGTTGGTTCACCATTTTCCGACCGGGTCCCGACCCGCAGATCGACATCGTTCTCCAGCGAGTCCTCTCGCCTGGCCGCTGAGCCGTTGTCAGCTGACACGCCCCGGCGGGCGAAGGTCAAACGGTGCTATTGGCGCGGGTCGCGTCGACTTATACGTCCCTGACGACGACAGGTCGACGCGACGTGGGGCGGGTTCCGACATGCGTCCACTCGGCCTGCATCGGGGCCGCTGTTCGCCGCTTGACTGGTGGGATGGCACGACTGTTCATTGCGGTGTGGCCACCGGAGGAGGTGGCCGCAGAACTGACCACCCTTCACCGGAAAGATCAACGTGGCGTTCGCTTCGTCCAGCCCGAGAACTGGCACATCACACTGCGATTTCTCGGCGACGCCCACCCCGGCGATGTGATCGCCGCACTCGGCGATGCCTCGCTCACGTCCGCCCGTGCACATCTCGGGCCGGCCGTCGACGTCATCGCCGAACGTGCACTCGTCGTGCCGGTCGACGGGCTCGATGTGCTGGCCGAGCAAGTGATCGACCGCACAAAGGGAATCGGTGAACCGTCGCGTAAACGATTCATCGGCCACCTCACGTTGGCGAGGGTGAAATCGCATGTTCCGATGCCCCGGTTACTCGGCGCGATGGTAAGCGCCGAGTTCGATGTCGACGAGGTTGCGCTCGTGCAGAGCCGACGGGGTCCCGAGGGCGTCCAATACGAAACGCTCTTGACGTGGCCGCTGGACTGACAGCGGAGCGGCACCTGGTTGAATGATTCGACTCGGCCTGCAGATCAACAACTTCACGTTTCCGGGGCGCACCAGATCCAGCGCTCGAAGACCGAGCGCGGCATGGAGTGGTCGAACCTGCCCGACGAATCCGGGCAATGAACGTGGACGGCCGATGAACTCGAGCCGATCATGATCGGCTAAAACTTCGTCGCGCCGCGGAGCAAACCTCGGGTCAACGGCCGTCGCGCGACATCCCGCCTACCCGAACTGACCACTCCTTGGAGGAACACGATGAGCGCCGAAGCCCAGGTCGACTATGAGGATCTCACCTCGATGAAGCTCGACGAAGCCGCGCTACGTGGCCTCGTCGACGGAGGAGGCGAGTGCATCTTCAACTGGACCACCAAAGATGGTTATCCCGTCGGAGTGGTCGTCGCCTACATCTACAGAGACGGCAAGTTCTGGACCACGTGTGCTGACCGGCGCAAGCGTGTCCCGGCGTTGAAGGTTCGCCCACAATCGGCGATCGTGATCAATCGAGACGGCAAGACGGCCTCGTACAAGGGCGACTCCATTGTCCACGCAGCAGGCGACGACGGTTTCGCCGAACTCAAGGCCTGGTTCTACGCAGCCCTTTCTGGCAGCGAACGCGAGCCGGACAATGCATATCGCCAGTCGTTCGCGAAGTTCCTCGATTCGCCACATCGTGTGATCATCGAGACCGAAGCCCGACTTGTGGTCGCCTTCGACACCGTCAAGTTCCAGAGTTTCACCACCGAGGCGATGGCGGCGGGGCAGGGCGCATAGCGTTATCCTTTGGCATGAAGCAACTCAGCGGGCTCGACGCGAGCTTTCTCTACATGGAGACCGCCACTACGTTCGGTCACGTCAGTGGGTTGGGCATCTATCAACGCCCGACACCCGAGTTCGACCCATTTCAAGTTGTGTACGACCGATTTGGAGCGCTGGTCGGACAGGCCGAACCAATGCGTCGTCGGCTGGTCGAGGTTCCCTTCCAACTCGACCACCCGTACTGGATCGATGATCCCGACTTCGATCTCGACTACCACGTCCGCCACATCGGTCTTGCCCCTCCCGGTGGAGCCGACCAGTTGGGTGAGCAGGTGTCGCGCATTGTCGGGCGCAAGATGGACCGTAGCCGACCGCTGTGGGAGGTGTACGTCATCGAAGGGTTGGCCGACGGCCGGTGGGCGATGCTCACCAAGACCCACCACGCCACCATTGATGGTGCCGCCGGAGTGATCTTGCTGAACATGCTCACCGATACCGATCCCGGTGCGCCTGCACCAACCCCCATCCACTGGGAGGGGGAACAGCCGCCGAGCCAATCCGAATTGCTACAGCACACGTTGCAACACCTGGCGGCGAACCCGTTCAAGGGGGTGCGCTTGCAACTCAGGCTGGTTCGCAATCTGGCTGACGTGCTTGGAATCACGAGCGTCAGCAAGATGGCATCGCAAGCGCGCACTGTGATGAAGAGCGTGTCGCGCACACGAGCACCCGAAGGCCCCGAAAACGAGCGGCGAATCCAGCTACCGGTGACCCCGGCACCCGACACACCGTGGAACAAGCCGATCACTGCCCACCGCCGGTTCGCGATGCGCAGCACATCGCTCGAGAACATCAAAGCCTTGAAGAACGCAACCGGTGGCACCGTCAATGATGTGGTCATGGCAATCAGCGCTGGCGCGCTGCGCGAGTACTTGATCAAGCATGATGCACTACCCGAGAGACCGCTTCGAGCAATGGTGCCGGTCTCCATCCGCACCGGAGACGAGACCGACCCGTGGACGAATCGGGTGTCGAGCATCATTGCCGACCTACCGACCAATTGCGCCGATCCGCTCGAACGTGTTGCACTGTGCAGGGAGGCAATGGCCGCAGCCAAGCGCCAATTCGAACTCGTACCGGCGAGCGCGCTTTCCGATATCGCTCAAACCGCCTCTCCAGTGGTAGCGACGGCGGCGATGCGACTCGTGTCGCGGATGTCCAGTCGGATCAACCTGCCGGCGAACCTCACCATCTCCAATGTGCCCGGCCCACGCACGCCGTTGTACTTCGCCGGCGCGCGCCTCGACAACTACATCCCCGTCTCCATCGTGACCGACGGGATGGGGCTCAACATCACGGTTCACAGCTACCTCGAGAACTTGGACTTCGGCATCATTGCGGCACGCGAGCTTGTGCCAGACCTTTGGGACATGGCCGACATGCACATCGCAGAGATCGGCCGCCTGTTCGATGCCTGCGGTATCGACTGGGCTGTGCCGCAATTGCCGCCGGCCATGCGACGCGGCAGCACCCACGTGGCGCCGGTTCCCCGCCGGGGAGCGAACCCGACGCCAGCGGTAAAGGCGAAAGTCCCACGAGCCGGTGGAGGTGCTCGCACGGCTTCGAAGTCGGCCACAGCGCGCTCGTAGAGTGTTGCGATGAAGTACGTCAAGCTTGGCTCCACCGGTCTCGATGTGTCGAAAATCTGCCTTGGATGCATGAGTTATGGCTCCTCCGATCGGGGCAGTCACTCGTGGACGTTGGACGAGGACACGAGTCGCCAGTTCATTCGTCGCGCTGTGGAAGAGGGCATCAACTTCTTCGACACGGCCAACGTGTATTCCGACGGGACGAGTGAAGAGATCGTCGGCCGTGCCCTCAACGATTTCGCCCGCCGCGAAGAGATCGTTCTTGCCACCAAGGTGTGCGGCACGATGCGCCGACCGCCCAACGGTGGCGGGTTGTCACGAAAGGAGATCATGTTCGAAGTCGATGCAAGTCTTCGCCGGTTGAATACTGACTACATCGACCTGTACCAGATCCACCGCTGGGACAACCGCACACCGATCGACGAGACGATGGAGGCGCTGCACGATGTGGTGAAGGCTGGCAAGGCGCTGTACATCGGTGCGTCATCGATGTGGGCCTGGCAGTTCGCAAAGGCCCAGTACGTGGCCGAGCGAAACGGCTGGACGAAGTTCGTGACGATGCAGAACCACTACAACCTCGTCTATCGCGAGGAGGAACGCGAGATGCTGCCACTGTGCCTTGACCAGGGCGTCGGGGTCATCCCTTGGAGCCCATTGGCGCGGGGTCTGCTCACACGTGACACAACAGAGCGCACCGACCGCAGCGAGACCGACGAGTTCGGCAAGACGCTCTACGCCACGGCGAACACTGAGATCATCGAGCGGGTCGCCCAGATCGCTGGCCAGCGCGGCGTGCCTCGTGCCCAGGTCGCACTCGCCTGGGTAGCACATCACCCTGCGGTCACCGCGCCGATCGTCGGTGCCACCAAGCCGCACCATCTCGATGATGCGCTCGCTTCCATCAGCATCGAACTCACTGCCGATGAGATCCGGTCACTCGAGCAGCCGTACACGCCGCAGCCGGTGTACGGATTCTGAGCTGACGCGGATGTTTCGGCTGGCCGCCTGTAACGGCCCCCGGGCATTCAGGGTGACCCAGGCGACCAGCCGGTCCATCGGCTCGCGCCATCACTCGGCAGCGGCGGCATCCATTTCCGAGTACATGTCCGGGTACCGCGCCGCGTAGAAGTCGTTGGCCGCGTCGTTGGCTGCTTGATCGTTCCAGTCGTACTCTGCGGACTCGAGCCCATGGCGATCCGTGACCAACGTCGCGGTCACACCATGGTCGGCCATGTAGGCGACGAGAGCCTCAGCATCAGCGTTGTTCGAGTCGATGTCTGCTTGGGCCATCGGGTACAGCGACCAGTAGTAGTCATCGACCGCATTCGACGTTGCCTCATCATCCCAGCTGTACTCCGCAGATTCCAGACCATGACGATCAGTCGTCAACGTCGCCGTAACGCCGTGGCCGGTCAAGTAAGCAACCAAAGCCTCAGCATCAGCATTGTTCGAGTCGATGTCTGCTTGGGCCATCGGATACAGCGAGTAGTAGTAGTCGTCAGCCGCGTCGATCGCTGCCTGGTCATCCCAGCTGTACTCCGCAGACTCCAGACCATGACGATCAGTCGTCAACGTCGCGGCGACACCGTGAGCATTCAAGTAGGCGACGAGGCTCTCGGCCTGGGCGTTGTTCGAGTCGATATCGTCCTGCGCCATCGGATACAGCGACCACCAGTAGTCATCCACCGCATTCACTGCCGCCTCGTTATCCCAGTTGTACTCCACCCAGTGTGAGTCGCATTCGGTCACCATCGTGTGCTCGATGCCCACCGAGTCGAGGTAGGCAGCCAATGCATCTTGCTCATCGTTGGCAGAGGTATCGACGGGCTCCATGCTTTGGTCGTAGACAGGGCAGTCAGTGACGCCCGCAGCATCGGCACCAAAATCGTCGGCAACGAGCGACTGACCGAAGGCGCCATCAATAGTGAAGTTCACCGCTGCGGCGCGGCTGGCGCCCCCGAGGCCCGCGGCGCTCGCCCCGCTGCTTGTCATCAACACCGACCCCGCCGAGATGAGCACCGCAAGCGTTGCTCCCTCGAGGATCAGGTTCCGACAGTTCCGAGCAGTGACTGGCTTCTTCATCGTGTTGGTCATGCACTTCAGACGCCGCGCGACGCGGATCGGTTCCGAAGAAATCTCGGCGGCGGAAAAGAAATATCGACTACCGCCAGCACGATACCTACGGCCTGACGAGCCGTACCGGATCACCGACGCGCACGGTGCCCGGTCGGACGACATCGGCGTTGAGCGCCAACTTTCCGTTGAACCGGCGGACGATGTCTTTCAGCACCTCGCGATCGACCTCGAGCGTGTCGGGATCGACGGTAGTCATCGGGCAACGACCGCGGAGCGAATCGAGCGAGATGATCACATCGCCGATGTGGAGTTCGGCGCCCGGCCACTCCGTCTCGCTCATACCTTCGACGCCACCGATCACGATGTTCGGCCGAAGCCGACGAACGTCGCGACCGAACGAGGCGACCGCGCCGTCGGTCGCGACCAGCAACGGAAGAATGTCGAACCGTTCGGGTCCGTCGAAGTGGGCCAGCGTCGCATCGTTTCCGGCCGCATCTCGAACCAGGTCGAGCACCTGAGGCGACGACCACGCAAGCCCGTCGACGAGTGGCTCACCATCCGGGCCGAGCGTGGCGTGCAGTCCGATCAAACGATGGTGCCGTCGTGATGTACGCACGCCCTCGGGGCCGCGTACATGCACGACACGATCACCGACGATTCCGTTCTTGGTCACATCGGCCACGTCGAGTGCTTCTCCCGCCAACGTCTTGACCGGGTAGCGCCACAGTGATTGGACGGTCAGGTTCATGATGTGCACTCCAGGAGTCGTGAGGCCGCACGCCTGGCGGCCCGGATGGGTTCGTCCGTTTCGAACACGGTCGATTGGATGATTGCGCCGTCGATGAGCACGCCGAGCGCCGCGGGCAGCCACGCCGCGCTCTCCGGGAGGTCGCGTGCCACGAGCAGAGTGAGATGGTCGATGAGCGACCGTTTGTGGTCGGCGATGATCGCCTTGTGCGTGTCGTCGATCTCTGCGGTCTCGGCTAGCGAGTTGAGGAACGCACAACCACGGTAGCCCGGCGATGCGGCCCATTCACCGAGAGCGTCGAACGGCGCCAGCAACGCATTGACACCCGCCGCCGAATGTCGATCGATGGCCGTGGTGAACCACAGCATCCATCGGCGATGCCGGTCGTCCAACCACGCTGCCACCAACTCGCGCTTGGACGGGTACAGCGCATACAGCCGTCGAAGCGAGACGCCTGATGCGTCACGGATCTCGCTCATCGCTACTCCGGCGATACCGCGTTCGTAGAACAGCGCGTCTGCGACATCGAGGATTGCCCGCTCGGCGGTGTCCATTGTCATCGTCGCGGCAGGGCTCATTGCAGAGCGAGCCCAGTTGTATCGCCATCGGGTCGAGGGCCTTGGATGCGCCGATCCTCCTCGGCGATCGCAACGTCGTTGATACTCGCCTCGCGGCGACGCATGTACCCGTCGTCGTCGAACTCCCAGTTCTCGTTGCCATACGACCGGAACCACTGCCCGCCGGTGTCGTGCCACTCGTACTGAAACCGCACGGCGATTCGGTTCCCGCTGAACGCCCACAGATCTTTGCGTAAGGCGTAGTCGAGTTCGCGTTCCCACTTGTCGCTCAGAAACTGCACGATCTCATCGCGACCGACGATGAACCGGTCACGATTGCGCCACACGGAATCTGCCGTGTAGGCCGCTGCAACGCGTAGCGGATCGCGTGAGTTCCACGCGGCTTCGGCTGCCAGGACCTTGGCCCGGGCAGTGGCTTGGTCGAACGGCGGTAGTGGTGGGCGTGGAGGGCGTGGTGGGCCTGACACAGAGGGCATGATTCATCTCCCGAGTGAGAACTATGGTTCTCACTCTACGAGAATAGATATTCTCACGCAACCCGTACGACGGGCGGTGTCGATCCACCGTCTAGGATCGCGCTGTGTCCATTCGCGTCGCCATTGCTGAGGACAACGCCCTGTTACGCGATGGATTGGCACGACTGATCACTTCGGTGGCCGGGTTCGAGCTCGCTGGTACGTCTGGGGACTACGACGAACTGATCGCGCTCGTCCACGAGACGAATCCCGACGTGGTCGTCACCGATATTCGGATGCCGCCGACCGGTACCGACGAAGGCATCCGAGCCGCCGCAACGCTGCGGACCACGCATCCCCACATCGGTGTCATCGTCCTCAGCCAGTATGTTTCGCCCGCTTACGCCATGGCCCTACTCGCCGACGGGTCCGAGCGACGTGGCTATCTGTTGAAGGACCGGGTAGCCGACGTCGACGATCTCGTCGCGGCGATCCGGGTGGTCGCCACCGGCGGTGCGGTCATCGACCCGAAAGTGGTTGATCAGTTGGTGTCCTCGTCCAGTCGTGCCGAAAAGACGCCACTCGAGTTCCTGACGCCTCGCGAGCGCGAGGTTCTCGGCGAGATGGCCCAGGGTAAGTCCAACGCTGCCATCGCTGCAATGCTGGTGCTCTCCGAGCGCGCTGTCGAAAAGCACATCAATTCGATCTTCTCGAAGCTGCATTTGAGCGAGGAACGTGATGTCAATCGACGAGTCGCGGCAGTACTGATGTATCTGACCGATGGTGATACTGGCCACACCCCCCAGTGACGTAGCAGCACGGTTCCCCGCGACGTCAGGAAATGCCACGATGACTGATGTGATGGAGGTAGTGGTCATGGAACAACCGGACGATTCGGTCGGTGCGGCAGCAGAACTCGTGCAAGTCATGATCGTCGACGACCAGGCACCGTTTCGCGATGCAGCACGGGCGGTCATCACCCGCGTGCCGGGGTTCGAGTTGGCGGCTGAGGCCACAACAGGCGAGGAAGCGGTCGAGATCGTCGAGCACCTCAGGCCATCGGTCGTGCTGATGGACATCAACATGGGTGTTATGAACGGGATCGAGGCAACGCGGATCATCACCGCCCGTTACCCGGATACGTTCGTCGTGCTGGTGTCGACCTACACCGAGGATGACTTGCCTGCGGGCGCCCGTACATGCGGTGCAGCGGCGTACGTGAACAAAGACGAATTGTCGCCGAAGGTCGTAGGTCGACTCTGGGAAACCGGCGGCGATCCGGCATGGCGGGCGAACCCGGCCGGGTAGCGGTTGGCAGCGCGCTGCTATCCGAGCGGAATGTAGCCACCTATCGTCGTGCCGGATCCGGCGCTACTGGTCACGTCGACCGAGCCACCGAACGAGCCCATTCGGTCGCGCATGTTGACGAAGCCATGACCGGCTGCCGCCGTGCTCTCCTGGTCGAAACCGACACCGTCATCGGCTACCGCCCAATGGAGTGCTTCGGCGTCCTCCCAGACCCGTAGGACCATCGAGGCATCGGGACCGGCGTACTTCCCGGCGTTCTGCATTGCCTCCATGCAACAGAAGTAGACGGCGGCCTCGATCTCTTGTGAGTGGCGGCCCACATGGACCGAGTGGTCGGTAGGCAACGCGGCGCGTGATGCCGCCGACGGGAGCGCCTCGGCCAGCCCCCCCGACATCAACAACGGCGGATAGATGCCGTGGGCCAGCGAACGCAGTTCGGTGATGGCCTCTTGGAGATTGCCTCGAATCTCGTCGATCATCGCTTCGGCATCAGCTGGATCATCGACGACCGAATCCTTGGCCAGACGCAGCTTCACAGCGAGCGCGACGAGGTGTTGTTGCGCGCCGTCGTGGAGATTTCGCTCGAGCTTACGGCGCTCGGCATCACCGGCGGCGACGATGCGAACCCTGGAGGCGCGCAACTCGTCGTTGGTCTGGCGAAGTTCGTCGAGCGACGCCTGGAGCGCCGTGTCAAGCTGGACGTTGTGTAACGCGAGCCCCACCTGGCGGGCTAGTTCGGTGAGCAGGCGATCATCGTCTTCAGTAAACACAGCCCGGCCGAGCGGTCGTTCACAGGCGATGAATCCGAGCAGCTCGCCGCTATGAGCAATGGGGGCGACGCGTGTGACCGCCGACGTCACCGGCTCGACCAACCCTGGCAGCCAGATGTCGAGCCACGTCCCTCCGGCCACGCCAGATCGGCTGACCACAGCGCGCTCCTTCTCACCCACGGTGTACAACTGCACGTGACGATGCGGCACCATTGCAGTCACGTCGTACTCACCATTCGAGCCGGTCCAGATCTGGGCGCTGCTGAGCTGCATCGATTTGCGCAGCGTCTCGGCTAGTTGGAGCAGCAACTCGTCGAGCGGAATCGCTCGGGTGAGACGAGAACCCCAGGTGCGCAGTGCCTCGTCGGGCGATACCCGTTCGCCGTACACGACCCGGTTCGCTCGCTCAGCGAGCCAGGTTCGCGCCGGTTGGTACGCGAGGGCTGCGCCCGCAGCGGCAAGCATCGAAAGCAGCAGCAGGGACCGTTCACTGCCATTCGGCTTGCGGCCGAACGCAGCGAGCGCAAGGATGTAGGCGACGACGATGAGCACCGTAAGCCCTGCGAGCGACACAGTGTTCGTCAGGAGCCGATCGACCCTGACCAGTAGGCGCGGCACCGTGCCAGCGGCGAGGGCGAGCGGCACGAGCCCCGATGCGGCCAGTGCGATCTCTGCATTGTGGTGTGGCCAATCAGCGACGAGCGAGAGCGAGACGGAGACCAGCGTCACCTCGACCGCTACGAGTGAGGCCCAGCCGATCCACTGCAATCGCCGCTGATCGACGATGCCCCCCGCCCGGTAGTTGGTGTGAGCCGTTGGGAGGGCAGTCATCGTCAGTGCCCACAACAGCACGATCGGCCAGACAAGCACGTGATCGCGAGTCGTCAACATGGCGACGCCGGTCACGGCGCCAAGCACGTAGCCGGCACTCACGAGCCGTCTGTGCCCGACGCGGGCCATGAGTCCGTCGGGCAACGTCATCAGCAGATGAAACACGAGCGCCGGCGTGATCCCCAACGCCAGTCGTTGGCCGAGGTCGGCCGCCAACGCATTCACACCATGAAGGTCCTGAGTGAGGTTGCGGCTCCACGCCAGTGCGCCGATCGCGGTCGCGGCAGCGAACGCCTGCACCACCGCCGCCACCGGGCAGTGACGACGGAACGTGATCGCGGCACCGGCCATCGCCCATGCCATCGCGAGGCATGAAACCACGATGAGGTCGGCGCTGGCCCGCTCGCCCGCTGCTGCGAATGCAGCGCCGGCTGCCGTCAGCACGCTGGCCGCGCCCACGGCGAGCCCCAACTTGGCACCCGTGGTGACGGCTTCGGCGTCGTGCTTCGCACGCCGGAGCGAATGTGCATGAGTGTTCATGTGGGTCTCGACCATGGCGCGCCGGAGCAGCGAGGCTCAGCTGCCTGCCGGTTCACGGCCATCGACGACGACGCGACCGTCCTTCATCCGGATGACGCGCTGCGCCGCGTCGGCGACCGGCTGATCGTGGGTCACGAGCAGAATCGTCTGGCCCCCCGAATGCAGCCGTGTGAACAGTTCGAGCACCTCGGCACCGCCCTCGGAATCGAGCGCCCCGGTCGGTTCGTCGGCAAGCAGCAGCGTCGGTTCATTGGCAAGAGCGCGGGCGATGGCCAGCCGCTGGCGCTGCCCGCCGGACAGTGCCGATGGTGATTGCTTGGCCTTGTCGCTGATCCCAAGCAGGTCGAGCAGGTCACGGGCGCGGGTCTCGGCCGGCTTACGCTTCCTCCCGGCGATCAGCGCCGGCATGAGCACGTTCTCGAGCGCCGTCATCCCTTCGAGCAGGTTGAAGAACTGAAACACGATGCCGATGTGCTGGCGGCGCATGATCGCCAGCTCGCTCTCGCTCATGCCGACCAACGCTCGGCCGGCCACGGAGACCTCGCCCTCGTCGGGCACATCGAGGCCAGCGACGATGTTGAGCAGCGAGGACTTGCCGCAGCCCGAGGGACCCATCACCGCGACGAACTCGCCGCGGGCAATGTCGAGGTTGGCACCGCGCAGCGCACGAACGGGCGCTGTGTCGAGTTCGAACGTGCGAAAGACCAGTCGCGCGTCGACCACTAGGTCCTGATCGACAATCGAATCTTCCGCTTCCGCTTCCGCTTCGACGATGGTCATGATGATGCCTCCTGGCCGGTGACGGATTCGGCCCCGTTCGATGTGAGGGATGCGTTCGATGTGAGGGACGCGATCTTGCGCGGTCGAACCGGTGTCTCGCGGCCTTTCACGAGCTTCGTGCCGAGGTCTTCGGCTTCGGGTTTCACCGAGAGCTGGTCCCATGTGGTGTCGCTCACGACGATCTCGCCGTTGGCGGCGAACTGCTGCAGTCGCTGGCACAGGTTCACCGCGTCGCCGACGACGGTGTATTCCAGCCGTTCCTCCGACCCGAGCAGTGCTGCCGCTACATCGCCCGTGGACAGGCCGATACCGATGGGGAACGGCTCCATCCCCTCGAGCGTCCATTCGACGTTCACCGCGAGTTGGGCAGCGTGCATCTCGGCAGCAGCCAGCAGAGCCCGATCGGCGTGATCGCTCATCGGCTCGGGCGCTCCGAACACCGCCATCACCGCATCACCGACGTACTGCATGACCGTACCCCCGACCGAAAGGATCGCTCGGTTCATTTCTGCCCGATGTCGATTCAGTTGTTGAGCGAGCCTCGATGGATCGGTGTGTTCGCTGATCGTCGTATATCCACGAATGTCGCTCATCAAGATGGTGACGTTAAGTACTTCGGTGTCGCCGGCATGAGCGCCTCGAGCGCGAATGCGCTCGGCGACACCGGTCGGCAGAAGCCGCGACAACGACTCCCCAAGCTCCTCACGCGACACGATTGCAGCGTGCATTCGCTTGAGTCGGTCGAGCGCCCCTGCCGTTCCCGCCGAGACACCCTCCGCAAGTTGCACGAACAGGCTCTCGACGCGCGCTTCGACGGCACCCGGCGTCGATTTTGTCGCCACCGCGATCGCCTTGATCGGCTTGCCCTCGGCGACCATCTCGAGCAGTGCTTCGTCCGCCGTGTCGAGGCCACCGGTTCGCCGTACGGGATTCATCAATGCGCTCACCACTGCCGGGTCGAGCATCGAACCACCCGACGCGACTTCACGAATTGCTCGGGCCAGCTGATCGCCCTCTGCGATGCGATCCTTCAACAAGTAGGCATATCCGGCGGCACCTTCGGACAACAGCGCGATCGCGTAGTCAGGGTCGTCGTACTGGCTGAGAATGACGATCCCCGTCCCTGGATGGCGCTTACGAATGTGCTTGCACGCCTCGATGCCCTCACGAAGAAAGTTCGGTGGCATCCGAATGTCGCTCACCACC
Organism: Actinomycetes bacterium; assembly: GCA_025359865.1. Lineage (GTDB taxonomy): Bacteria > Actinomycetota > Acidimicrobiia > Acidimicrobiales > Ilumatobacteraceae > VFMC01. Next base: position 6,338 of record JANYDH010000050.1, on the reverse strand, counting down.
ACATTCGGGGCCGCAGCTTCTGCCCCGCCCACCAGGCTGTCGTAATCCTCCGCCTCGCCCACAACTTCCAGGTCGTGCTGGCGTGACAACATTGCTCTGACACCCTCGCGGATGAAGACACTGTCGTCTGCCACGAACACCGTGATCGTCCCCATGAGGAGCATTCAACACCACCCGGGCGTTCATGGCGAGGGCGTGAGCCGGTGTCTTGTGGTGGTGCCAGCTACACCCCACCCAGGCACCCCCTGCTCAGGCGCACCCTGCTACTCACTGCGGAGCACGTCGGCGACCATCGATAGCCGGGTGCGCAGACCCGCCAACAGCGAGGCAGACACCGCAACCACCACCGCACCCGGAATCGTCAGAAGGAACGCCACCGGAACTACCGAGTCCGACTTCACCCCGATCACGACCGTCACCGTCGCGATGAGCACACCGTGCCAGACCAAGACTCGGCGGGTGCCCTTCATGTCGAGGCCGAGCGCACGCAAGATCGCGAGTTCACGTCGATGAGCATGCACTCCGGCTACGCACACGTAGGCGAGAGAAATGATCCCGAGAGCGATGGCGAGTGCGATCCCGAGCAACGGCACGCCCTCCACCCTGTGCATGTTGACAATCCGCGAGGGAATGAGATCCGTCCATTGTTCCTCGCTCTAGTCGGTGCTGAGCCTCGCCATCGCCGTTGCCCGGTCGGTGCCGGACACGCGTGCCATCACGAGCTGTGGTGCAGGATCGCCACCGGCATCACGAATCGCGTCGAATATCACCACTGACACTTCACCGATATCGGAATCCCCGAACTGTGGGGCGAGGGCCGTGCCGACCACGGTCAGCTCGATGTCGGTGGTTTGTCCGCCGGTGTCGAACTCACCCCCCGCAACCGAGAGAGTCACGATGCTTCCAAGACCAGCACCGAGGCGGTCCAGTACACGCGAGCCCAGTGCGACTTCGCGAGCGGCGACCGGAAGCCGGCCACTCAGCACCACCGGAGGTGCCGTGCCATCCGCGTCGATGGCGAACAGTTCGGACGGGACCTCGTCGAGCGTCCCCATGCCGCTGGTCGCTCGTGTTTGCCCGGTCAGAGAAGCATCAGCGCCAAGGCGATCGAGCGTCGTCGGTGCCAGCGCAAAAGAGGAGTTGCCGATGCTCACGTCCCACGGCCATCCGTGATCGGCCGGAATGTCGTACAACCGACTCTCACCACCTACCCACATGCCGACCGCCCCAACCACCACCAATGCGACAACAGCAGTCAGCATGCCCTGCAACGTGGTGGTCGATCGTCGCCCATTGGAACCTTCGAACGCGAAGTGAGCACCCAAACCAGCCTCGGTCGGTGCTCCCGCAGTGCGCAGCCAGCCGGTCACGGTTGACCGAGAATTGGTTTCGCGAGCGCGTCGGGATCTCGACGCCACCATGCCCACAACGATGACGAGCACCACGATCGCGAGTGCGCCGACAGCCAGCACCTCGACGTTTACCTCGAGTCCCGGGTCGAGTTCGAGTTGGCGACCGATGCCGATCGGGAACCGACTCGACAAGCCAACGGATCCGATCAACGCAATCGCCGCGCCGGCGACCGCTACCGGCCATGTCCGGACCGCGGCAAGTGTGGTGAGTTGCCCCTCGGTGAACCCGAGGGCACGCAGTTCCGGTACATCACGGTCGTGTAGCCGCTGTTCGGTTCGCAGCACGAGTACGACGATCACTGCGGCCACCATGGCGACCCCGATTCCGAGTGCAAGCAATGCCGTGGTTTCCAGATCGACCGGAGTGGAAAGCGACGCCTGTCGAAGCCGGACATCGTCGACCGGGTACAGATGCAGCGGTTCCCCGGGACCGACGAGCGCAGAGAGTGCCGCCCTCACCGCTGGTATCCCTGCCGAACCGTCGGCGAGTTGCAGATGATACTCGATCCCGAAGTCGAGATACTCGCCATGATGTTGTTCCCAAAACTCGATGGGTACCAACACTTGATTCGTTGACAGGTGTCCCGCAGAGCGATTGAATCGCACCTCGGTTTCCACGACGTTGCTCGGCGGCCGCACGACGGCCGCACGACGGCCGCAATCCCGAACTCATAGGTCGGCCCGGCCGGTTCGTAGATGCCCTTGGCAACATCGTCTCGCTGTCCCGGTGAGAACATCCGCACCGTCACCCGGTCACCGACCGACCTAGCGAACTGCTGGACGAATACATCGTTGACCGCAATCTGGAATGGATCGCTGCCGTCAGGCATCCTGCCCTCCAGAACGCGAATCGTCGGATCGGGCGGCAGTGTGAAGTCCATCGTGAGCCCGTTGATGCCCGTAGACGGCCCTGCCTGCCCGTCGACCGAATTCATTGCGATGTAGGCCCCCGGGTTGGCCCGCGTCACGCCCGGAAGCGAACGGACCTCTGTGCGATCCAATGCCGGACCGAACATTCCCAGGTCATAACGGGGTGCAGCGGACAAGAAGCGGTCAACCACCGTGGACGAGCGTCTGGCGCCGGCGATGAGCGATAGCGCGATGGCACCGGCGATACCCACGAACAATGCAAGTCCGACCATGGTGGCGCGACGACTGCGACGCTGCGATCGAGCGACGAACAGAACCGGTGCGAGCATCGCCCGAGTATGGGCGCTCTGAGTGCGACGGGCAATGGTGCAGACCGCCCTGGAACTGTGTGCTACCACGAGCGTTCGACGAGATCATCAGCGCCCAGATGGTCGGCGGGCGCGTTACTCGATAAAGGTCAGTCGTCGGCTGCTCATTCCGCCCGCAGGCCGCTTCCGGGGCGATGCTGCAAGGCCGCCAGTCCGGTGACAGTCCCCACGCCGACGCACCCCAGCGCGATGCCGACGACGACCAGCCACGCGGTACTCGGGAAGATTGCCTGCGCCACGGCACCCACGTTGCCGACGAGATCGAGAAGGATTGCGCGACCGACGACAAATCCGATCCCGCCGCCGAGAAACGCACCGGCGACGGCAGTGATCAGACCCTGCCAGAGATACACGGCCACGACCTGCCCGCTGGTGAAACCGAGTGCACGGTGGATCGCGATCTGGCGGCGGCTGAGACGCACTGTTTGGACACCGGCGTTGAGGGTGGCCGCCACGCCGAGGATGGTGAACAGCTGACCCGCACGGAGGGGAACACCACCGAGTTGGCCGATGTTGCCGACCTCCGATGGCGGCCTGACCGGGTCGAGATGAAGTTCGGGGTATCGATCGATCACGCCAGCATGGTCGACGCCAGCGCCGAACCGTACGACCACGCCCGCGAGCGCCGGATCGACGAGTTTGACGAGCCCGTCTAGTGTCATCGCGAACCCTCCGCCCGCTACATCGACCCCGGGATCGAGATTGTCACCCACGATCGTCAGTTCGACGGTACCTCGCGAACCGGCGGCGGTGACGCGGTCGCCGACATGTGCACCGAGTTCGACCAGGACAGCGCGTCCGACGGCCACTTCATCTGGACGACCTGGCACGCGTCCCTGCGTCGGTCGGACATCGATTGTACCCTTCAGGCTTTCGAACGCCTTCGGTCCAAGGTCGACCGATCCTGTTGGGCCGACGACGTGAACGGCGGAATCACCCGCGGTCGTCCCATCCCACACCAGAGCAACGGCTTCGATATCCGGATCATTCGCCAACGTGGCGCCGTCCGCCCGCTTGTCGGAGCCATCGTAGAGTAAGTTGCCTGCATCGAAATCGGCGCCGAACAGCGACGGTGTCGAGAGAACGTGATGTATCGAATGCTCGAGTGTCAACGCTCCGACAAGTCCGGCTGAGCAGAGAGCTACGCCGAACAACGCACCACGGCCCGGTCCGAATGCAAGACGACTACCGAACGACAGCACCGGCCCGCCAACACTGCCGATACCGCCACCTCCAACAACACCGGCTCCCGAATGGGAATCCCGGGTGCCTCGCTGGACCACCACAGACGCCAGGACGACACCCAACGACAACACGAGGACGACCACGATTCCCGGTAGGACGACCGCCGGGTCCCAGCGGAACCCCGGATGGGGCTCGGCCCGCTTGGTCAGCCCGACGGGCGAGAGCGGCGAGAGTGCGTAGGACACACCTGCGGACAGGACGGTGCCAACCACGACAGCGGGCGCCAGCACCAAGAACCGTCCGATTCGGCGCTCGAGCAGCGTCATCCCGGTCGAGGTGTTGGCGGCATCTGCCGACATCAGCGACCGTGTCATCCTTGAGCAGGCCTGGAACAGGGTCACGACGCCGGCGATGGCGGCGGCGAAAGCGATGAGCCACCAGGTCCTACGCTGGAGAGCAACCGTGTCGGCGATGCGGAGCGAGAAGTCCTCCGGCTTCGAGATTGCGGCATCCGGGTAGATCTTCGCCAACTGGATCGCTACAGCATCGACCGAATCCGGATCGGCATGGATCCGAACGATGCAGCGACACCCACCGATCGATGCGCCATACGTGGCGTAGAACGCCGGCCCGAAGAGGAGAAACGGATCGGGTGCATCGCTGACACTTTCGATGTCGCGCGACACGCCCACGATTCGAGCGGTGAGTGTCGGCCCGCCGGGCTCGATCGCATCAGCCCCTGCGATGGACCCGATGAACTGATCGGGGGTGAGAGAACCGACGCGCACCGTATCTCCCGTTGCCTTGTTGAGTTGATCGCGCATAGCTTCGTTCAGAAGCACCTCATCGGGGGCCATCGCCACGAGCTGGTCGGAGCTGTCGATCCCCTCGACCGGGATCAACCGTGGCGGTTCCCCCCGGACGCCGACGATCGCAAGCGCGAAGTAGTTCGGGTATTCCTCGGGGGCAACCGCTACGAACGCGAGCCCTATCGCTCCCTGCACACCATCGATCTGGATAACACGGTCCAGGAGCGCCGGGTCGAGATCGGCCATTCCTCCCGAGTCGAAGCTCGTTATCTCCAGGTTCGGCTCCCGGGTGAACTGGGTCATGCGCGAAAAGGCGGTGTCGGTACGGCGGGCTGCCGCGGCCGAACCGACAGCGGCACCACCACCGATGGCGACGAGCACTGCCAGCAACGTCATGGTGCCCCAACGGTGACGCCACTCGCTTCGCACCCACAGCACCACACCCCGGTTCACCCGCTCATTGAACCTGATCAACGAAGCGAGGTCCAGGGCACGAGCACCCCGAACCGTGGTGATGCCAGCCACACCCCCACCCGCCGGTTGGTGCCCTGGCGCAGGTCGCATTCGAAGCGCACGATGCAGTGATCAACCGCATCATTCGAGGAGGACATCATGCGAATCGAACGAAGTATCAACACCGTGTCGTGGATCCCGTCCGATCTGCTGGAAGGGATGGGCAAGATCGCGACCAGAATGAAAATGGCCCACCACGATCCGCCGCCACCTGATTCGCTCGGTGAGGACATCCCTGCCGGGATCGAAGCGCTTCGGCTCGCCGACCGGTTCCGATTTGCCAATGAGCTACGCGCATACATCGAAGTCGACGACGATGGGGAGATCGTCGACTGCGGATACTGCGGCCGCGGATCCATCGGCGCCACGACGGTCGGCCTGGGACTGGGATCGATCACGATCCCCGCGGTCAAGCTCGCCGACCAGCGGGGCAATCCCGAGGTGACGCACAGCTCCGCACGGTTCGTTCAGACCGTCGGCGGCCGAACCGGTGCGCCAATGCCGAGAGCGGTCAAGCACCCGCCGTTCGTCCAGTACCGAGCGCCGATCGTTTGGACCACGCTCGAGCTCACGATCTTCGCCGATGGCACCCACACGGCCGCCATGACCGGCGCATCAGGGTTCCCGCGGCACTGGGTCTTCGACAACGACGGGCTGCTCGCAGCAAAGAGCAGCGTGGCCGAATACAAGAACTGGATGGCCGACTCGTTCGGCCGCCGCACCCCGTGGGGTGATGAGGACTCCCCCGCACTCGTCAGCGAGATCGAGACGTTGTTAGAGCGAGAACTCCAGCACGTCATCATGCGCGGCGGCAAGCGGCCCGACATCCGTCGGGTGAAGGAGGGCCACACACTCGTCGAGCAAGGAGCGACGAGCGACGAGCTCTACCTACTGTTGAACGGGGTTCTGGTCGTCGAGGTAGACGGCGAGAAGCTCGCCGAACTCGGCCCAGGTGCCGTGTTTGGCGAACGCGCGGTGCTCGACGGAGGGACCCGCACGGCCACGCTACGTGCCCTGACGCAGTGCAAGGTGGCAGCCGTGCCATCCGACCGGGTCGACGTCGAGAAGTTGGCCGAGCTAGCCGGTCAACATCGCCGGGAGGATGCCATCAGCTAGGACGCCCAAACCCGCCTACACCGATCTGGGCACCGGTGGTGGGCTATAGCCCACCACCGGTGCCC
>JANYDH010000001.1 GCA_025359865.1 Actinomycetes bacterium | reverse complement strand
CACCTCACGACCAAAGCTGCTCGGTGGGGCGGTGTAATCCAGCGGTCAGTCGGAGAAGTCGAACCGGTACACGTTCGTCTCTCGCGCCGTGAAACCAATGCGCTGATACAAACGGTTGGCCGCCTCGCGGGACGGCCGGCTGGTGAGGCTGACGGCTTTCGCTCCGTGACGCCGCGCCTCTGCCAGTGCGGCCTCGTTGAGCGCTACACCGATGCCATGGCCACGCGCGGCATCGTCCACAACGACGTCTTCGATCCACGCCTTCAGACCGGTCGGGATGCGGTACAGCACCAAGGTCAGGCTGCCTACGATCTCGTCGTCCAGCCGTGCGAGGAACAGCACCGAACCGGGATCGGCGACGATCAGCGCAACCTCGGCCGCGGTCGGCGGCGGCGATGAAGAGGACAGTTGCGGCAACAGGCGGCCGAGTGCATCGATCAGCTCGGCGGACGCCTCTGTAGCAATTTCAATGTGTGCGCTCACAGGCGACGACGCTAACCGGCAGTTGGCAATTGCCTGTCGTGGTTTGCCTAGGGTGCGCTGATGGATCAAGCTCTACTCTCCGCCCAGGCCCGGCAACTCGGCTCCGTCCTCGAGCCGCTCATTGGGCAGGTGTACTTCTCGCCGGAGTGCCATGCGAACTACGTCGCTCTCGGATTCGACCCGAGCAGCGGACACAGCAACGGCGTCGCACTCCCGGATGGCCCTGCCTACTTCACCAGTCGCGGGTCGGTGATGGGCCAGGTGCCGGGCCAGGTCATCGCGGCAGCGTTCGGCGTGTTCAATCCCGAGATCGTGATCCCTTGTGTGCAACTGGGATGGAACCGCACCGACGCTCGCACCATCTGCGCCGCCCGTGACGACGGTGCCATTGCCCAACTGTGCAGGATCCTGGGAGAGACCCCGGCGGGGATCGAATGGGTCAACGAGATGTTGCGCGACGCGGTCGCGGTACTTCGACCGGAAGGGCGGCCATTGTTCGCAGGACTCTCCTCGCTGGCGATGCCGGACACGCCGCTCGGCACGATGTGGCGTCTCGGCGACATGCTGCGCGAGTTCCGCGGTGATTCGCACACCGCGGCGTGGATCTCTGCCGGCGTGAACGCCACCGAGATCGGGTTGCTGAGCGAACTGTACTGGGGCCTGCCGATGCGCAGTTACAGCCGGACCCGAGGGTGGACGAATGAACAGTTCGATACGGCCCACGACCGGCTTCGGTCACGTGGCTGGGTTGATGCGGTCGGCTTCACCGATGCCGGTCGATCAGCCCGCGAGGACATCGAGGTGCGCACCGACGCCCAGATTCTCCCGGCGATCAAAGCGCTCGGCGCGAACGCAGCGGAGTTGTTCGAGACGTTGAAGCCGTGGGGTGCTGCCGTGCGAGGCGCACAGGGCTATCTCGCCTCGGGCCCGCACGATCTGGCCTCGGCCGCGCAGCGCTGACTCCGCTACGGTGCCCGCATGATTCTCCAGACGCTTGATGCGCTCGACCCAGAGGTGTTTGCCGAACGCACCGGCTGGCATGCCAAACCGGAGGGCATGTGCAGCGGCGAAGTCTGCGTACCCGCGCCCGGGGCACTGCGCGCCGACAGCACGCTCGATGTCGCGCTAGCTGCTCGCCACCTGGGCATGCCAGTGATCCACGATGAGACCCATGGCGTGTGGGCTATCGGCCCGGCAACTACCAACGGTCATGCGCTCACCACGGCCGTAGCCGCCGATCCGGTGCTGGCCACCCGCGACGGTCAGCTATTCCGCCTCAGCTCGCTGCTCGGACGAAAGGTGCTGCTGGTCGCCTGGTCCAGTTATTGAGGCTGTCGCACCAGCCTGCCCGGGTGGCAGGCACTCCACGCACAACTCGAAAGCAAGGGCCTCACCGTTATCACCGTCGCGATCGACATCGAGCCGGCACACACGTACCAGTGGATCGACGCCGCAGCACCCACTCATCCGAGCCTGATCGACACCACGCACATCACCGATGAGTTGTTCGGGTTCGTCAACATTCCGATGGCCGTATGGATCGACGAGCAGGGAACCATCGTTCGGCCGGCTGAGAGCGCAGGGATCGAGCGCAGTCCGTTGCGTGACATGGAAGTTCCCGACGGGCTACCCGAGCGCATCGATCGGATGTTCCGTGAGGTGAAGAAGATCCCCGACGACGCCGAGAACTACCGCGCTGCGATCGTCGACTGGGTCGAGCACGGTGCGGCTTCGTCGTTCGTACTGTCGCCTGATGAAGTCGTCTCCCGGTCGTTGCCGCGAGGAGACGACGAGGCCCGTGCCGCAGCCTGTTTCGAGCTCGGCGAATATCTACGGCGCACTGCGGCCACGCCCGTTCTGGGCCAGGCCGCAGCGGTGCCGTGGTGGCGCGAAGCGCACCGGCTGTATCCGTCCAACTGGACCTACAAGCGACAGGCCTGGACACTGGTGACCACCCCGGAAGGCGCCACCGAGAACGACCTGATGCAAGGCCCGAACGACGTGTACGAGGGGAACTGGCTCGATGACGTCATCGCCGGAGGTGGCGGCGAGGCCTACACCGTGGTCGCTCGTCTCTGAGCGAAGCCACACTCCGGATCGGTCGGTAGCGTAGACACATGGAGCACGTTCGCTGGCTTGCCGAGCCCACGCTGCAGCGACCCACGATCGTGGCTGCGTTCACCGGCTGGAACGATGCTGGCGACGCTGCATCGAACAGCGTACGCCACCTGATCGAACGCTGGGGTGCCTCAGCGCTCGCCGAGATCGATCCGGAAGAGTTCACCGACTTCGCCACCGTTCGCCCGCACGTTCGCCTAGCCGACGGACAGACCCGGTCGATCGTGTGGCCAACGGTCGGTGTGTGGAACGCATCCACCCCCGGTGGCGACGTGATCTTGATACTCGGTCCCGAGCCGGCGCTTCGGTGGCGGCTGTTCTCCGATCAGATCGTGCAGATCGCCAAACGATTCAACAGCGGGTTAGTACTCACACTTGGCGCACTACTCGCAGATGTTCCCCACACTCGTCCTGTGCAGTTGATCGGCACCGCCACCGATATTGCGTTGATCGAGCGGTTCGACCTGCAGCGCAGCCGCTACGAGGGCCCCACCGGAATCGTCGGCGTGCTCCACGATGCGTGCGGTCGGGCCGACATTCCGTCTGCGTCGCTGTGGGCCGCGGTGCCTGCCTACGCGTCGCAGGTGCCTTCACCCAAGGCGTCGCTCGCCCTCATCGTGCGAACGTGTGAGCTAGTCGGAACCCCACCTCCAATCGGAGGTCTGAGCACCGAGGTCGACGAGTACGAGCATCGTGTCGCGTCGATCGTGGCCAGCGACGACGATCTGCATGGGTATGTCACCCGGCTCGAGACGATGAGCGGTGATGATGATGACGGAGACGATGGCCAAGACGATGACGACCAGGACGACGACCAAGACGACGACGCCGTTGGCGGAGAACTCGGTGGCGACGAATCGTTCAGCGAGACCGACGTGAACAACGCAAATCTGATGGCCGAAGTGGAACGGTTTCTGCGAGATCAGCCAGAGGGCTGATCCGGTGTACGCCAGATCGGCTGGCGTACCGGCTCGAACTGGGCAGCAAGTTGTGCGCCGTCGATCGCGGCGAATGCCATGGGACCCCACCATGACGCCCCCGCAGTTCCGTGGGGTAGGTCGTCGCGAGCGAACCATCCCACACCATCGGTCTCGAGCGGATGACCCTGCAACGATCCGCCTGTCGCTCGACAATGGAACAACACCATGTACATCCCGAACCGGGTGAACCCCATCCGCTGTCCGTCGATCACCGACAACACCTGTACCGGCTCGCACTCGATACCGGTCTCTTCGAGCACTTCCTTCACGGCCACCTCAGCAGGCGAGTAACCGACATCGGCCCACCCGGTCGGATACAACCAGATTCCGGCGTCGGGCCGCTTCACCAGCAGTACCTGGCCCGCGTCGTTGCCCACCACCGCTCCGATTGCGACCTTCGGCGTGACGTAGCCGGGAATGCCCTCGCCGACCGACTCGAGCCACTCCTGCACGAAATGAGCCTGCTCACGGCGCACCTCAAGTGCGTCGTCCGCTGCTGCTTTAATGTCGGCCGCGACGTGCAGGATCTCTTCGAACCGTTCTCGTTCGTACAGGCTTTCGGTGAAGCCGAGTCCCGTACGGGCGATGGCCGCGAGCGCTTCGCTCCAACGAACCAGATCGCGAGTGAAGTCAAGAGGTGCTGCGTCGCTCACGATGTGCGACCCTAGGGCATGGATGATCGGCGAGTGCCACCGCAACGAGTACACCAGCGGGCGGTTGCGTTCATGGTTGCGTTCACCACGAGTGCTCTCGTCGCGGGGGCCTGCTCCGGATCTGACGGATCGAGCCGATCAACGCTTGGCGCCGCCTCCACCAGTATCGCCGAAGCGACCGGGGCAGCCTCGGGGGAACCGACCACCACGATCGAGATCGACGATGGTGTCCTGCGCGTCGGCGTGCTGTTGCCGCTCACCGGCCCCGGCGCCGACGTCGGGCTGTCGATGAAGGCCACCATCGACATGGCCATCACGCAGATCAACGAGACGGGCGGGGTCGCCGGACGACCGGTACAGGTTCGGGTTGCCGACGAAGGCGCTGACATCGCGATGGCAACGCGAGCGCTCGACGATCTGATCAAAGCCAACGTCGACGCGGTCATTGGTCCTGCCTCGTCGACCATCGCCATCAGCCTGCTGGGCACCGCCCGCCGCAACCAGTTGCTCACCTGTTCGCCAACCGCCACCGCATTGGCACTCGATGCGTATCCGGACGACGGCCTGTTCTTTCGCACCATCCCATCGGATTCGATGCAAGCAGAAGCAATCGCCCGCGCCATCGATCTCACCGGTCGCGCATCAGTCGGAATCATGTACGTGGACGATGCCTACGGGCGGCCGTTCGCGGCGTTGCTCACCGATGCACTCGGCGAACGATCGATCGTGGTCAGTGAGAGCATCCCATATTCCGCTGCTACCTCCGATTACTCCGTCGCTGCAGCGCCACTTGCCAAGCCAGGGGCCGAGGTCGAGGTCGTCGCTGTGATCGGAGACGGCGTCACCGGTGCGGCGGCGGCGGTGGCCGCGATCGAAGCCACCGCTGGAGGCGAAGTACCGGTGATCGTGAACGACGCGATGCGCGGTGAGCCGGCGACAGAGATGTTCGCACAACTGTCCAGCGACGAGCTCGCACGACTACAGGGTGTGGCCCCACGTGCCTTGAGTGACAACACCGACTTCACCACACTGCTCCACAGCAGTGCCCCCGACGTGTCAGGGATGTTCGCAGTCAACGCGTATGACTGCATCAACCTGATCGCCCTGGCGACCGAGGATGCCGGGTCGACGGTTTCGCGCGACATTGCCAGCAGAATCCCTGCCGTTGCCAATGGTGGCACACGTTGTCAAACATTCAAGGAATGCGACGACGACCAACATGCAGGTCGAAACATCGACTACGACGGACCCTCTGGTCAGTTGCAGCTTGCGACGAACGGTGATCCGAACCGCGGCGTGTTCGATCTCTTCGGGTTCGAGCCGGGCGGCACCGAACGTGCGATCGGATCGCTGACCGTCAACATTTGATGATCCATGATGCCGCCATGGGAATCAGATCGCCAGAACGAGGTCCTCCACCGGAGTGACCATGCCGGTGTAGAACGGGCCGAAGATGCCGTAGACGGCCGACGCTTGATCGAAACGCATCGTGTACACTGCGGCCTTCAGATCGTCGGGGTGCGCACCGAACAACGTGACACCCCATTCGTAGTCGTCGACCCCGGCCGAACCGGTGATGTATTGGGCGATGCGGCCAGCAAACGTGCGTCCACTCTTGCCGTGTTCGCCCATCATCTCTTTGCGTTCGTCGAACGAGAGCCGGAACCAGTTCTCGCCGACCTCACGCTTCTTGCTCATCGGGTAGAAGCACCAGGCCGTCATGTCATTCGGGGGGATGATCGGGTACAGCCGCACCTTGAGCATCTCCTCCGGCATTCCCTTTGCGTACTCGCTGTATTCGCTGAGGCTGACGTAACTGTCGACCACGTCGAGCCCGGCGTGTTGCAAGCCGGTCTGCAAGGCGCGGAGTTGGCGCAGGTCTTGATGGATGATCATGAACGCTGCGTCGCACTTGTGGCCGAGCGTGGCCACACACACCACTTGAGTACCGACCGATTCGGCCTGCTTGACCGCAGCGACCACTGCCTCACCGTCGAACATCGGTGTCGGTTTGCAGAACAGGTGCAGCACGCCGACACCCTCGGACGGGGTGACCGGGCCTACGGCAGGAGTGGCGGGGCGTTCTGCGGAGTCGCTCATGTACTCAGGCTACGTCACCTATGCGGAGCCGGTGACCGAACCCCAGCATGGATCGTCTCCCAGTCGTTCTGGCGCGTACACGTTGACGCGCCCATTGCGGATGAAGCCCGCCAGCACCAGACCGGCGCGTCGGGCGGTCTGCACGGCGAGGGCGGTCGGAGCGCTTACCGCCACAAGGGTGGAGAAGCCGGCCGCCCAGGCCTTTTGGACCAACTCGAAGCTGGCCCGGCCGCTGACGAACAGTCCGTTGCCTGTGGAGGGCAGCATGCCATCGAGCAGCATCCGCCCGACCACCTTGTCGACGGCATTGTGACGCCCGACGTCTTCACGGCTGACGAGCACCGTGCCGTGACGGTCGAACGCGGCGGCCGCATGGACGGCACCCGTTGCGGCGAACAACCCTTGGCTGCTGAGCGCACGCTCTGGCAATTCGGTGAGCACGTGGAGCGGGATCGGCGAGGTCGTAGGCAATGTGGTGAGCCGACCGGCCAGCTCGTCGACCGAGTCACTGCCACACCATCCACAACTCGAGGTGGTGTTGCCCAGCCGAGGTCGAGGCGCCGGGGCACTACCGCCGGTGTCGACGGAGACCACGTTGAACTCCGTCTCTGATGCCGAGCCGGTACCGCAGTACCGAACACCTCGGACCGGCGAGTCGGCGAGCATTCCCTCGGTATGGAGGAACCCGACCGCCAATTCGAAGTCATGGCCCGGCGTGCGCATCGTGGTGGCCACGAGTACGCCATCGAGTTGGATGCTCATCGGTTCTTCGACGATCAGTTCGTCGGGGCGTCGACGGCGACCGTCGACGTCGATGCTGGTGACCAACATGGTCTCGCTGCGGCGGCGTACGGTCATCTCCGGAACGGTACCGTCCTTCGGCGACGAGCATCACCCGATCTATGCTCTCTGCATGCAGCAGAACAACGGACGAATCTTCGCCGCCGAACTCATCGGCACCGCAGTGCTCCTCATCGGGGGTCCGGGTACCGCGCTGATCGCCTTCGAGCAGGTCGGCGTCGTTGGCGTGGCAGTGGCTTTTGGTCTGTCGCTGGCGGTCATGGCATATGTCATCGGACCGATCTCGGGATGTCACATCAACCCGGCGGTCACCCTGGCGATGTTCCTCACAAAGAAGGTGAACGGTGCACACGCGTTGTTCGCAGTGCTCGGTCAACTGATCGGCGCAGCGCTAGGTGGTGCGGTCGTGCTGGGCATCGCCAGCGGACGTGCCGGGTTCCAACGCGGCGAGTTTGCCTCGAACCTGTGGTCCGGCGACCATTTCGGCCTGAGCGCCACCATCGCGACCGAGGTCGTACTCACCGCGTTGCTCGTGCTGGTCGTGTTGTCCACCACCGGTCCGAAGTTTGCCCCCGGCTTCGGTGGGCTGATCGCCGGATTCACCTTGACGTTGATCCACCTGATCTCGATCCCGGTAGACAACACCTCGGTCAACCCAGCGCGCAGTCTCGGCACCGCGCTCTATGCCACGCTCGACAGCAAGGCGCTCGAGCAACTGTGGGCCTTCATGCTGTTCCCCCTGATTGGCGCCATCGTCGGCGTGGTCATCTGGTTGATCATCGACGACAGCCGTCTGGAGAGCACGATGTTGGCCGACGTTCCCGGTTTGATCGACGCACGTGACCGCATCGAGATCGGCACCGGCGAAGTCGTGCTCAGCGTCGAAGACGCAATCGACGACGTAGTCCACGACGACCACGACGGCCGCGACTGACCGGACCGGGCTGACGCTCAGGCAGCAATCAGCACCATCAGGTCGGAACGCGACTTCGGTCCCATCGCCGGTTCCGGTGGGCGGTTCTCACGGTCTTGCCAGACAGCAAACACCCGGGCGCCCAGGTCGGCGTCTTGGATCATCGCCTCAGGGGTGGTGAGCAGGTTGAGCGCTCGGAAAAAGGCACGCAAAACTGTCGCATCGGTACGGATTGCCGGTAGCAGCCCATCACGAAACACGGCCCGTTGGAACGTTCGCGGATCGCTCACATCGCCATCGGGATCATCGCCGGCAAGCAGTGCAGCGGCAACCCGTCGGGCTTCTGCATCTTGTTGCACACCACTGAGGTACCAGGGCACGATCTCGGCCTGCAGCGACGCGTTGTACGCGAGGGCCACCTCGCGGGTGTCATCCGGAAACGCCTCGATTGCTTGGGCGAGCAGGTGTGCTCCCCAGAACGCAATGCTGCACCCACGACCGAACAACGGATTGGTGCACAGCACCGAATCACCCACCGGCACGACACCGGTGGCGACCGGCTCACCATCGACTACGAACTCGCGGCGACGATTCAACAACCCAGCCATTGCGTGTACGCGCGGATCGAGTGGCTCAGCACGGCCGTCGAGCCACGGAGCCGTGGCCACCAGTTGGCCGGCGGTGCGATCGAACACGATGGGGTCAGCGAGCAGCTTGCGCAACTGGTCGTCTTCTACCGGTGTGGCGAGCGTGACCGAGAAGGTGCGGTTGTCACCCACGAAGACGCCGTACTTGAGATAGCCGAGGTCACCGCCGATCGGACCGGTGCGTGGCGGGAACTCGGCGTCGTCGCGTAGCCGGTAGAACCGTGAGAAGTAGACGATGCCCGTGTCTTCCATCGACTCAGGGACTGTAGGCGAACCGATGTCGCCGAGCCAATCCGCCAGCGCGCTACGTCGTCCGTTGGCCACCACCACCAGATCGGCGCCGACTGTGGAGCCGTCGGCAAGACGAACCCCGGTGACGTTCGGCCGGCCGACTGCTCCATCAGTGACGAGCCCGTCGACCACCACGCCCGTACGGAACGTGACGAGCCCGTTGGCGAGTGCCGCGCGACGCACGACCCACTCGAACGTGGTGCGTCGACATGCGATCATCACGAGGTCGTCGTCCTCGGGTAACCGCTCGAAGTTGGTGATGGTCGCCGGTAGATCGTCGCCGAACCGCATCTCGGTCGCTCCAGCTTCGTACAACGCCTCGAGCACGTCGGGATGGTGCTCGCGAAGCAGGTTGCGCAGTCGGGCCAGGAACGCATGACTGTGGCGTACCTGCGGCGCACCGCGCCGGTCCCATTCGAACGCTTCGTCGGCGCTGTCGGGCATCGGCGTGTTGTCACGCTCAAGCACCGTCACCCGGTGCCCGTTGCGGGCCACCGACAATGCCGAGCCGAGACCCGCGATCCCCCCACCAACAACGACGACGTGCATGTTCGCCAGGTTAGGAGGATCTGACCGACTGGGTCGCCTCGGGCGACGTGACGTGTGTCGAGCCGGCCCCAGCTACCATGGCGATGTGGCTGCCGCGCAGAAGTTGGTTGGACGTGATGGACCGTGCTTTCGGGCTGACCTTTGGCGTTGGGTTGTTACCAATGACAGCCTGTCGCACCGTGCTGTTTGGTGGTGCGGCGGGTGAGGTTGGCCGTCTGGTCGTGTTATCGGCAACGGTGTCATAGTTGTTGCTGAACTCGTACTTGTGCCGCACAAGTCGGCTCAACATCGGCGACTCACAGCCCACCCGCCGGGCCTACCCGCTGTTGCGGTGCCGAGTCGCGTCGAGTTATCGGCGCTGGCGACATGAAAGTCGACGCGATCC
>JANYDH010000208.1 GCA_025359865.1 Actinomycetes bacterium | reverse complement strand
TGGTGCGACGTGAAGTCGCGAAGTGCAGAACGAGATGGCAGTTTCGCGCGTTGTGTTCGTCACTTCGCCCAAGGCTGCACATCGGCACTCTTTTCGTGGGGCGCGCGACGCTGGTAGGGGATGCGTGGTTGTCGTAGCGTGATCGCTGGCTGAGTCGGGGTTCGGCCGGTCTGCTGGCGACGCGGCGAGCTCGGTGAGATTCGGGCAAGGTTCAACCCGCCGGACCTCACAGAGTTCGGGCTGCGTGGGTTCGGGCATCGCTGAACCCATCGAACCTCGCCGAGATCCCCGGCCGGCGCGAACATCGGGGCGACACGACACAACACGACACGACACGACACGACACGACATGACATGACGCGGTTGAGCGGCTGAACGGACCGGGTCCGCGACGTTTTTTGGTGAGGTGTCGCTCGATAACCACCATGTCGTCGGATCTCAGGATTCGCGTTGGGGTCGGAAATGCAAAATGCTGTGGAGTATGGGTGACGTTGCTGGTGAGGTGTTCGATGCTGGTGAGGTGGTCGATGCCGGTGCGGTGGTCGACGGGCCGGTGGTGGTGCGGGGCCCGGTGGACATGACGTTTCGGGTGGGTGCCGGAAGGATCATCAGGCCCGGTTCGTGTCGAGGCTGGTTGAAGTGGTGTTGGATCTGAACCTGTTTTTGGGAGCTTCAGTCACCTCGGAACTCGACCGGGGGCCGTGGTGGCTCAACGGATCAGGATCTGCAGCGAGCGGTCCGGGTGTGCGCCGAAACGCCTCAGGACGTTGCGTGTCCTCCGTCTGCGGAACAGCCACGCCTTGGCGACCGTCGTGGCCGCGGAGTGGATGGTCTCCGGCGTGAAGGCGGGCACCAAGCCCGGGTCCAGAGTTGTCCGCGAAGTTCCTCCTCGATGACTGCCAGTACCCGACGGGCCGGTCACCACCGTCAACAACGACCGCCGGATCGCCAAGAGCGCCTGTTCCTGCGAATCCGATAGCGCCAACGCACCCCGAGGAACTCATTGCGCTGCGCACCTGGTTGTGCCAGCAACGCCATCTTGATTACGACGACACCACACTGCCCGACTACGTCAGGCTGGGCGAGGCGTTGACGAATGTGTGGCCATCTCAACCACCACAAGATCGGTCGGAAAGTCACTGAACGAGGCGAGAAGCCAACTGCGACGGCTGGCTGCACTGCCCTCGGCAACAGACGACACCCTCCAGTTGCCCGCAGGCGACCCGGAGCATTGATCCCGGCGACCGTTCGCAGCGCTCACCCCTCGACGATGTCGGCCAAGCGCTCTCGAAGTACACCCAGCTGGCGAACCGAGAACCGCATCGCACGGAACAGGGTGTCGGTCAGTGCAAGGGTCTCCCAGTCGTTGGTGTCGCGCAGCCGTGCCCCCGGCTATGCATACCTTACAGCTGCGCCGGATTCTGAGTTCCTGACGTCACAGGCCCGACGCGGTTCTGAGTTCCGTGTCGCCGGCGGTCCGGCGGTCGTGTCGGCGCACACTTGCAGCTGTACGCCGGATGACGCGAGCGGCGGCCGGCACGCTCCGGTGAGCAGCGCGGCCTTAGAACACGATCTCAGCGCGTAATAGCGTCGCTATAGCGAGCTTGCTCCAACCGTAGGGAGCGTTCGATGGGTTCGAGCACAGGCCGGGCTAAGGCTTTGCGAACGTCACGAACCCGTCGGCGTCCGCCGGGGTCGCAGGATCGGCGACGCTCAACGAAACCCTGAGCATTGCGGTGTTCTCCTGATGGACCAGCCACATCACGTGTTCGGTCTTGGCGGCAACGTGGACATGTGCCAGCGCGCATAGCAGCGCAAGTGCGGCCAGACCCTTGTTACGGAGTGCGGGAAGTACGAGGAACGCTTGGAGCAGCTCTGCGGTCCACTTGTGATGCGGTCGATGTGCGGCGACTGCGACGAGAACGTCGCCCTCATGTACAAGGAGTCCGCTGCCGGTTCTCGACAGGATCTGCTTGGGCGCGTCGACGAGGAGAAAGGTCTCGACCTCTTGGGCCCACCACGGTGCGTTTGCAGTACGTTCAATGGCAGAAACCTGATGCACATTGCGTCTCGTCAACGCTGTGGCGGTGAGGCTCACCGCCGAAGGCCGACCTTCGCATCGATGATATCGGCGCTCGCGCCCGTGACATTTCCGGTGAACTGTGGGCTGCGGTACTCGCTGTCGGGGATGCTCATCAGCTTCACGTAGAAGCGGGCTGGGGCCGGATCGTTCATTCGAAGACTCTCCGCCATCGCTTCTGCGAACCCGTCCAAGAAGCGGTCCTGCTCATCGCGTGACCAGTCAGCGACGTACGCGACCTCCCCGAGCAGTACCGGCGACGGCTTCTCCTGACGCAACGCGACCATCGCACGGATGAACGTCTGGGCGAGGGCGTGGACTTCCTGCTGCTCACGAATCATCCGCATCGGGAGCATCCCGACCGGGTCGGCATCCCCTCCAAGTCGGATCTCCACCAGGCCCTGGGACGCAGTGGCAACCACCTTTGGGTCACGCAGGTGGGACTTCGAGAACGAAGCAATGGGTCCAGTCAACATGCGCATATCGTATCGTGCCATCTGACAGTTTTTTGGCAGTTATTTAGCCACGATCCTGTCAGAATGTTGGCGAGGAGAGCGTAACAGGGGCACGCGATTGGAACGGCATGGATGTCGTCGTCGAGTTGGATGACGTCGGGTCCGCTGTGAAGGACGACTCCTGCGACGAACCGCCGCGGGATCTGTGCACGAAGCCAGCAGAGGTGCTTGGCATCCGAGTAACGCGGCGCCGACGATGCCTTGATCTCGATGCCGATCAACTTGCCGCCGGGAAGTTCGGCGACGATGTCGACCTCTTCACGCCCTCCTTTGGTTCGGGCGTGGTAGAGGCGTATCCGTTGCCGTGCCGCAGCTACCTCGGGTCGGAGTTGAGCCATGGCGAACGTGTCGATCATCCGGCCGAGCAGGTCGCTGCTACCAAGGATCGTGTCGATGTCGGCACCGAGGGAGGCCACCATGAGAGATGAGTCCACGACGTAGCGTTTGGCCGTCCTGATGAGCCGATCGAGGTGATCGACCGACCAGGCAAGGGCCCGGAAGTACGCCGCAAGTTTCTGCTGGTCACGGTTCGCCACGATTGGGTGGGCATCCCGGGTCAGCAGCTGATCGAGGTAGCTGGCCACCCACATCTCGATGTAGCCCGGCGGGGTGCCGAGGAACGCCGCCGGGAATCCGCCACGGGTTGCAAGTGTGATGTAGTCACGCAGATCAGGGCGAACGTCAGGCAGGCTGAACGCGGCGGCGGAACGCATCGCGATCTTGTCCAGCATCGACGGCCCGGCGAGTGCACTGCCGCCGACGATCTCTCGTTGGGTCAACCCGTACATCTGGACCCGCATGAGCCGTCCGGTGCCTGGCCACATCTTGGTCTCGAGGTCTGAGCGGACGTTGCCCGTGAGGATGAAGCGGCCTGGCCGTGGGTCGTCGTCGACGGCGCGCTTCACCGCTCCGAGGAGTTCGGGCACTTCTTGCCATTCGTCGAGGACGAGGGGTCCCGGGCGGTCGCGAAGGGCTGCGTCCGGGTCGGCGTGGAAGCCGGCGGCCTGACCAGGCTGGTCATGCAGCTCACCCTGCGGTGCATCGACTCTC
Source organism: Actinomycetes bacterium (assembly GCA_025359865.1). GTDB lineage: Bacteria > Actinomycetota > Acidimicrobiia > Acidimicrobiales > Ilumatobacteraceae > VFMC01. Next base: position 86,323 of record JANYDH010000208.1, on the reverse strand, counting down.
GCCGAACAGCGTCGTCGCGAGATCGCCTGATCGTCGAGTAGCAGCGTGGTCGGTCAGGGTCGGTCAGGGTCGCGAGCCCCAGGTGTCGAGGTGCATGATGGTCTCGATCGGCGGGCGCTTGGCCGGCTTGAAGTCGGTTCCCTTCGTGTACCCGATCGTGATCAGCGCGCACTGGGTGACCTCGGCATATGGGATCTCGAGGATCTCCGCCGCCTGCTCCTCGAACATCAGGTGGATCGTGGTCCAGGCGGTGCCGAGGCCGCGCTCGCGGGCCGCCAGCATGAAGCTCCATGCACCGGGAAGGATCGATCCGTACATCGAGGTCGCCGCCATGTTGGGCAAGCCGTCGAGACGGCCCGGGAGACAGGGGATCAACATCGCCGGGGCCTTCTCGAAATTCTCGGCCATGTAGGTGGCCGAATCAACGACCCGCGCTTGCTGACTGGCATCGCTGCTTGCGATGTTGGTCGCAGCCCCGGCCATCTGCGTGTACAGCTCCCAACCTTGCCGGTAGAGCGCCGCCAGCCCATCCTTCTTGGCTTGATCGGTCACGACGAGCCACTGCCAACCCTGCATATTGGAGCCGGTCGGCGCCTGGACCGCGTACTCGAGGCACTCCTTGATCACGTCGAGCTCGACCGGCTTGTCGAAGTCGAGCCGCTTGCGAACCGCGCGGGTCGTGCTGAGGACTTCGTCGGCAGTGAGATTCAGCTTCATGACGTGCTCCTATGGTCGACCGGTAGCGGCTCGCGTGCACGTCGTTCACGACGCGCACGCGCAACCTAGCCGACTAAGCGCCGGTTGTCAGCGGGTAAACGAGTCCTCACCGCAGAGAAGTATCATGTCAACATCAGCCTGACTCGTCCTTCGAGATCTCTGCCCGAACGAACCGGCCGGCGGCCCCGTCGGTGAATCGCGCGGCGGACCCAGTTCCCAAGCGGGCCGATTGGGACGCCCGACACCCGGGAGGGATCAGTGGGTCGATGAATGCCTCGGGGCTTCAGTCATCCGGTGCAAGTTCAACCGTTGGAGTCGGGTCGGGTTCAACAACATCATCGCCAGCGGAAATGCTACGCCGATCGTCAGCACGGCCGGCCAGACGCCGAAGTGACCAACGACGACGCCAGTTCCAACTGCCCCGAGTGCATTGCCGAGTAGTTGCTGCGACTCGACAAGCCCGAACACGAGGATCGTCTCGGCACCAGCCACGTGTCGATGAAGCAGTACCCAGCCAGCTACCAGAACGAGCTGCATCCCAAAGCCGACGAAGACGAATGCAGCGATCGACCCTGCTGCGCCAAAGCCGAATCCGAGCGCAATAAGGCTGGCTCCGCTGATGGTCGCCCCGATTCGCATCACCGCGTGCTCGCTGAATCGACCGAGCAGACGACCCGCTATATGGGCACCGAGAACCAAGCCCACCCCGACCGCGGCCAGCAGTATCCCTGTGCCAGCGCCCTGGCCCCCGAACGCCGAGAACGAGATCTCGGTTGCGAGTGTTTCAGCTGTTCCGAGGATCACTGCGACGAGCCCGAGGAGCCCGAGGAGAACCACCACCGTGCGTTTCGCTTTGGGCGCAAGTGCCCAACTCGTGCCTGTCGTCGTCGATTGCCGCCCAGACAGTCCGCTATCGCCGTGGTCGGGTCGAAGTGAACTAGCTCGCAGGCCCGTACACAGTGCGGCCGCCACGGCAATGAGAGTCGCGCCGACCACAAGAACGTGCACGGGTCCGAAGAACGCCAGCACGGCAGCGGCGACCAGGGGGCCGATGAGTTGAGCGCCTCCTGCGGCGAGGCCCGTGGCGACCATCGCTTCGATCTTGAAATCGGAATCAGCCACGAACGTGTGGTGTGCAGGCCGACTAGAGACCGCCGTCACCGATGCCAACGTTCCGGCTATGTAGAAGACGATTGGATCGAGGCCGAAGCCCAGGATCAGCGCCGCGCATATCAGCGTCAGGAAGTGCACGAGGTAGCCAACCGCCATCGGATTCTCCAGCCGCCGGGCAGACAGACCCTTCGCAACGAACGGCGCTGCCAAGGCGCTCGGTACAAGCATGACGGCTGACACGACCCCCGCTTCGGTCGCGCCACCGCGTTGGTACGCAACGACGAGAATCGCCACCCACACAGCGTGCTCTGCTGTCGAAAACAGCCCCACAGCCAAGACGGAACGGCAAACCTGGGTGTTCGCTCGGAGTCGGCGAAGATCGGATGGCACGCGGGCGCTAGAAGACATGACCCTGACCATGCGTGACCGAAGTGTCGCTCGCATCGGGAGAACTACCCAATTCGGCTCACGCACCCGGCCCTTCGGGTGTGGCATCCTGGCACTTGATGGATTTACGGGACTCTCACTCGCCCGACAAAGCCTCGCTAGAGGGTCCCACATCGAAGGGTCACTGGAGCGAAGGCCGAGACAGCGAACTCCAATCGTTGGTCGCTGCATTCTCCGCGTGCCGCTCAGAGCATGTCGGACGCGCCGTTGTCATCCATGGCGCGCCCGGGTGCGGTAGTTCCCACATCGCGCGCCGACTCCGCGACGAGTTGCGCCGCAGGGGCCTCGTCCATCAATGGTGGGCAGGCCGATGCACCAGAACTGCGCCGCTGCCCTACGAACCAATGGCGGGGCTGCTGCGCGCGGTGCCCGGTGATGCGGCTGGATGGCTGGCCGAAGCGGCAGCTGCAGGCGGTGGCGAGGCGGCAGGCGTGGCACTGCTGGCTGGACTCGCTCGACGAATCCGCGTTGCGGCAGAACACGAACCGCTGGTCGTGTTCATCGACGATGTCGACGGGGCCGATGCCTCTACGGCACGCCTGCTCCTCGGCATCGTCGCGCTGCTTGACGATGTGCGAGTTCTGGTCGTCCTTGCGGGCCGCTCGTCCGACGACGGGTTGGCCCCACTTGACCTCGGACCCGTGTGCTCGACGGAGATCGTAGTGCGACCACTCGACGGCGACGAGACGGCTCGGCTCGTCACGGGTGCTGCACCAGAACTCGACGCGACTGCCGTCACGGCCATCGTTCAATCAGCAGGAGGACGACCAGCTGTCGCCTTAGCACTCGCCCTTGCAGGCGACAACGAACGAACGCTCACCGCTCTGCTCGCCGCAATCGGGCCGACGGCCGCAGTAGCGACCCTCGCATGCGGCTTCGCCGATGGTTGGATCACCACCGAAGAACTGACCACCACGCTCGGTCTCCACACGATGATCTGGAACGAACTCGAGCGGCGTCACATCGTCGTTGCGTCCGACCGTCCATCGAATGCACCGATTCCGGCCTCCGACCTGTGGTTTGCCGCAGCCCGGCGTGCTGTCGGACCTGGCGTCAGACCACTCGCCGCAGCGATCGCTGGACTACTGACTCATCATGGACCTCCAGCGACCACCGCATCGGCATGGGAAGTCGCAGGTCGGCGGGATCAGGCCAGCCGAGCGTGGGAGCGGGCTGCGGTCATCGCAGAAGCGGACCTTGCGACCCAGACCGCTGCGGCCGCCATCCGTCGAGCGATCGAACTCGGTAATGACCTCACTCTCAGCCGTCTTGGACGACGCGCGTGTGAGCTGTCGCTCGCGGCGGGCGACCGCATCGAGGCGAACCAGCTCGCCGAACGGATCCTTCCCCGCCTGACACGCAATGACAGTGTCACAACGATCGCGATCCTCCTTGTTCGCTATCGCGCTTGTCTGGAGGCGGGCCTCGGGGATTCGGACAGGCACCTCGATCAGGCCCTCGAGGTCACGGTTGGTTCATGCCGCGAACGAATCGAGACACTCGTCCTCGATGCACTGCGACGGGTTCTCGACGACCCCTCGGCCGCCGCTCAGCAGGCGTCTATCGCTTTAGCGCAAGCTACCGAACTCGGCGATCTATCAGCCATTGCTTCCGCGGCCGGCGCGGCCGGTTTGGCCACAGCGATTGCTGGTGACGTTCAGCTAGGACTCTCCTATTTCGCGTCAGCGCTCGATGCCGCCGCGCGAAGTGGAGATGCTGCCGTCGAGGCCCGCATTGCGAGCAACAGGGTGTACGTGTTGTGGCGCGCAGGGCGCCCTTGCGACGTCGAGCAGGCCGCTGCAGCCGAATTGGAACGACTCCATGTCAGGGGATTGGGCGCACTCGGGGATCAGCTCGCCGTCGGCAGGTGTAGCGCACTGGTGCTTCTCGGACGATTCACCGAAGCCGACCGGGCGGTGGCGGCGGCCCGCTCGATGAGGATGGCCGCCGATGCTGCCGCTCTACTCGATCTCGTCGACGCAGAGTTGGCGCTGCTTCGCGGTGAAATCGCCAGGGCAACGGCACTCGTCGACCGCGTATGGAGCTCACCATCTGGCCGACTTCGCGAAGTGGCACCCGAAGCTTGGTTGATCGGATCATGGCTCGATCTCGCCCGTGGCGACCAGCAGGGTGCCGCCGTCAAGGCCCTCGCCGGGCTGTCGGAATGCGGCGAAGCCGACGTGGCGATGTTTCGACTGTCCCTTGCATGGTGGCGATCCGGCGGATCACGCGGGGATCCGGTACCCGCCAATTTACGGTTACCAGATCCGGTCGGTGCCGAGTCGCGGGCTCTCGAGAAACAGATCGCTGCACATCGGGAGCACACCGCCGCCGCATGGTCCGCCGCAATCGCGGCATGGGAGGAGGTGCCGGCACCGGCGGAGGTGCTGCGCTGTCGGCTTGGTGCCGCGCTCGATACCCGCGATCTGCCAGAGCTCGACCGAATCGCTGAGGCTGCGACGATGCTCGGGGCCCATGGAATCTCCATCGAGGCCAACTCGGCTTGGCGGGCGTCGGGCGGTCGTCACCCTCCCAAGCGATCCGAGGCACTACTGACGCAACGAGAAATCGATGTATTGGCGTGTGTTGCCGAAGGTCTCACCAGCAAGGAGATCTCCGACCGTCTCTACATTGGGGTACGGACTGTTGGCTCACATCTCGAACGATGCATGGGCAAGCTCGCTGTCGGCACACGCGGTGCTGCAGTGCACGAAGCAAGGCGTAGAGGCTTTCTCAGCGCTTGATCGCCATCGCGGCCGTCTCCCTCGGATGCGACTCGACCCGCACGAGCGTGCGGCGGGCCTTCGCAAGATCAAGAACGATCGTCCCGACCACGGTGAACTTGCCGGAGGAGAACTGCAACATCGGCACACGCACCGTGGCAAGGTCGATCGCCGCCTGCACGACGCTTTCGCCGAGCGCCTCGGCTTGCTCGGCGGTCGCCGCCATGACCTCGTCGATTGCCCCATCGACGTCGATGACGACAACGTGCAGATTCTTGTCGGAGGACGACTGCTTCATCTTGGGCGACGGCATCCGCCGACGGTAGCCGAAACCAAATCGACCGGTGGCTGTTCGGGCCGATCAGGCCATCGACGCTCATTTCGAACCCCCTACGACCCCGGAGCGCTACGATTTGACCAGCCGAGCTGGAGGTGCGTCTTGGGGATTCGTGAGAAGATCTACAACTTGCTCAGCCGTGGCGAACCCGACGACCCGGACCAACTGGTCGAGATCGCTGTCGTTCCAATCGGCACTGGGCCGATGACCGTGGCCACCCTGTGCGATGCCGGGTTCTCCGCTACCGGTAATGAAGCCTTCAACCTGGTGACCAAAGTGGCGAGCGACTACCGCATCTTCGTACCCCACCGCGAGTCCGACCGCGCCACGGCACGGCTCAACAGTCTCATCTGAACCTCACGAACCTCGGGCATTCGGGCATTCGGGCAGTCGGAGCCAATGTCGGCGGGATCCATCTGGGCACCGTCAGTGCCGTATAGCCCTCTGCCGGTGCCCCGGACAGGAATCGGTGGCGGGCAATCCACCGGCTCTGCGAGGTTGACCGTGCAGCCGTTCTCACGGGTGGTCATCAGTTGGATGTCACGCTTGTCGACGCCATGTTCGAAACGGTCGCGCTGCGTCCGTTGCCGGCACTGCCTCGGAGTCATGACGCGTTGATGAGCCCGATGAAGCTTCAGACGAAGAAGACGAACGCTGGCGAGGGACGTGGCCGTCGGCAAGTCGCTGAGAAGTACCTCGAGGTAGCAGAACTCATCGACTCTGAAGACGACACCGCTCTCAACGTGTGCGTCGGTGTCGCCGTCCTCGCCGGCATCGCGGCGAGTGATGCGATCTGTGCGGCGGCCCTCGGTGAACGGTATTCGGGGGAGGACCATGATGCAGCTGCAGATCTATTCGGGCGTGTCGATCCGAAGCTTGGCAAGGCGCTCCACGATCTCGTAGCGCTCGAGGGCTGACCTTTGGCGTTGGGTTGCTGTCAGTGACAGCCGAACGCCAAAGGTCGGGCTATTTGTGTGTTGTGCGGACGTCGCGCCAGCTCCACGCAGAGCCCTCGAGGAGAAGTTCGGGGTCACCCGTCCACAGGTCTGCTCGCTCGGCCACGGCAAGGGCTGCGCCGAAGGCGTCCGCGTACGCCATCGGGTGATCGGCCTTGATGCGCGCAGCATCGAGGATGAGTCGTTCGTCGGGAAGTCGGACGTCGATGACGTCGCGAAGATCGCGCACGGTCTCCACCGCTGCGCCCTCGCCGTGGACGCGTCGCAGGATGCAGTGAACCTCGCCAAGGTTGATCCACGACATCAACGGGCGACTTTGGTCGAGGAGGCCGGAAACGAGGCTCGCTGACGGCTCTGCGCCCTCGAGGTATCGGAGCACTGCCCACGAGTCGAGGACGACGGTCACAAACGTACTTCGCGTTCGCGGTCGGCTTCTCGCTGCGCGGCCAGTTCGTCGACAAGTGGCGAGCCAGCGAATCGGCCGCGCAGAGGCCTGCGGTGACTGGTCGGGCGCACTGCGACGTGGTCGTCGTGGCACCAGAAGCTGACCTCGTCGCCCGGTTCGATACCGAGGGCGTCGCGCAGCTCCTTCGGAATCACGACCTGTCCCTTAGGCCCGACACGATGAGTCACACCTACCAGTATAACTACGTCTCCGGCTCGTCGGCGGCTTCGTCAGCTGGGACTGAACGCGGCGTAGCCGTCACGCTCGAGTTGGTCGGCGAGTTCAGGCCCGCCGCTGGCCACGATGCGACCCTTCACCAGGATGTGAATCGCGTCGGGATGCAGTTCTTCCAGCAGCCGGTTGTAGTGCGTGATGACGAGCGCACCCATGCCCCGTTCGTTGGTGAGGTCTTCCACCCTGCGAGCACAGTCGCGCAGCGCATCGATGTCGAGGCCGGAGTCGAGTTCGTCGAGGATGGCGATCCGGGGTTCAAGAACGGCCAACTGCAGCGTCTCGTTGCGCTTCTTTTCACCACCGGAGAAGTCGACGTTGAGTGACCGGTGCAGCAGTTCTGGCGAGAGCCCGATGCGCACAGCCTCGTCGCCGAGCAACTGGTCGAGCCCGTCGATGCTGCGCCCGCGGGCGATGAGCGCCTCTTGCATGACATGGTCGAGCGATACCCCGCCGACCTCGCTGGGATATTGCATCACCAGATGCAGGCCGGCCTGCGCGCGCTGCCAGGCCGGTAACGCAAGTACATCGATGTCGTCGAGGGTGACCGAGCCCGCCAGCACCTTGTACCCAGGCTTGCCCATCACGACCGACGACAGCGTGGTCTTGCCCGCCCCGTTGGGCCCCATCACCACGTGAACTTCACCGCTCGACACCGTGAGGTCGATGCCGTGCAGGATCTGCTTGCCGCCGACGGATGCCTGCAGACCTTGGATACACAACGTGCTCATACCGATGCCCCGTTCAATTCGACGTCGATGACGACGTCACCATTGTCGACCCGGGCAACGAATACCGGCACCGGCTTCGTGGCCGGCAACGTGAGCGCCTCACCGGTCTCGATGCTGAACAGACTGCCGTGCTTCCAGCATTCGATCTCCTTCGCGTCGCAGAACAGTTCGCCCTCACTGAGCGACACATCGGCATGGCTGCAGATGTCGCTTATTGCGTACACGTCGTCGACGATGCGAATGACTGCGACAGCACGCCCACCGACTTGGAACCTGGTGGCGCTACCCGGCGCCAGTTCATCGAGCCGACACACCGTGACCGCGCTCATGCCGGACTCGATTGCAACGCTGCGACGCGGTTGTGCAACTTGGCGGCGACTCGGGCGCGGAGCTCGGTGGCCAATGGCCCAACCGGCAGTTGTTGGAGTACCTCGTCAAAGAATCCCAACACCACCAGACGTTCCGCGACCTCGGGTGGGATGCCGCGACTTTCGAGGTAAAACCGTTGATCCTCGTCGATCGGGCCGACGGTGCTGGCATGGCTGCACTTCACCTCGTTGGTCTCGATCTCGAGGTTCGGCACGCTCTCGGCCCATGCGCCGTTGCTGAGCGTGAGGTTGCGGTTGGTCTGAAACGCCACAGAGCCCTTGGCATTCTCACGAACCTTGATGAGGCCGGTATACACACTGCGGGCATGGTCTTGTACCGCCCCCTTGAACAGCAGATCGCTGTTTGTCTTGGGCGCCGCATGATCTTGGAGCGTGCGGAAATCGTGCATCTGGGTGCCATCGGCAAAGTACAGCGCGATCTGTCGGGTGGTGGCCCCCTGGCCTGTGAGGCGCACCTCGGTACGCACCCTCGCGTAGTCGCCACCGAGCGCCACAGTGGCGAGCAACGTGGTCGAGTCGCGCTCGCCGATTGCGCGCTGGTGCCCGAGCGACCACGTCGTCGTGGACAACAAATTCACGCCGAGGTACTTGACGCGCGAACCCTGGGCGGCGTGCACCTCGAGATGGGGCACGACCAGGCTGCGATCACCATCGGGCGACACGAACTGCTCGACTACGGTGACCTCGCTGTCGGCGCCTGCCTCGAGAACCAGACGGGGAAACACCGCGCTCCTGGTGTGCGCCGCGGTGCCGATCGTATGGGTCACAACCACCGGCTCGACAATGATGCGCCCGGCCGGCACACGGATGACGATGGCATCGGCGAAAGCCGTGTTCAGCAGTTGGAAGACGTCTGCCGGGTCGTCCGAGTGGTCGTTCGAGTGGTCGTTCGAGTGGTCGTTCGAGTGGTCGTTTGCGGCTTCGGTGGTGACGATCCCCTCCGGAGCCTCGACCGTGGTGACCGAACGGCCGGGAACGAAGTCATCCAAGTCGAGTTCACCGATGCGGCTGTAGCGCCACACCTCTTCGTCGGTGGTGGGGAGGTGGGTCGCGGTTGCGCACACGAGCGATTCGAGTCGCATCGCGACATCGTCGGCTCCAAGGGCACGCACCGCGTCGGGAGTAAACGCGAGCACGGTGAAATTCTACTACCGACGTAGGAGAAATTATCGCTCGAGTAAGTGACGATTCAACCCTTGCCGCGTCGGAACAGCCGGCGTATCCCCCGCCCCCGGCGATCACGCTCGACCTGCTCAGCGCGAACCTCGGCCATCACCTGTTCGCCGACGGAATTCAAGAAGTCCTCGGCCTCGTCCAACACCGCGGCCGCCGTACCATCTGCAACGCTGACGGGTTCCTCCGGCGTAGGCGGGGGCACCATGGTCCCGTAGTTCCAACCGGCATCCATCCGTCGCTCATACTTCGGACAAGGGTCGGGACACCGCCACGGTGCATCCGGCGCCAGGTCGAGGTTGCACTTGCGGACGGTCTCACCGTTTGGATAGGTGCGGCTCTCGAACTGCTTGCACTCCTGACGCATCGGCATTACGACAGTGTGCCAGCTGTCCGGGCCATCACTGCAGCACGCTCGGCACCGATGGTGGTCGAGTCGCCATGGCCGGTATGGACGATTGTGTCGTCGGGGAGAGCCAGCAACACATCACGGATCGAGCGCAGAATGGTCGGCTCGTCACTGAAGCTCCGCCCAGTCGCGCCGGGGCCGCCACAAAACAATGTGTCGCCACTGAACAACGTGCCGAAGGCCACGTCGTGAAAGCAGCAGCATCCTGGCGAATGGCCGGGCGTGTGCAGCACTGCCAATTCGTGGCCGGCTACCGTCAAGATCGAGCCATGCACCAACTCGCCGTCGGGCGACTCGTCAGGCCAGACCACATCCCACAACATCTGGTCGTCGTCATGCAGCAAGATCGGCGCGTCGACGATCTCGCGCAGCGGCACCGCAGCGTTGATGTGGTCGTTGTGGCCGTGGGTGAGCACAATCGCTTTCACCCTGCGGCCACCAATCGCGGAAACGATAGCCGGAGCGTTGTGGGCGGCATCGAACACGACCACTTCCCGGTCGTCGCCGACCAACCAGATGTTATTGGTGACCTGCCACTCGCCGCCATCCAGGGCGAACACACCGTCGGTGGTGACCAGTTCGATCGACATACTTGGAACCTACCCGACGCTGCCTTCCATCTGCAGCTCGATGAGCCTGCTCCACTCGACGGCGTATTCCATCGGCAGAGTACGGGTGATCGGCTCGATGAAACCGTTCACGACCATGCCCATCGCCTGCTCTTGCGAGAGGCCACGGCTCATCAGATAGAAGAGTTGTTCATCGGCGATCTTCGACACGGTGGCCTCGTGGCCGATCTGCGCGTCACGCTCTCCGACCTCCATGTACGGGAACGTGCGGCTCTCACTGAGGTCGTCGAGGATGAGCGCATCGCATTGCACGTGGCTCTTGCAGCCATACGCGCCCTCATCGACGCGGACGAGGCCGCGGTACGCGGTGATGCCGCCGTCTTTACTGATGCTCTTCGACACGATCTTGGAGGTGGTCTCCGGCGCAGCATGGATCATCTTCGCGCCTGCATCTTGATGTTGGCCAGCGCCTGCATAGGCAACCGACAGCACCTCACCGGTGGCCTTCGGCCCCATCAGATACACCGACGGGTACTTCATCGTCAGCTTGGAGCCGATGTTGCCGTCGATCCATTCCATATGACCGCACTCTTCGACCCGCGCCCGCTTGGTGACCAAGTTGTAGACGTTTGGCGACCAGTTCTGAATGGTGGTGTAGGTGACACGGGCATGCGGCTTGACGATGATCTCAACGACAGCCGAATGCAACGAATCCTTCGTGTACACCGGGGCGGAGCAGCCCTCGATGTAGTGCACCTGAGAGCCCTCGTCGGCGATGATCAGTGTGCGCTCGAACTGGCCTGCGTTCTCGGAGTTGATCCGGAAGTACGCCTGCAGCGGCATCTCGCAGTTCACGCCGGGTGGCACGTAGATGAACGATCCGCCTGACCACACTGCGGTGTTGAGCGCAGCGAACTTATTGTCGCCGGGCGGAATGACGGTGCCGAAGTACTGGCGGACAAGATCGGGATATTCGCGCAGCGCGGTGTCCATGTCGCAGAACAAGATGCCCTGCGCTTCGAGATCTTCCCGGTTGCGGTGAAAAACGACTTCCGAGTTGTGGACGACGAAACCCTCCGCCACGAAATTGTGGTGGCCCTGCACCTCGATGTCGAATGTTGTTTCTACACCGACGCTCTCGATCGACTCGATCCGCACGTAGCCAAGCATCTCGCTCGTATGTGCCTTGAAAGAAGTGCCCTTGGCAGCTCTGTTGGTGTGGCAGTAGTGGCGCGCACCGAGACGAGCGGCCTTTTTCGCCGAGCGAAGGGGCAACCGATCGAAGCGCCCTGATAGATGCAAGCGGTAGCCAACGACCTGTCGATCGACATCGTGCGGGTGCCGACTCGAGAACCTCGCGACGTTGCTCACGCCGATGCCGCACAGCTGCGACAGTTCGCGAATGTCACCGAGGAGTGCCTCGTTCCCGCTCGTGACCACCGGATTCTTCGCAGTCCGGTGCGCACGAACAGTGCCATCGGCATCGATGAAACCAGCGAGAAACGCCAGCCGTTGATCATCTGGCAGCCCATACACCCAGTCAGGAACTCGCTTGGTGAGCGACCGGCCGCCGAGTCCGTTGGCTTCGAGGTACTCCGCCAACTTGGCCGTGCCGAGAGCGGTGAGTCTCATCCCGTCGGAAGCAAGCCGGAATTCGAGACCGAACTCCTCTGCCCCGACCCTGATGATCTCGGCAATCAACGCCGTATCGGTATGGTCGACCGCGAACTGAACGGAGACATATGACTCGCTGTGTTTGTAAAAGCCATCACCGAGAAAGAGCCCCATCCACCATGCGAGGTCGGGGCTCGTGAACCCGAAGTGGCTATGAACGTGACGATGAGTCGTCGGGTAGGCACGCCCGAATGCTGGTAGGTCGGTCGGCACAGCGACCAGGTCGCCAACCACCAACTCGGCAACCGGCACCCAACGCGGCTGGTAACGCGCATTCAGCCTGCCGTTGCGACGTTCGTCGCGCAGCACGAGGAACGGGTGGTTCGCCGACGCGCCAATCACCCGGCTTCCGGCACGGATCTCGAAAATCTCCTTCTCGCCCGACTCGCCGCCACCGGTGACCCGAGCCACTTCGATCGCTTTCGTCACTTGGTTCAGCGCAAACACCTCGTCGCCGGCAACGACTTCCTTGATCATCCGCATTCCACGGGTCGTCCAGACCTTGGTGGATCCGCGAAGGCATTCATACTGCGCGGTGACTCCGGCGAGATACTTGCGTTCGGCTTCGGGGATACCGAGCTTTTCGTACGTGGCCTTCATCTGCTCGGGCAGGTCATCCCATTCGTCGACCTGCTCGGTAGCAGGCTTGAGGTAGTAAAAGATGTCCTGGAAATCGAGGTCTGGCATGTTGACGGCGAACCAGGGTGCCATCGGCTTGCGCTCGAACAACCGCAGGCTGCGCTGGCGGGCCTGCGACATCCAACGAGGCTCGCCCTTCCACCACGAGATCTGATCGACCACACCAGGGTTCAATCCCTTGGCGGGCTTGAAGGCGTATTCCACCTCGTCGCTCCAGCCGAGCTGGTACTTGCTGAGGTCAAGATCGAAGCTGGTCATGTGAATGCACTCCCGGTCGGTGATGTCGTTCGTGATGTCGTTCGTGAGCTGTGTGGCCGAATTACCACTACCGCCATAGTAACAATTCACCGACCAACTAGCACCCTCGGCCTGCTCAACGCGACGAGGAGGCGATCGATCGTGGACCTCTGGCCGAGACAGGAGCATCGATCTCGATGAAAATGCACTCACCGGGGCACGCCAGCGCGGCGTGGATGACAGCAGACTCGTCACGATCGGCGACGAATGCGAGGCTGCCCGAACCACCCGGGTCGTTGAGCGCGACTCCGCCTTCTGCCACATACGCGATCCCGTCCTCGAGTTGAACGAACGCATCGGGGCAATGGTCGAGACACAGTCCGTCGCCGGTGCAGAGGTCTTGGTCGATCCACACGCGCATGCCTGACTGACGCTACCGGTCGCCGGTGGTCCACATCACCTCCTGCTGCCTGCTGCCAACCGTTACGCTCGTCACAGTGACGACTGAGCCCCCCGCCGCCCGTACCGCCCCACACGCCGCGCCGGTCGCGAAACAGGTTGCGCACACCTGGCGCCGGGTCAGCGGCGACGCCGAGGACCCCTGGGCATGGCTCCGCGATCGCGACGATCCCGACACGGTCGCCTATCTCGAGGCCGAGAACTCCTACGCCGAGGCCTGGTTCGCTCCGCTCGCCGAGGTCACCGATGCGCTGTTCCAGGAGATCAAGTCGCGGGTGCAAGAGACCGACGAATCCGTTCCGGTGCGCAAAGACGGTTGGTGGTATACGTCGCGAACCGTCGAAGGCCTCAGCTACGGCATCCATTGCCGGGGAACCACACGGGCCACGGCAACCGAGACAGTGCTGCTCGACGAGAACGTCGAGGCGGCAGGCCACGACTTCTTCTCGCTCGGCCTGTTTGATGTCAGCCCCGACCACTCGCTCGCAGCGTGGAGCAGCGATACCGACGGCAGCGAGATGTACAACTTGCGCATCCGCAACCTGGCAACGGGCGTCGATCTCGACGACCTGCTTACCGGCACGTCGGCCTGGGGTGGGGCTGCATGGTCGGCCGATGGCACCTACCTGTTCTACCTCATGCCCGACGACCAGATGCGTCCTGCTCAGGTGTGGCGACACCGAATCGGCGCTCCGCAAGCCGACGATGTGCTGATCAAGAACGAGTCCGACGAACGGTTCTTCCTCGGCGTCGATCTGACGCGCAGCGGCGAGTGGGTCGTGATCGAATCGTCGAGCAAGGACACCAGCGAGGCATGGCTGATACCGGCGAACTCGCCCACGAATACACCGATTTCGATTCGTGCTCGGACGAACGGCGTCGAGTACGGAGTCGACCATTGGGGTGACTCATTCGTTGTGTTGACCAACCTCGAGGCCGAGGACTTCAAGGTGATGACAGCCCCGCTCGACCAGCCCGGTCTGTGGGCCGAACTCCTCCCGCACGTCGCCGGACAAAGAATTACCACGGTCGACCCGTTCGCCGACCACCTCGTGGTGCACGAGTGGTCGAACGCGCAGCAGCGGATACGAATCCTGTTTCGCGACGGTCGGCTCGAGGAGATCCAACTCGGCGACGAACCTCACGAAGTCGAGCTCGACGCCAACCCGGAGTGGACCGCCTCGACGTTGCGCTACAGCTACCAGTCGTTCACCACACCAACGTCCATCTACGAACACGACCTTCACAGCGGCACCCGTGAACTCCTCAAGCAGACGCCGGTGCTGAACACCGATCTATCGCTGTACACCGCGTCGCGCGAGTGGGCAACGGCATCCGACGCGACGCTGGTGCCGGTCGACATCGTCCGCCGTCGCGACGTGGTAGCCGACGGCACCGCGCCCTGCCTGATCTATGGCTACGGAAGCTACGAATCATCGATGCCACCGTGGTTCTCGGTCGGACGCCTGTCGTTGCTCGACCGCGGCTGGACCTTCGCGTTGGTCCATCCGCGCGGCGGAGGTGAACTCGGGCGCCGCTGGTACACCGAGGGCAAACTGCTCGCGAAGCGCAACACGTTCACCGACACCATCGCGAGCGTCGAACACCTCGTCGCGGCCGGTTGGGCGCATCCACGGCGCGCCGTGCTGCGCGGCGGTAGCGCTGGCGGTCTGCTCGTCGGCGCATGCATGACCATGCGTCCCGAGTTGTTCGCAGGGATCGTGGCCGAGGTGCCGTTCGTCGATGTGGTGTCCACGATGAGTGATCCGAGCCTGCCACTGACGATCACCGAGTGGGATGAGTGGGGCGACCCGCGCCACGAACCATACGCGAGCTACCTGCTCAGCTACTCGCCCTATGACAACACCGTTGCGACCGCGTACCCCGCGATCTACATCACTGCCGGGTTGAACGATCCACGGGTGAGTTATCACGAACCCGCGAAATGGTGCGCCAAGCTGCGCGCCAACCGCACCGACAACGCACCGTTGATCATGAAGACCGAGATGGGTGCCGGCCATGGCGGACCGAGCGGTCGATACGACCGTTGGCGCGACGAGGCACTCGTACTGACGTTCGCGATGCAGGTCACCACCGCCTGATCCAAGGGTGACTGATCCAGATCGGCCGACCTACCCGACGGCGATCACCACGGCGCCCACGCCGATCAGCACCACATTTCGTACCACGTGCTGCCAACCGATGGGCGAGGCGCTCCATGCACCGAAGCACGCGCACGGCGGGCGCTGGCCCTGCCGTAGACGCGCAGCGATGAGCGCGGTGAACGCAATCAGCGTGACGATGGCGGCCGCAGCCGCAGCCACCGGGGCGACCTGAGCGATCAACACCGCTCCGACCACCAGCTCCCACCACGGCAGTATCAGTGCCGCTAGCTGTGGCGCGCCCAGGTCGGCGGCCTGCTGCGGCCACATCTCGCCGGCTGCGATCTTGCTGCCGCCAGCGACCAGAAACACTGCGCCCAGCACTACCCCGCACACGACGCCGATCATCTCCGCCAGGCTACGTCCGCGACCCGGCCGGTCGGGCCCGAGCATACGCAGCGCTCGTCAGAGGTGGACGGTGAGGCCTTCGACGGCGCAGAACACCTCGACCCCGGCGAGGCGGCCGGCCCGAGCCGCACATTCTGCGATCTCGTCGATCGCTGCGTCGTTGCGGGTGGGATCGTGATGGAACAAGGCCAGTCGCTTCACGCCGGCAGTAGCAGCGAACCACACCGCGTAGTCCGTGGTGCAATGACCCCAGTTGTACTTCAGCGAGAACTCGTCCACGGTGTACTGCGAATCGTGGATCAACAGATCGGCGCCCTTTGCCAGTTCGAGTGCACCGTCACTGGCTCGAAACCCACCATCGAAGGGCTGCTGGTGATCGCTCATGTAGACGACGGACATTCCGTTCCACTCGACCCGGTAGCCGAGCGTCGGACCGACGTGCGGGATGAGACGCGAGGTGATCTGTACATCGCCGACCCGGAAGTCGTGATCGGCGAGGTCGCGAAATCGGAACGTGCCGGGGAACTGATCGATTCCCACGGGAAACAGCGGCGCAGAGATCGTGGCCGAGAACACCTCGGCGATCGACCGACCATCTTCTTGCAGCGGGGCATACAGGTCGAGTTGTGAACCCTGCCGCAGCATCGGGGTGAAGAACGGCAAGCCCTGGATGTGATCCCAGTGGAGATGCGAGACGAGGCACACTCCGTTGAATGAACCGTCGTGTGGCTGAGTGGCACCGAAGTACCGGGCACCGGTACCGAGGTCGAACATGATCGGGCGCTGTCCGGGAATGGCAAGCGACACGCACGACGTATTGCCGCCGTAACGCTTGATGTCATCGCCGTGGCAGGGCGTCGAACCCCGTACCCCATGAAACGTGACTCGTACTCCTACCAGGTCCCCGATGGATACGACGTTACGCGCTGGTGCGGCGTAAACCCAAGCGGGCCGCGCGTGACGTCGGTCGCACTCACGCCGGGCAGGAACTCCCGGCGAAGGAATGGCTACGGTGCAGCACATGGCCAGACAGCAAGATGCACCGCTTTCGCCGACAATCACCCATGGCGCGATCACCATCAACGGTGTCGAGTTCGCGTATCTCACCGCTGGTGATGCCGGCCCACTCGCACTCTGCCTGCACGGCTTTCCCGACAGCGCCTACGGATGGCGGCTGCTGCTACCAGAATTGGCTGCTGCCGGCTACAGGGCCGTTGCCCCGTTCCAACGCGGCTACGCCCCGACTGCTGTGCCGGCGGACGGCCGCTACCAGACCGGCATGCTCTCGGTGGATGCGAATGCCTTCCACGAGGCGCTCGGCAACGGTGAGCCCGGCGTGATCATCGGCCACGACTGGGGCGCACCAGCGACCCACGGCGCAGCCGTTCTGGTACCGCAACGATGGTCGAAGGTGGTGTCGATGGCCGTTCCCCCTGGCGGGGCGATGGGCATCGCGTTCGTGACGAACCTCGCACAGGTGAAACGCAGTTGGTACATGTTCTTCTTCCAACACGGCCTTGCCGACATGGTGGTGCCGGCCAACGATCTCGCCTTCATCGACATGCTCTGGGCCGATTGGTCGCCGGGGTACCCGGCCGCAACCGACTTGGAGTATGTGAAGGCGAGTCTGCGCGATCCGGCCAACTTGACTGCGGCGCTCGGCTACTACCGGGCCACCCTCGGCGACGGGTACCAAGACCCGGAGCTGAACACCGCCCAGGCGGCAACCCAGGGCCTGCCACCCCAACCGCACCTGTACCTACATGGCGCCAATGACGGCTGCATCGGGGCGGAGGTGGCCGAGAGCGCCCGCTCGATGGTGGGACCGAATGCAACGATCGAGGTGATCGACGGTGCTGGGCACTTCCTTCATCTTGAACGCCCCGACGTTGTCAACGCGCGCATTGTGGACTTCCTCGGATGAGCACCCCACGGCTACCCGACGGCTTCGTCGTGATCGTCAAGGAGGAGTGCGAGACCTGCCGAATGGTCGCGCCGCTCCTGGCACAGTTCGAAGTGACCGTGTACACGCAAGACGACCCTCACTTCCCCCCGAGTGTCTCACCCATCCACGATGCCGACCTGTCGGTCAGCTGGCACCACGACATCGAAACCGTGCCCACGTTGATCAAGGTGATGGAGGGCATCGAGATCGACCGCACGGTCGGATGGTCGCGCGCCGAATGGCAGCGCATCACCGGCATCACCCACCTCGGTGACCAACTCCCCGTGTTTCGTCCGGGCTGCGGCTCGATGAGTGTCGACCCCGATCTGGTCGACTCCCTGCGGGCTCGGTTCAGCGGTGGCACACTACGCTCCAGGCACATCGAACTCGCTGATCTCGACGACGAGATGGAGATGCTGTTCGACCGCGGCCTCACCGATGGGCTGCCGGTGGTGCCGCCCACCGAGGAACGGGTGCTGCGGATGCTGCAAGGCACCACGCGCGCCGCCGACGACATCGTTGCGACCGTGCCTCCGGATCTGGTACCGGTCACGATCGAAAAGGTCGCGATCAACGCCGTCATGGCAGGGTGCAAGCCGGAGTACCTCCCGTGGGTGATCGCCGCGCTCGAAGCGGTGTGCACCGACGAGTACAACATCCACGGGGTGCTCGCCACCACGATGCCCGTCGGCCCCGTCATCATCTGCAACGGGCCGGGAACTCGCGCGATTGGGATGAACAGCGGTGTCAACGTGTTCGGGCAGGGCAATCGGGCCAATCTCAGCATCGGTCGGGCCGTGCAGCTCATCGTGCGCAACGTCGGCGGCGGGCGACCCGGCGAGGTGGACCGCGCCACACACGGCAATCCCGGCAAGATCAGCTTCTGTTTCCCAGAAGACGAGGTGGGTTCACCGTTCACATCACTGGCAACCAGCCGAGGCGTCGAACCGGGCCTCGACGCTGTCACCGTCTTCGCGGGCGAGGGTCCGCGCTGCATCGTCGACCAGAAGGTCCGTGACCCCGAGTCGCTTGCCAGCGCACTGGCGGCATCGCTGCGCACGCTCCACAGCCCGAAGCTCGTGCTCGGATTCGATGTGATCCTTGTGGTCGGTCCGGAACATGCGCGGGTGTTCGCCGAAGCTGGTTGGGATCGCGAGCGGGTGCTTGCCGAACTGCACTCACGCCTGCAGATCCCAGGCAGCGAGTTGGTCTACGGCGCCGGGGGTATTGCCGATGGGGTACCTGAACATCTCCGCGACGTGACGCTGCCGAAGTTCCGTCCCGATGGAATTCTGCTCGTTCATGCAGGCGGAGGGGCGGGGCTGTTCTCTGCGATGATCGGCGGCTGGGCTAACGGCACGATCGGATCGCAGCCCGTCACCCGTCTGGTCACGAAGTAGCGGCGGCGCCACGGTAGGTTGACTCACGTGGCACGGTTCCTTCTCGATCCCACCGGCGAACGCACGATCATCGAACGCGTCCGGTTGCCGCGACCGGCGACACTGGTCGGCCAGACCATCGGCTTGCTCGATATCTCCAAACCGCGCGGCAACGTGTTCCTCGACCGGCTCGAGCAGCATCTCGTCGAACTGGGGGCCGGCGTGCGCCGATACTCGAAACCGACGTTCACCAAGCCGGCGCCGGTCGATCTCCGCCACGAGATCGCCACCCAGTGCACACTGGTGATCGAAGCACTCGCCGATTGAGGCAGTTGCACGTCGTGCAGTGTGCACGACATTGTCGATCTTGAAGGACGCGGGCTACCCGGCGTCTTCGTCGCGTCGGCGCAGTTCGTGCAGGCAGCCGATTCGCAGAGCGCCTCACTCGGCTTTCCGACCGTGGCGCGGGTGTTTACCCCGCACCCCATCCAAGATCGTACGGACGACGAGATGCGCGGCTATGCCGACGACGCGCTTGCGCAACTCATCGACGCGCTCACGTCGGCAGGCTGAGCACCGACTGATCCTCGACGATCAGTCGTTCGCCGTCTAGACCCGTCACCAAGCGCGCCGCTGTCACCTCATCACGCTGCATTATCCTGGCGACGTCGGCGTTGGCGACCGGGCCATGCGACAGCGCCTTCATCAACCGTCCCCGTGCCTGTCGGTCGCTGCCTTCGAAACGGGCTTGCGGCGTGCTCACACCGGCGGACCCCACGGCAGGGTCCGGCCCAGCATTGCCCCGCCACGCGCACCGCTGGTGAAGCGGGCATTCGGCGCAGCGCGGTAAACGCGGGCGGCACAGAGCCGCACCAAGATCCATCATGCACTGGTTCCAAGCCCATGACTGGCCATGGACCAACGCTTCGTCAGCCGCAGCCTGCACCTGTTTGGGGGTCAATCGGCGACCCGCAACTCGCGCAAAAATACGGGCGATGTTGGTGTCGACCACGGCAACGTCGTGTTCGAGGGCAAACGTGAGCACGGCCCGTGCGGTGTACTGCCCGACGCCCGGTAGCGCGAGTAGTTCGTCGAAAGAGTCAGGAAACGAGCCCCGCTCATGGATCGCCACTGCCGTTGCATGAAGGTTCCGTGCCCGGCGCGGATAGCCGAGCCCCTGCCACAGGCGCAGCACATCACCGAGTGGCGCCGCGGCGCACGCGGTGGCCGTGGGGTACGCATGAAGGAACACGAACCATTTGGGCAGTACTCGCGATGCCTGGGTTTGCTGCAACATCACCTCGCTCACCAGCACGCTCCATGGATCGCGGGTGTGCCGCCACGGCAGGTCGCGCAGCAGCGGCACACCCCACTGCAGCAACGCTGCCGGGTCTAGTTGTCCCACACCTCGACACCGTCGTAGGGCCGATTGCGATCGGGGGCGAACTCACGCTTCCAGACCATCACCCGACGACGGAAGTAGCACACCTCTTTACCGTCCTGGTTGAAGCCCTTCGACTCGACGGTGACGATTCCTCGGTCGTTCTTCGACTTGCTCTCCTGCACGGCGAGTACCCGTGTCTCAGCGTGGATGGTGTCACCGTGGAAGGTGGGAAACTTGTGCTGGAGCGTCTCGACCTCGAGATTGGCAATCGCCGCGCCGCTGACGTCTGGCACGCTCATGCCGAGCACGAGCGAATACACGAGGTTGCCGACCACCACATTGCGACCCTGCACGCTGTGGCTGGCGAACCAGTCGTTGGTGTGCAGCGGATGGTGGTTCATCGTGATCATGCAGAACAGATGATCGTCGTACTCGGTGATGGTTTTCCCCGGCCAGTGCTTGTAGACATCGCCGACCACGAAGTCCTCGAGGCAGCGGCCGAACGGGCGCTCATGAACAGTCATGTCGGCGACGCTACAACCCGCCGGACAACTCGGTCCTAGTCGTCCTGGCGTCGTTCGGCGGGGGGTTCGGCGGGGGGTTCGGCGGGGGGCCCTGCGGCGTCCGTCCTGCGCCTGCCAAACCTGGCGGCGAAGTCGAGCGCGCTCTCGGCGTTGCCGGCTTCATCGGCCGCGATGTCACGCAGCGGACGCAGCCGTTCCCGTCGTTGGACGCTCCATGGCCCGACACGAAGGCTGAGGTACAAGATCCCACCGAGCACCATCGGGAAGAACAACTGGGCAAGCCGCCACGTGGCTACGCCGAGTAACGCGCTCCCGCGTTCAAGCCCAAACCCAACCAGCGCCGCCGGCAACGCAACGTCGATGAGGCCGAGACCTCCAGGCGTGATCGGGATGACGGCCAGAATATTCACGAGTCCGAATGCCACGAGTAGCGCGTCGATATCGGTGGAAGCGCCGAACGCGCGCAGGAAGACCCACAGTGCCGCAGCGTCGAGCAACCAGTTCGCTGCAGCCCAGCCGACCACGCGACCCAACAGTTGCCGGTCGGCAGCAAGATCCTCGAGTCGGCCACCGATGTGCCTCACCGTTGCCGCCGCACGGTCTTCGTTCAATCGCAGCTTGCGCGCTATCCAGCGCAGCACCTGCTCGGCATGCGTTTGCCCTTCGAGCAGCCCGAAAACCAACACTGCGGCGAAGCCCATGAGGATGATCCCGGCGACGGCCCCGCTGGCGTAGCCGGCGTTGACACCACGGATCGGGATCGAAACGATCAATGCCGCCCAGAAGATCAGGTTCAGCACAACCGCCGACCCGAGGCCGGCTGTTGCGAGCGCGAAGCCGGCATCGGGGCCCGGCACGCCGGACAGCGTCATCAGCCGGTAGCCGAGCGCCGACCCAGCCGCGCTCCCGCCGGGGACGATACTCGACAGCGCCTTGGTGCTCAGTTGGATGCGAAACAACCGCAACCGTGACACGAATTGAGCTGCGGTGCCGAGAGCCGCCCGCGTGAGCAGTGTGTACGAAATCAATGCCGCCACTTCGAGCGCCAGCCCGACACCGAGGAACACCGGGTTCACCGTGCTCAGCTCGTTGACCGACTTGCGTACGCCGGGAACCACGGTGACAACCGCTACGTAGATGACGAGGAAGAACAACAACAACTTGAGTGTGAACCGAAACTGATGGAACCGCTTCGGACGCGGGGGCCCGCCGGTGTCATCTAGCGAAACGACCGGCAGTTCCCCCGTTGCGGGATTGTCGGGATCGAAGTCCATCGTTGTCTGCTCGCCGATCTACCGTGCTGCTCGCTGCCACCACCCGGTGTCAGCCAGCTCCGAACGCGTCGAAGATGGACCGCAGCCGGGCGTGCAGCGGCTCGCGACCATCGACCGGGCTCTTTCCCAGGTGCACCACCACCAGATCTCGGTCTGGCAACACAACGATGTACTGGCCTTCGTAGCCATGACACGCAAGCGAGCCAGGGTAGTCACGCCAGAGCCACCACTGCCGACCGTAATCAAAGCTTCCATCAGGGTCTCTGGCGACGAACGTTCTGGCTTCGTCACGCCAGCCGACCGGCAACAGCCGTCTCGCGGCGCACACTCCATCGTCGAGGTAAAGCTGACCGAATCGGGCAAAATCGCGTGCGGTCGCGTAGACGTAGGACGATCCGATGAACGTTCCAGACGGATCAAACTTGGCGATCGCGCTGGTCATGCCGGTAGGTCCGAACAGACGATCATCCAGAAATGCCTGCATCGCACTGGGCCCAACCGAGGCAGCACCAACCACATCAGCACCAACAGCGTTGCCGACGATTCGGGCAATGATGTTGGTGGTTCCGCTGGAGTAGTTCCACACAGCCCCCGGCTCGTGGATGAGCGGCAGCGAGGCGGCATACGCAGCCATGTCGTCCTTGCCTTCGCCGTAGAGCATCTCCAGACAATGACTGACGGTGTGGTCGACGTAGTCCTCTACGAAGAGCAACCCCGACCGCATGTCGAGCAGATCCTGCAGCGTGATGGCCGCCTTCGTGGTGCCGGCCCATTCGGGCACCGGGGCTGGCGCCGACACATCGAGCAGGCCATCGGCCACCGCAAGACCAACTGCTGCATGCGTGATGCTCTTGGCCATGCTCCACGAGATCAGCGTGGTGTCGGGTCCGACGGGTCCGCCCCGCTCGAACACGCTGTCTGGTTGGGTGCCATACCGCTCGAACACAACCTCACCGTGGTGTTGCACAACCAATGCCAGCGACACGCCGTGTGGGGCATCGGCAGCGAACAGGCCATCTGCGGCATCGGAGACGTCTTGAACGACGGTGGGCACTCCTGCACGGTAACCGCTGCGCTCGTAAAGTTGCCGCTCAGTCGGCGACCCAGTCCGCGACTCAGTCCGCGACTCAGTCCGCGACTCAGTCCGCGACCTAGTCCGCGACCCAGTCCGCCACGACCACGAATGATGCTGACGCGTCGATGCCGCCATCGCCTCGTACAGCGAGGGCCGCTGAACCGCCAGAAACGCGAGCGAATTGCTCAACGATTGCCAAACCAAGACCTGTCCCTCCGGTCACCGACCCTGCGCCACGCCAGAACCGGTCGAAGGCGCGGTCGAGTTGTTCGGCCGTCATTCCTGGCCCTCGGTCGAGTACATGGAGGGTGGCGATGCCGTCACCTTGTACCTCTACACGAAGCTCGATGACCGAACCGGCCGGCGCGACCTCGCGAGCGTTGTCCAGATAGTTGTCGACGATTTGCTCGACCGCACCCGGTACCGCCATCACTATCACCGCCTTCGCATCGGTGACCAGGACACCCACACCCTGCTCGGCCGCAAGCGGCTGCCACACGTCGGCACGTTCTCGCACCACCGCCGCCAGATCGACTCGCTTGCGAGGAATGACATCGCTTTCGGCCCGGGCGAGCGCGAGCAGGCCGTCGACGAGGTGTTGTAGCCGCTCCGTTTCGGCGCCTGCCGCTTCGATTCGCAGTCGCGCCGAGGCGGGATCGACATCGACCAGGTCGGCGGCTTGCTCCAGTCGCAGTCGTAACGCAGTGAGTGGCGTGCGTAGCTGGTGCGAAGCATCTCCGGCAAACGAGCGCTGCGCCGACAACAGCGACGACATCCGCTCGGACATCGCGTTGAAGGCCGCAGCGAGTCCACGCAACTCCGGCGGGCCTTCACGATCGGGCGCCCTCACGGCGAGGTCACCATTGGCGAGCGCATCGGTGGCATCACGAAGCCGTCTCATCGGACGAACGATGGTGCCGGCCAACAACACTGCTGCCACAGCCGCCATTGCTACCGAAATAAGTGCGACAACGAGCAGACCGCGAACGCGACCAGCGACACGATCGTCGACCTCGTTCGACGGCGACGTGATTCGCACCGCACCGATCACGTCGGCGCCGGAGATTACGGGAACGGCGACATACAGCAGTTCGGTACCGAGCGTTCGCGACACCCGGCGGCCGTTGACGGGATTGCCGGCGAGCGCCTCGGCAATCTCCGGGCGCGACCGATAGTCCGCACCGGCTGCCGCCTCTTCATCGGAGATGACCATCGCGATCCCAGCGGCGTCGGTGATGAGTACACGTGCCCCGCCTACTGCCCGGTACTGATCGACCATCACTTGCAGCGCAGGGTTTGCCGCTGCGATACCGGTGTGCAACGCGTCTTCGGCTCGGCCAGCAATGGTGAACGCATCGCGCTCGATGCCGGTGACGATGCGGTCGCGTTCGACCGCTTCGAGATAGCGGGCGAGCGGGATGTCGTGGGCTGCGAGTACCACCACGGTGATTCCGACGAACACCGCAACCAACCGCCATTTCATCGCACGACGCTCACCAGAAGACCTTAACTCGGCTCCTCAACTCGGCTCCTCAACTCGGCTCCTCAAGGCGAAATCCGACACCTCGAACCGCCTCGACCCACCGTGGGTCGCCAAGCTTCTTACGTAACGCGGCGACATGGGCGTCGACCGTCTTGGTTGGGCCGAACCAATTCGCGTCCCAGACGTGCTCGAGAATGTCAGTACGTGTTCGCACCGCACCAGGATCGGCCGCGAGAAAAGCGAGCAGATCAAACTCCTTTGCCGTGAGCTGAATCTCGACTCCGTCGAGGTGCGCCCGTCGTGTGCGTTGATCGACGCTCAGCCGCTCCGGCGCGCTCACCGGTTCGAGGCGGCCGCTCGTGATGTCGGTGTCCGGATGCGACACTGGAGTCTGCACTTCGGTTCTGCGCACGACGGCACGGATGCGGGCGACCAACTCGCGGAAGCTGAACGGCTTGGTGACGTAGTCGTCGGCGCCGAGTTCGAGACCAAGCACACGATCGAACTCGTCGCCACGTGCCGTGAGCATGATGATCGGTACACGGCTGGTCGACCGTAGGACCCTGCACACATCGCGTCCGTCCATGTCGGGCAGACCGAGATCGAGCAGAACCAGGTCGAACTCACCGGGAGCTAGTGCTGCGACAAGCGCGCTTACACCAGTAGCACACTGCACTACTTGGAAACCCGACGCGTGCAAGCTGTCGACCAGGGAGACGGCGATGGACGGATCATCCTCCACGAGCAGAATGCGCACAATCACAGTGTGCCAACCAGACCGACCGAAACCCGTTCACCAGCCGCGGACTGAACCTTCAGCCGGTGAGCTCGCACCGATCTAACCAAGCAGCGATGCGGAGCGTCTATCGGGCGGAGCCGACCGGTGATCGCCGTGACACGTGTCGTTACGTGGGCACACGTGCCTTTCACATGGCCCGGAGCCAGTGGTTCAGGGCTGACCTTTGGCGTTCGGTTGTTGCCAATGACAGCCAAACGCGGAACGTCACGAGAAACCCGTTCACCAGCCGCGGACTGAACCTTCAGCCGGCGAGCTCGCACCAGTCCGTGTACGCAGGCTCCTGGCGGCGGACCGCACGGGCGTACACCTCGGCGATGGCCTTCGTCATCGGCCCGGGGCACGGAACTTCGCGGTCGTCGACCGAGTTGACCGAGCTGATCTCGGCAGCCGTGCCACAGACGAAGATCTCCTCAGCGATGTACAGGTCGCTACGGGCAAGATTGTCAACTCTGATGTCGAATCCCAGATCCTTGGCGATCCGGGTGACGGAGTTCTGGGTGATTCCTTCCAGGGCGCCAGCCGACATCGGGGGCGTGATGATGATCCCGTTGCGGACGGCAAAGATGTTCTCGCCGGTGCATTCGGCGACCAGACCGTTGGGGGCCAGCATGATCGCCTCGTCGTAGCCCGCCTTCAGGGCCTCGACCTTGGCCAGCGAACTGTTGACGTAGTTGCCGACGGTCTTCGATGCCGGTGGCATCGTGTTGTGGTCATGGCGAGTCCATGACGAGATCTTCATCCGAACGCCTTTTTCGACCGCGTCGTCACCGAGATATGCACCCCACGGCCAACATGCGATGGCAACATCGACGGTGCACGGCAGGGTGTTGAGCCCCATCTCGCCGTAGCCGTAATACGCGAGGGGGCGCACGTAGCAGCCCGGCAAGCCCGTCGACACCACGGTGGCCTTGGTCGCCGCAACGAGTTCTGCAACCGAGTACGGGATATCCATGCCCATGATGTGAGCACTGCGGAACAACCGCTCGATGTGCTCGGTGAGCCGGAACACTGCAGGGCCATCGGCAGTGTCGTAGGCGCGGATACCTTCGAACACTCCGGTGCCGTAGTGCAGCGTGTGGGTGAGGACGTGAACTTGGGCCTGGTGCCAATCGACCAGGTCGCCGTTCATCCAGATCTTCGGGGTCGGTTGGATGGGCATCGTCGGTTCCTCTGTGAGCGGTGGAGACGTGAGCGGGTGGAGACGTGAGCGGGTGGGGACGTGAGCGGTGTATCAGCCTGCCACGCGGGCAGCGATGATGTCACCGATTTGCGTCGTGGTGCCCGGGCCGGGCTGATCACATGCGGCGCGGATGCGGTCGGCCGCTGCGAACTCGGCCAGGAAGTCGAGCATCAACGCCGCACTGAGAATCGCTGCGACCGGGTTGGCCTTGCCCGTGCCGACGATGTCCGGCGCCGAACCATGCACCGGTTCGAACATGCTCGGCCCCGTGCGGGCCGGGTTGAGGTTCGCGCTGCTGGCCAGTCCGATGCCGCCGCTGACAGCACCACCAAGATCGGTGAGGATGTCGCCGAACAAGTTGTCGGTGACGATCACGTCGTACCGATGCGGATCCTGAACGAAGTAGATGCACGCCGCATCGACGTGGTTGTAGGCGGTACCGACACCCGGGTAGTCAGCCGCAACCGCATCGAATGCCCGCTGCCACAGATCGCCGGCAAACGTGAGTACGTTGGTCTTGTGGACGAGCGTGACGTGCTTGCGACCGTCACGTTTCACGGCCAGATCGAATGCATAGCGAATCGCTCGCTCGGCGCCCATTCGGGTGTTGACCGATCCCTGGGTGGCCACCTCGTGCGGGGTGCCCTTGCGCAGCACACCGCCCTCGCCGACGTACGGACCCTCGGTATTTTCGCGGATCACCACGAAATCGTGGGGTTGGGTGTGGCCGGGGCCAGTACCGATGAATGGCCGCTGGTTCACGTACAGATCGAGATCGAAGCGCATCTTCAACAACAAGCCGCGTTCGATGACACCGGGCGGCACCTCGGGCGTACCCACCGCTCCAAGTAAGATCGCGTCGAAACCGCGCAACTCTTCGAGTATTGCGTCGCTGAGGATTTCGCCGTCGCGGAGGTACCGCGCACCGCCGAGGTCGAATTCGGTGGCGTCGATCGCTACGCCTGCGGCGCGAACGACCTTGAGTGCTTCTGTGGTGACCTCGGGGCCGATGCCGTCCCCACCGATCACTGCGATCCGATGTGCCATAAGCCGCAGATGATACGGCGGCGCGCCGTCCGAGACTGCCACTCGCGCATCCCCCGCATTAGTTGATTGAGTGTGATGGTGTGGCCTTTATCTTGTGATGTGGGGGTCATGATGGGTGGCGCATCGTGATCGCTTGCGGGCTGAGGTGGTGTTATGCGCGGCTGACGGTCAGTCTGGAAAGCGGATCTCGGAGTTGGTCGGGATGTCGCAACACCATCGCGACACCTTTCACAGAAGCAACCCTGGGCTAGCGACCCAGGGTGATCAACTCGGCAACGGCATCAAGTTCACTTGACATGATTGTCAAGCTGAGTTGACGGATCCCGGAAATGTGCCCCCAACTCCCACCCCACCCGGCCGTTGCGGTCAGATCGCTCGGAGCGGAGCGAGTTCAACTATGGCCCGGTACCCGTGCATCAGCGCTGACCTTTGGCGTCGGGCTGTCATTGACAGGCCGGCGCACAATGCTGTTTGGTGGTGTGGCAGGTGAGGTTGGCCGTCGGGCCGTGTTATCGGCAACGGTGTCAAGGTTGTTGCTGAACTCGCGCTCGTGCCGCACAAGTCGGCTCAACATCGGCGACTGACAGCCCACCCGCCGGGCCTACCCGCTGTTGCGGTGCCAAGTCGCGTCGAGTTATCGGCGCTGGCGACCTGAAAGTCGACGCGATCCTGCCCGCTACACCTTTCCGGAAGGAGTCGCGTCGAGTTATCGGCGCTGGCGACCTGAAACTCGACGCGATCCTGCCCGCACAGCCGTCGTGGTCGCTGATCCAGACTTCCACCGCCCCCGCCTGTCATACAACGAACGTTCACGCTGCAACGCGACCGCACGACCGGGATCGGGATCGTGGTCGGGATCGGGATCGGGATCGTGGTCGTGGTCGGGATCGGGTTTGGAACCCAGTCGACCCCGACGTTCAGCCAAACTTCTGCGGCGCAGCACTAGCATCGCCGTTCATGGCGACGCACCACCTCTCCCGATCGGCGTATGAGCGCTTGAAGGCCGAGTTTCACGATCTCACTACACGCGGCCGCATAGAAGTCGCCAACAAGATCGAGGTAGCCCGGTTGATGGGCGACCTCAGCGAGAACGGCGACTACCACGCGGCCAAGGACGAGCAAGGCCACATGGAGGGCCGCATCCGCCACCTAGAGCACCTGCTCGACCCGATCAACCATCAGATCATCGAAGCCACGGATTCCGAGACCATCCAGCCCGGTACCATCGTCACCATCGTCTACGAAGGCGACGACGACGACCAGGCCGAGCGCTACCTGATCGGGCATCCGGAAGAAAAGACTGCAGAACTCGAGGTGATGAGTCCCCATTCGCCTCTCGGTGCGGCACTGCTCGGCAAGGGTCCGGATGACTGGGTCGAGTACCAGGCCCCGAACGGCATGCTCAAGGTCAGGGTGCTCGAGGTGGAGAGCGCCTGATGGCGATCGGTAATCCTGGGGAAGTCATCATCCCCGACCTACCGCCGGGCGAGGCGATGGAATTGCCGGGGCGAGGCACCACATTCGTGCGAATGTTGCCTGGTCCGTTGCACGCGCCGACATTGGTGCTGTTGCACGGCTGGACTGCGACGGCCGACCTCAACTTCTACACCTGCTACGGCCCGCTCAGCCAGCACTACCGGGTCATCGCGCTCGACCATCGCGGTCATGGACGCGGTCTACGGTCGAGACGAGCGTTCCGGCTGGAGGATTGCGCCGACGACGCAGCTGCCGTCTGCGATGTGCTCGGCATCGACTCGTTCATTCCCGTCGGCTATTCGATGGGTGGCCCCGTTGCGCAGCTGATGTGGCGACGACACCCTGACCGCATCGACGGGCTGGTGCTGTGCGCCACGGCCGCGTACTTCTCCACCTCACGTGAGGAGAAGTTGAGCTTCCTCGGCCTCACCGGTCTCGCTGCATTGGCCCGCCTCACCCCCATCCAGGCCCGCCGCTGGCTCACCGATCAGGTGTATCTGCAACGCAAGACCGACACATGGGAGCCGTGGGCGATCCAAGAGGCCAGCATGCACGATTGGCGCGCCGTACTCGAGGCCGGTCGCGCGATCGGCGGCTACTCGTCGCGCGAGTGGGTGGGCGAGGTCGACGTACCCACCTCGGTGGTCATCACCATGCGCGATCATGTAGTGCCCGTGCGCCGCCAGATCAGGCTGTTCGAAGCGATCCGCGGGGCAGAAGCGTTTCGAGTGGACGGCGATCACGATGCGGTCGTGGCAAAGGCCGATCGTTTCGTGCCGACGCTGCTGCGCGCCGTACACAGCGTTGTCGAACGGCAACCCGAATGATGTCGCGAGCAAAGATGACGCCGGCGCTCATATTCATCGCCGCGCTGGCAAGTACGGGCTGTGCTGTGGCAGTCATCGGCAGTATTCGTTCAACCCGAGGGCAACGCAATCTCGACATTGCCAAGTTGGGCGCCTCGGTCGGTGGCCACTACGCCACGACCGCTGCGCGCAAGGTGTTCGCCACCGCAGAGCGGCGGATCGAACTCGACCACGAGCGTGAGCTGAAAACAGCGGAAGCTGTCGCCGATCGTCTTGGCAACATGAAGGGCGCGCTGATGAAGCTGGGCCAGATGGCCAGCTACGTCGATGAGGGTCTGCCCGGCCCGCTCCGCGAGGCGCTCGCCCAGTTGCAATCCAACGCTCCCCCGATGAGCGCCGATCTGGCCGCAGAGATGATCGAACGTGAACTCGGCGGCCCGCCCGACCGCATCTTCGCCGAGTGGGATCCGCAGCCGCTCGCCGCCGCCAGCATCGGACAAGTCCACCGTGCCGTCGTGATCGACCCGGCAACGGGGCAGGAACGTGCAGTTGCCGTGAAGGTGCAATACCCTGGAGTAGACGCAGCGATCGCCGCAGATCTGCGCAACGCCGATCTGCTCGGCATGCTGATGAAGCAGGTATTCAGCGGTCTCGATCCGGTCGAGATGGTCGCCGAGATCAAAGCGCGGATCACCGACGAGCTGGACTACCGGTTGGAAGCCAGAAACCAGATGATCTTCGCCCGCCACTATGCGGGCCATCCGTACATCCACGTTCCCGAGGTGCTCCCACAATTATCAACGGGACGTGTGCTCACCACCGAACTCGTCAATGGCTCAACATGGTCCGAGGCGCTCAGCTGGGATCAGGACCAGCGCAACATGATCGGCGAGACCCTCTTCCGATTCGTGTTCCGCAGTCTCTACGGCATGCACATCTTTAACGGTGATCCTCACCCCGGCAACTACTTGTTCCACGGCGACGGCAAGATCACGTTCTTCGACTTCGGCCTGGTGAAGCAGTTCAGCGACACCGAGATGCACACGTTCGTTTCGATGGTTCGCGCTGCCGCGTACGACCACGACATGACGGCCTTTCGCCGCATCCTGGAGCAGGCCGGCATGTTGCAGCCGGGAGCTCCGGTGCCCGACGACGAGGTCGGTGAGTACTTCAGCCAGTTCTACGAAAGCGTCCGCCACGACCGCGAGGTCACATGGTCTGGTGAGTATGCGAGCGGCATCGTTCGGCACACGTTCGATCGCTCCAGCCCGATTGCGCAGTACGCCACAGTCCCGAAGGCCTTCGTCTTCATCCAGCGGATCAATCTCGGCCTCTACGCGCTGCTCGGCGAGTTGCAGGCCACCGGCAATTATCGTCGGATGGCCGAGGAGCTGTGGCCGTTCATACAGGGGCCGCCGAGCACGCCGATGGCCGAACATGAGCAGGACTGGCTACGCCGCCTCACGACGTGACCAGCGCTGCCGATTCGGCTTCCTCCGAAGCGAGTCGAGCGCGCAGCCCGCGGGTCACGGTCAGGTAGGTGGTACCCGCAATCAGGCTGACCGTCGCAAACACCGCGATGGTGATCCGCACACCAACCGCCCCGGCCAACGCGCCGGCGGCAAGGTTCGACAGCGTGATGATCAACGTCGCAATGCCGAAATCGCCGGCGAGAATGCGACCGCGGATGTGATCGGGGGCGCGGCGCTGCATGCCGTAGGTGGACAGTGTCCACTGTGCTCCGCCGCCGATGTGGGCCAGCAATGCCAGCGGTGCCGCGATCCACAGTGCCGGGGCCACGCTGAGACCGAGGTAGCAGGTGCCGAATGCCAGTCCGGCACCACCGCACAACAACAGCACCCGTGACAGCGACGGGCCGACCAGCCGCGCTGCGATGACCGGGCCGATCGCCACACCGATACCTCGGGCCCCGATCAGCACACCGGTGGCACCATCGCCTCCGTGGAGCTCCTTCGTCGCGAGGACGGCGAGCAGGCCGACAAGACCCGCGCCCATGGCGAACGTTGCCTTGGCCGACATCAATGCGAGCAGCGTGTGATCCTGGCGTGCATACACGAATGCCTCATGCATGTCGGCCAGCGGGCGCATCCGGGTCCGTTGCTTCGCTGGGTCGCGTTCGGCCTGCATCGGACGGTGAATCAACGAGACGAGCAGCGCCGCGATGACGAACGACACAGCGTTCGCGGCGAAGGCGACGTCACGACCGAACAACGTGGCGACCAGCCCGCCGAGAGCAGCGCCGATGGCCAACATCGCACCCCACAGCGAACCGAACAGCAAACTGGCCTGCGTCAGTTCGCGCTCGTCACGAGCCAAGTTGGGCAGACCCGCCTGAGCTGCGGGACCAACGAACGAGCCCAACGCCGAGATCACACACAGACAGGCAAACCCGAACCACACAGATCCTGATGATCGCACCAGCAACAGGCCCGCTGCCGCGAACGCCTGGATGACCGAAACGACCCGAATGATCTGGCGCCGGTCGAACCGGTCGGCCGCTGGACCGGCGATGGCCGTCATCAAGAACGCCGGCAGTGCCTGAGCGACGTAGACCAGGCTGACGAACAAAGGAATGTCGGAGAGGTTTTGGACGAGCCCGACGAACGCAACGTAGGCGAACCAGTCGCCCGCAAATGAAATCACCTGGGCGATGAACAGGGCGCGGATATCGCGGTTTGATCGCAGGACCGAGAACATCGAGTCACCTGTCTATCGCTACCTCGCACCGCGTTGTGCACTGTGGGGTGACGGTCACGCCAAGTCGGTTGCCCGATACGATCGTCGAATGCGTTTTTCCCGCCCACCCAAGAGGGCGTTCACCGTCGCCCGAACCACTGCTGTCGCCTTTGCCCTCGTCGGCACCGTCGCCCTGGCCGCGTGCGGTGATGCGCAAGAGAGCTCGGCCTCAAGCGCCCCGTCCGTCACTGCGGCCGCCACCACCTCTGTGGCAACGTCCGACCCAGGCACAGCGACACCTGGCACGACTCCAGGCACGACTCCAGGCACGACACCGGGCAAGCCCACGGTCTCCGTGCCGAAGACGATGCCGACCGAGTTGGTCATCACCGATCTCACCGATGGCACGGGCCCAGCTGCACGCGACGGCGACACCGTGGTCGTCAACTACGTCGGTGTGCGTTCGGCCGACGGGGCCGAGTTCGACAACAGCTACGACCGCGGGCAACCGTTCCCGGTGAATCTCGGTAAGGGTGCAGTCATCAAGGGGTGGGATCAGGGCCTGATCGGAGTCAAGCAGGGCGGACGGCGCCAACTCGACATCCCCTCCGACCTGGCATATGGCGATAATCCGTCCGGTGATGTCATCCAAGCAGGCGATGCACTCACGTTCGTGATCGATGTCGTAGCCGTGTTGCCTGCCACCGACCCGAATGACGCCCCCGACATCTCCGTCGCGGCAGGCGGCAACGTGGCCGAGTTGGGAATTAAGGATCTGGTCGTCGGCAAGGGCGCCGAACTGCAGCAGGGACAAACCGCCGAAGTCCACCTCATCGCGTTCCGCGCCGATACCGGCGCGCAGCTCGCCTCGTCGTGGGAGTCGGGTCAACTTCAGCCGATCCCCTTCGAGCAGGGTTCCTCGCTGCCGGGGTTGATCTCCGGGCTCACGGGCATGAAGATCGGCGGGCGGCGACAGCTGACGATTCCATTCGAACTAGCGTTTGGCCCAAGCGGCAACGACCAGTTCGGTCTACCGGCCAATACCGACCTGATCGTCGTCGTCGACCTCATCACCGCATACTGATCGGCAGCGATCGGCTAGACATAGCGTCATAGCGTCATAGCGTCATAGCTTCGATGGAGAGGGGGATCCAATGTCGTACGTGCTAGCCGTCGATCTCGGTACCACCTTCACCGCGGCCGCCATCATGCGCGACGGCGCCCCACAAGTGGTGTCGCTCGAGCACCAAGGCACTTCGGTCCCCTCTGTGCTGTACTTCGCACCGGACCATTCGATGCTGGTCGGCACCGCTGCCGCGCGAAGGGCTTCGGTCGACGCGTCACGCGTGACCCGCGAGTTCAAGCGCCGCATCGGCGATACCACCCCGATCCTGCTCGGCGGATCGCCATATTCCGCCGAGCAGCTCAGCGCTCGCCTCCTGCGCTGGGTCGTCGACAAGGTGACCGAACAGGAGGGCGCTCCACCGGCAGGTCTCGCGATCACCCACCCTGCCAACTGGGGGCCGTACAAACTCGAACTGCTGAACCAACTGCTGCGCATCGCAGAGGTAGGCCCGAGTGTCACCATCACCGAGCCTGAGGCAGCTGCAATCCAGTACGCCTCTACCGAGCGCGTCGACGTCGGCCAGATCATTGCGGTCTACGACCTTGGAGGCGGCACCTTCGACGTGGCGATCCTCGAAAAGACGGCCGACGGCTTCCGGATGCTCGGCGAGGCCGAGGGGGTGGAACGCCTCGGGGGCATCGATTTCGACGCTGCACTGAATGGGTACGTCATCGACCAGCTCGGCAGTGCGTTGGACAACGTGCCCCCCGATCACCCCGACTGGATCGCCGCGCTCACCCGACTGCGCGAGGAGTGCACCAACGCCAAAGAGACGCTGTCGGTGGCACCCGACGCAGTGATCGACGTCTGGCTGCCTAACGGTCGGCACCAGATCACGATCAGCCAGGACGACTTTGCCACCATGATCGGGCCTCCGGTCACCGAGACCATCAAGGCCGTCCGACGGGCGTTGCAATCGGCCCACGTGTCACCAGCCGACGTCGCCCGAATATTGATGGTCGGCGGCTCCAGCCGGGTTCCATATGTGAAGCAGACCGTGGCAGACGAACTCGGGATCCCCGTGGCGCTCGACACCCACCCGAAACACGCCGTCGTGCTGGGCGCAGCCCGGTTCGCAGCCGCCAGCAGTACTGCGTTCAGGACCGAACTTCCGAACAGCCGCATCGCGGAGGTGGCCGCACCCGTCGACCTTGCCGTTCAAGCCACCCAAATCGATGATCGCCGCTCACGTCGAGACGACATGGGAGTACTGATCGACGCAGTCGCAGGGCTTTCTCAGGAGGCGAGCAGGCCCGACCTGGTCGCCCGAATGGGCCAGCGCCGCAAACGACTCGATTCGCAAACCATTCGAATACTCATCGCTGGCGATTTCAAGCAGGGCAAGAGCACACTCACCAACGCGCTGGTCGGCACCGAAGTGTGCCCGGCACATCCCGATTTCGCCACGGCCATCCCCACAGCGATTCACCACGGCAACGAAGCAACCGCCATTGTGTACCGTGACCTCGGCGACGATGCCGCCGAGCTCCAACAAGAGCCGGTTGCCATCGAAGACATCGGACGCTGGATCAGTGAGACCGAAGGCGCCGACCCCGAGCGCGACCACGTGCGCAGTTGCACCCTGCAACTGCCCGTCGAATGGTTGCGTTCCGGCGTCGAACTCGTCGACATGCCCGGCTACGGCGGCCTCGATGCCACGGCAGGTGCCAGAATCGTCACCGAACTTCGCCAAGCCAACGCAGTGCTGTTCGTCAGTGATTCCTCGCAAGAACTCACATCGCCAGAACTCGAGTTTCTGCGCACCGCTGCGAAGCACTGCCCCAATGTCACCTGCGTCCTGTCGAAAACCGATGCCTACGTCGATTGGCGCGTCATCCGAGATGTCAACACACGCCACTTGCAGCGCGCCGGCCTCGACATACCGATCGTCGCTGTCTCTGCGCTGCTGCATCTCACCGCCCGTTCGCGCAACCGCGATGGTTACGGCGCCGAGAGCGGAATCGACGAGCTGATTCGGATCATCACCACCAAAATCGCCTCACAGGCCGAACGACAACTGATTGTCGAGTCGGTGGTCGATACCGAGGCCACACTTGCACAACTTCGTGGTGTGCTCCTGGCCGAGCTCGAAGCAAGCGATCCCGAGCAGCAGGCGCGCGTAGTGGCCGAACTACGCGAAACCCAACAGAACGTTCAGGCACTTCGACTCGACAGTGCGCCATGGCACCGTCTGGTTCGAGACAGTACCGACGACCTGCGCACACAGTCGATCGAACAGTTCGAATCCACCATGCGAGATCTTCTCACCGAGGCCGACAGCGTCATCGGCGCAAACGATCCGAGCCTGATCTGGGACGAGTTCCAGTCGTGGTTGCGGGTGCGTACGACGACGTCGGTCGGGCAGTTGTACGGCG
The DNA here is from genome assembly GCA_025359865.1 of Actinomycetes bacterium. GTDB lineage: Bacteria > Actinomycetota > Acidimicrobiia > Acidimicrobiales > Ilumatobacteraceae > VFMC01. The sequence goes on along the minus strand of JANYDH010000208.1, from coordinate 49,994 downwards.
ACGTGACCGCGCAGGTCAACGATATCGAGCGTCGCCTTCTCGAACGACTCGCTGTCACCGAGGATGAGGTCCTGGTACTCAACGCTTCGGTCAGCTCGCCGTGGGTCGGAACGCTCTGCATGGATTCGGTTAACGCCGCCATCGACGACCGCGCCAGCGACGTTGCAATCGAGAGTTCGTGGGGCATTGCCGAGCCGCTTCTCGGCATTGGTGGTTTCATTCCCGGACTGGGGCCGATCAGCCTGGCTGTCGCCGCTGTCGCTGCGCTCGTCTACGGCCGGCGGGCGCTCCGCGAACGCAAAGCCCGGGCCATCGACGTCCGCCGCGAGCAAGCCCGCGTACACCTCAACGATTACGTCGGCGACGTCACCACTCTCGTGACCAAGTCGATCGACCGCTATGCCAGCCACCTCTATCGATCGATGCGCGACACCATTCTGCAACGTGCCGACGAACTCGAGCGATCGGTGACCGATGCTCTCCGTTTGGCGAATGCGGCCGGTGGCCGTACCGAGGGCGAGCGGCAGTCTCGGATTGCGCTGCTGCGCACCGAGACGGCAGCTGCCGACGCGCTCTTGTCGCGCCTGTCCGGCCTTCGTGATGAGGCCATCCACTATGGCTGATCAAAAGGTCGACCTGAAGATCGAGGGCATCACCGGCGAACGCTTGATTCGCCGAGGTGACGAAACAGAACTCTATCAAGCGGTGCAAAAGCAGTTCGGGCGCAAGGTCGCGGTCAAGGTGTACACGGCCGAAGGCGTACGCGACACGGCCCTTGCGCGGTTCGAACGTGAGTGCGCGCTCATGGGCGAGCTGTCCAGCCACCCCAACGTCGTCACCTACTTCAAGTCGGGTATCCGCCGACGCCGACCGTACGTGGTGAGCGAATGGCTCGACCAAGGAACGTTCTTCAACTCGGTGGCCCGAGGTGATCGGCTCGACTGGGCCGACGCGGCCAACCTTGGCGTGAAGATCGCGGGAGCGCTGGAGAGCGCTCACCGGCTCGGATTGCTGCACCGGAAACTCAAGCCGCAAGACCTGTTCGTCAGCGCGTTCGGCGAACCACTCATCGGTGACTTCCAGCTCGATCCTGGCGAGGGTTCCCGCTCCGGCGACCCATACGACATCATGCTGCACGCTGCTCCAGAGTTGTTCCGGGGCGGGCAGGCCTCGCCGCAGACCGACATCTATGCGCTGGCATCGGTGGTCTACACACTCATCAGCGGACGGCCGCCGTACCTCGAAGAGCCCGACGAGCCGCTCGTGCGGATCAAGGGCCGCGCGCTCAGTGGCCCGCCGCCCGACCTCCGCTCGCTCGGGGTGCCCGACCCCTTGTACGCGATTCTCATCTGGGGACTCGTCCCTGATCCAAGCCACCGGCCAGCGACAGCGCTGGAGTTCGGTCGTGCCCTCCAAGCCGCACTGGCCGCCGGTGGACGCGAGCCGGCAAAGTTGTTGCTGCGCCCGCAGACCGATGCCGATCGGGCACTCCCCGACCCCACTGTGCCGGCCGCCGCGTTAGCACTGCTGGCCACGTTCGCCCCCGTCGAGCGCCTCCCCGGCGTGGCTTCAGTCCAGGCAGCCGCACCGGTCTCGACAGCCTTACCGGTCGCGACAGCCGCACCGGTCGTGCCGACGTTTTCACCAGCACCGGCACAACGCCCTGCACCGGTAGCCCCAACCGTACCGACGTTCTCGCCAGCACCAGCACCAGCACCACCAGCAGCACCACCACCTCCAGCACCGGTACCACCGGTGCGTGTGATCGCCGCCTTCGCACCACCAGCACCAGCCAAGCCCGCACCGCCAGCGGTGGCACCACCCCCGCCACCGGTCGTCGAGGTGCCGATGCCGGTCCTTGCCGACCAGCCCAACGTCGCCGCCGCCGCGTCCTGGCCGACGGCACCGGCCGCTGCGTCTGCGCCAACACCTGTTGTCGTCCCCGCCCGAGCCGGCGTCTCGGCGCCATCTGTCCCGACGGCGGTCGTCGAGCAAGCACGCGCGCTGCTTCGACTTAGCCGTACGTTCTACACCGACCCGCTCGAGCTCCACCGCCTGACCGAATTGGAGAACCGGCTCGACGAGCCGTTGAGGGTGGCGATCGCCGGCAAGATCAAGGCAGGCAAGAGCACACTGTTGAACGGCCTGGTCGGCGAAGAGCTTGCCCCTACCGACGCCAGCGAATGCACCAAGATCGTCACCTGGTATGTCGATGGAATCAGCTACTCGGCCACCTTGCACCTCGAAAACGGCAGCGAAGTATCGACGGCGTTCTCGCGCCAGTCCGGCGCGATCGATGTCGACCTGCAGGGGTACCCGGCCGAATCGATCAAACAGATCGTGGTCGAATGGCCGTCGTCTTCGCTGACCGAGCTCTCGCTCATCGACACGCCAGGCATCGCATCGATCAACAACGACGTGTCGGCCCGCACCCTCCGCTTCGTCCTTGCCGAGCCCGACCACGAAAGCAAAGCCGATGCGGTGATCTATCTGATGCGCCACCTTCATCCGACCGACATCCGTTTTCTCGAAGCGTTCCAAGACATGCAGGTCGGCCGTACCAATCCGATCAATGCGATCGGGGTGTTGTCGCGCGCCGACGAGTTGGCCGGTGGCCAGGACGATGCGATGAGCGCAGCCGCCAAGGTTGCAGCCCGGTACCGCAACTCGCCGCAGGTCCGGCGGCTGTGCCAAACCGTGGTTCCAATCGCCGGTCTGCTGGCGCAGGCCTCGGCAACGTTCCGCCAGAGCGACTACAACCTGCTCGCCCGCCTGGCAGCGCTGCCCGACGATCAACTCGACGTCGTTCTGGCGTCGGCCGATCGATTCATCGACAATGACTTGGTCGCCAACGTCGTTTCCACCGATCGCGAGCAACTGATCCGGTCCCTCGGGCTCTACGGAGTCCGTCTCTCGGTCCGCTCGATCCGCAGCGGTGCCGTTGCTGACGCTCCTCAGCTCGCCAAGCTGCTCCTGGCCGAAAGCGGCCTGGGCGAACTGCGGCGCGTGCTCATGACCCAGTTCGCTGCTCGGCGTGATGTGTTGAAAGCACAAGCAGCCCTGCAAGCCCTGGGGCAACGCCTGCGTGTATCGCCCCCGCCAACCGGGTTGGACAAGCTGCAGTTCGAGCTCGAGCGAATCCGTTCGACGGCCCATGTCTTTGCTGAAATCCAACTGTTCGCCGCCGTGCGTTCCGGTGCAGTGCAGTTCAACGACAACGAGGTGATCGCCGTCGAACGACTACTCGGCGCCGAGGGCAACGCGCCGACCACCCGACTCGATATGGACGAGCACTCCACCGCCGACGAAATCCGTGCTGCGTTGAACGAGCGAATCCGGGTCTGGCGCAGTCGGTCGGAGAACCCGCTTTCGTCGCGCGAAGTCAGCGACGCCGCCCAAGTTTTGGTTCGTACGTGCGAGGGCATGCTCCGCGCCCTGCAAGTCGATGCTGGACTATCATGACTTTTGGCGTTTGACTGTCGTGGACGACAACCCGACGCCAAAAGTCGGCTCCGACCGACTGGTTTCGCTCGCAGCGGGCACCATGGTCGACGTCGGGCCGGAGGAGTTCGTCGCAATTGCGGCCACTGCCGGCTGGCCGGCAGTCGGTATCTGGTTCGACCCGGCAACATGGACCGACCGGACCGCCGCCCACGTGCGCCAGGTACTCGACGACACAGGCACCATTGCCCTCGACATCGAGCCGGTGATCCTCGGGCCGGACGGCGACATCGGTGACCGCCTGATCGATGCTGCTATCGACGTGGGCGCCCGACACGTTCTGGTTGCCAGCCGCTTGGACGACCATCAGCTCGTCGCCGACAGATTCGGTGCCCTGTGCGATCGAGCAGCCACAGCCGGTGTGTCGGTCGTGTTGGAGTTCCTCCCGATCTTCGGTATCCGCAACCTCGGTGATGCCCTCGGTGTCGTCCAAGCCGTCGCACGGCCAAATGCTGGAGTGTTGGTCGACACCCTTCATCTGGCTCGCTCGGGTGGATCGCCTGACGATCTGGCGCGGATGCCGCGCGGTCTGCTGCCGTACATCCAGGTTGCCGACGCGCCGGCGAGTCTGGCAGATGGCTCGTTCGGCGGATTAGTCGACGAGGCGCTGCACGGGCGGCTACTGCTCGGTGATGGCGGGCTGCCACTCCGCGACGTACTTGCCGCCGTGCCCGACGTGCCGCTCTCGTTCGAGCTCAGGTCACGCGACCTGATGGCCAACTATCCGGACCCGCTCGACAGAGCGCGAGCCGTACTCGCCAACTGGCACCGTTTCAACGACCAAGACAACGACTAGTCCGGCCTGCAACGAGTTCGGTCGCCCACGGATCGCCAAACGTGATGCGCGTCAGCTACTGCTGGAAGACTCCATAGAGGAACGCTGCCCAGTGCTGACCACTGTCAACGTGAGCAAGCCGACACGCGAGTGGAGCTTCGTCTTCTCGATGCTCATGACCGGGGATCAGGACGCGGGCGGCAGCTTGCCTAGTTCCCTCAGCAGCGCATCGATCTCGAGTTGGCGGCTCCGGGCATCGGACAGCTTGTTCTGAACCGCCATCAGGCTGTCGCGGTATTCGGCAAGCGACGTACGCAGACCGGGGTCGTTCTTCGCTGCGTTGATCTGTGGGCCTAGGGCGTCCTGCGCCAGCCCTGCCGTTCGCCCCGTCGCGCCTGCCTGATCGACAGCGGCCTGCTGGGTGGCCACGAGGGCGGTGGCCGCCACGACCCGTGCTTTACCCCCGCCCATTTTGCGCGTGAAGAAGTTGAGGTTTCGGTTGACTTGGTCGAGGCCAGTTTGGGCGGTGGTGAGATCGCGCTGCGCTGTTCTCTTGTTGGTTGATGCAGCGGTGATCTGCGCCTTGAGGTCCCTGAATTGTGCATTCAACGCGGCGAGCGTGTCCTGGAACACGTCGGCAGCCTCCCGGTCGTCGATCGATGTAGCTCGCAAGGCCGTGATCTGTGCCTCGATGTCGTCGGGAATCTGTGTGCGCAGGAGGGCGACGCGAGCCGTGAGCGCCGTCCGCAAGACGTCGGCGGCGGTGCCTGGATCTGACAACAAGACATCGATCGCCGGATCGGTGCGGTGGGTGGTCATCGCCACCGGTAGCGAGAGACGTTTCGTCCCGCCGCCGCCCTGATCGACCGACGCGTTGTCGTTCCACAATTGTGCCGACACCATAAATGCCTCGGACGGAACACCGCGGGAGATCATCTTGAACGGCAACGGTCGGGCCGTCGCCGCATCGGCGGGGGCGATGAAGCCCCACTCGACCGAACCGAGGTACGCGCCTTCGATCGCACCCGACAGGCCCAACGCTGCGGTTTCGAAGCTCATCGAGATGTCTTCGCCTGTTCCTGTATCTGCGTTCCACGCGCGGGTGCGGCCCGGCTCGTCGCGAAGGGTCGCTGGTTTCGCGCCTTTCACCTTGTCGTTCCAACCGACCTGCCCAGCCTTCTCCGACACTTTTGCGGCATCGACCACCGCAGCAGGATCGGCCTTCGCCACGGTCGTGCCAGCTTCGGCTGCAGCACGGTTGCGCTGATCGGCCCGGTTGCCACCGGCGTCGGTGGTCATTGAAATGCCTTCGGCATCAACGCCGGGAGCAAGTTCGGCGCTCGTGTTCTCCAGCCCGAAGACCGGGTTCTCCTTGCGGTTGGATCGATCAAGGAATCGACCCTCGTCGACGTCGGTCGACTTCTGAGCGCGAGCGTTCTTGCCTGCGTCGGTGGCTTGGATATCGGTGGCACCGCCCCGCTTGGCATTTCCTGTCTGCACGAGGCCGACCTTGCCGTCGACAAGTTCGTTGGGAGTGAAGGCAAGGTCGATGACTCCGCCCACCTGCTGTGTCCCATCCGCCGGCGTACCGTAGGTGGCCTCGTACTGGATGGCGTCGAACTTGCCACCAAAGGTGTCGATCGACCGCTGCACCCGCTGGGCCGTATCATTTCCGCCCTGGCCCTGCTGCACCACGTGAGTCAGTTCGTGGGCAATCAGTTCCTGACCTCCTCGGGTGTCGGGCTGATACGCGCCGTCGCTGAAGAACACGTCCTGACCACTGGTGAACGCCTTGGCCTGGATTTGCCGGTTGAGGTCGTTCGACGTGGCGTCGTCGTGCACTCGCACACCGGAGAAGTCGGCATCGAAGGCCCCTTCCATGCTGCGTCGCAGTGTCGGTTCGAGCGTGCTCCCATCGCCGGCAGACCTGATCCGCGACTCGACACCGGCATCGACGGCCCCGCCCGTGCGCCCAAGGAGTGGTGCGACCGACCGGTGGACCAAGCGCTGCGGCATCGTTGTCTGCGGTCGTCGCGTGAACCCCTGTTCGAGCGGTGCCTGACCATGCGGTCCGGCGCCGCCCGTCGAGTCGCCAACTCCGCGCAGTGATGCGCCGAAGGCACGCCGAACCTTGCCGCGCTCGGCAGCACCAGGTGAGATCGCCACACCTCCGTCACGGTTGCGGAACAGCGAGTCGACGACCTGCCGAGCAACCATGTCGGCTTCCTGCTCGTACACGTCGTTGGCTGCACCGACCATCAGCTTCCGCTGGATCAGTCCACCCCGGACGAACAGCGGCTGCCCAGAGGCAGTCGCCTTCGACCGCTGAGCGACACCCACGTGCGACGTGGCCACCGGAGCAACGACGACCGGAGCAACGACGACTGGCAGTGCACTCTGCGGGACTGGATCAGCGCTGTCAATCGGACAAGTGTCGCATAGATCAACGGTATGGGCAATGACGACCACGAGTGCGACACACCGTAGAACGGCCCTTAGGCTCGTTTCATGGTCGGAACGCTGTACATCACCGGTGTTGAAGAGTCCGACGCACTCCTCAACACCGATGGCACTGCGCTGCTCATCGGCATGCTGCTCGACCAGCAGGTGCCGATGGAATGGGCGTTCGCCGGCCCTGCCACCTTGCGCTCACGGCTTGGTCATCTCGACCCCACCCGCATCGCGGCGCTCCCCCAGGATGAGTTCGTCGCCGTCTGCTGCGAGAAGCCGGCCATCCACCGCTTCCCGGCGTCCATGGGCCGGCGCGTTCATGAACTGTGCGTCTTGGTCGTCGACGAGTTTGGCGGCACGGGCGAGGGCGTATGGCGCGATGCCCGCACCGGGGCCGAGCTGTATGCCCGCTTGCGACGGCTGCCCGGCTACGGCGACGAAAAGGCGCGGATCTTCGTGGCGCTGCTCGGCAAGCGGATGGATGTGCGACCGAGAGGGTGGAAGGCGGCAGCGGGTGCCTTCGGCGATACCAAGCCCCGCAGTGTTGCCGATATCTCGTCGCCGGTCAGTCTCGGCAAGGTGCGCGAGTGGAAGAAGGCTGCGAAGGCCGCGAAGCGCGACAAGCAGGACCGTCCCGTCGATTGACCGGCGAACCCATCGACACCCCCACCGACACGACCACCGACACGACCACCCGCACCCCCACCGACACGACCATCGGCGTTCGCGATGTCCTTCGCCAGGTCGCCGTGGCGTGCGCATGGTGGTTGTTGCTGGTCACCTGGGCGATCGGCGTCGGCCGGTACGGCGGTGCCGACGAGCCAGCGCATGTCATCCGTGCCGCTGCCGTGGCTGATGGGCAGATCCTCGGCAAACTCGCGCCGAACATGACCGGCGGTTTCCGCGTGGTCCAGGTGGCCGCCCGGCTGACCACGGGCGACCCTGCGTGCTACCGCCACGATGCCGCTGTGCCGGCTGTCTGCGCAATTGCGCGGGAACTTCCGGGCACCGTCAGCGTGGCCACATCAGCAGGCACGTACCCGCCGTTGTACTACGCCCTCATCGGTCTGCCGGTTCGATGGTTTGCGAACCCGGCGGACTCAGGGCACTACCGTTTCGCCGCGCTCGCCTGGAATGCCGTCGTCCTCACTATCGTCTCCGCCCGCCTTCGCCGCCGAGGACCCGGCGGGATAGCGATGATTGCCGCTGTCACTCCGGCGGCATGGCTGCTGTTCGGTGTCGTCAACCCGAACGGACTGGAGATCTTGCTGCTGCTGCTTGCGTGGACCGCAACAGCCGACCTGTTGTCATCCACTCCAGGTCAACGGACCTTCGTTGGCAGCGTGATGTGGGTCAGCCTCCCCACCGCGATCGCGATGGCGGTTCGCCCCGTAGCCGCACTTGCTGCCATCGCCGTGCTGGCCGTGGTGGCACTGTCGACGAATGGCACCAGGGGGTGGAGGTGGCGTGACCGGATCGCGCTCGTCGCCCCGCTGCTCGTCGCCGGGGTCGGGCTTGCCGTCTGGAACGCAGTGATCCGGCTGGAGTTCGACGACCCGCGCAGCGCTGCGGATCTGCCGCTGCACCGGGCGATCGGTCGCTCGGTGCGCGGCATCCCGCGCACGTTGAACGAAATGGTCGGCTCATGGAGTTGGTTGGAGTTCGAGGCACCGGTCGCGCCACAGTTGCTGTGGTGGGCAGGTGCGGCGATCCTGGTGGTCGCTGTCTGGCGGCGGCCATCGGCCATGCGGTCGGCCATGCGTTCGGCCATGCGGTCGCGCCGTGCACTGACCGGTTGGGCGCTGATTCTTCTGCTCGGACCCGTGGCGTTCGAGGTGGCCGAGGCGAGCCGAGTCGGGTTCATCTGGCAGGGCCGCTACTCGATTCCGACCGTGTTGGGCCTGGGTGCGCTGGCACTCGGATCGTTGCGACGCATCCGAGTCAGCCAATCCGTCCAGTGGCTGGCATGTCTCGCTACCGCCGAGTTCGTGTGCTTCTGGGCATCTCTACGGCGTTACACCGTTGGGACCGCGGGCAGCTGGTGGCTCACCGGGTCATCTGACAGAACAGCCGCTACGTCGTGGCATCCGCCCCTCGATGCCGGCATGCTCCTCGCAGCTCACGGTGCACTGCTGGTGGGTGGCGTACTGGTGATCGGGCGCAGTTGGCGCAGCTATTCGATGTAGCCGAACAGGTCGATCACCACATCGGTGTTGCCAGCAAAGTTGAACACGCTGAGGTTGCCCCCGTCGCCGAGTTTCAGATACGCCTGATTGGGGACCGGTACACCAGGGCGGGGATTCATCGTCGCTGCCAGTGGACGCAGGTTGCCCGTCGGCCATGCGGTGATGAACGATGGCGATGAACTGTTGACCGACGTGACGTTGACGATCACCGCCTTGGCATTCGGCGGCACCGGCGAACCATTGGCCAGCAACACGCTGACGTCGCCACCGCTGTTGATCTTGCCGCGTACGCCGCCGGTTCCATCACGCGTATCGAGCAGTCGGGTCGGGGCGACGGGAACGAATGCGCCACCGGACGAAGAGAAGTAGCCGACCACATCCGCGATCACATCCGTGTTGCCCGTGAAGTTGAACACGCTGACCTTGCCGTTGTCGCCAACCTTCGCGAGCACCAGGTTGCCGATGGTCAGGCCCGGCACGAATGCATGGGTGGCGGTCGGTGGTTGCGGCTCGCCGGAAGGCCACACGGTGAGGTAGCCGGACGAGGTGGGACCCGTGACCGTGACGTTCAGCGCAATCCCCGACACGCCAGTGGCAGGCACGCCGGCCACACCGGTGACCGGGACGTCGATGATGGCCCCACCGGGGATCGCACCGATCGCCCCGCCGCGACCGGTTCCGTCGCGGGTGTCCAGGATCCTCGTCGGGGTGAGCGATGTGAACCGGCCACCTTGAGGCGGCTCGGTCGAGGTGTAGTAGCCCATCACATCGGCAATCACGTCGCTGCGACCCGACGAGTTGAACAGGTTGACCTTGCCGTTCGCTCCGAGCTTCACAGTCACCAGGTTCGGCACCGTCTGTCCCGCTAGAAAGTTGAGGCTGGCTACGAGCGGGCGCGGCTCGCCGGAAGGCCATGCCGTGAGGAACCCGGCGGCTGTCGGCCCGGCGACGGTAACATTCATCACGACCGCGGTGATGCCGGTCGGCGGTAGCCCGCCGACGCCGGCGATTCCCAACTCGGTCATCCCACCGTTACCGAGTGGTGTGATGTTGCCGCCTTCGCCTGTGCGGGTATCGAGCAGCCGAACCGGGTTGATCGGAACGAAGTAGCTCGGGGTGGATGGCACCGGGCGCTCGATCCGAACCGGGCCGGTCGAGTACGCCGAGGCGATTCCTGCTGCGTTGCGCATCGACATCCACACCCAGTACGTCCCGTTCGGCAGCGCCGCGCCGGAGGTGTCGTTGCCGCTCCACGTGAACGTGTTGACCCCGGCTGTGACGGCAAGGCCGGTTGCTACTTTGGTGCCGTTGTAGGCACCGGGGTCGGTGGTGACATAGATGTCGGCCACCGTGCCCGCCGTAGCGGCTGCGTCGGTGAACGTGATCGGGTAACTGGTGGCAAACGCTGCTTCGTCAGCGAACTTGATGCTTCGCAGGCGGAAGTTGCGCGAGCCCGGATCCTCATTCAGATCAAAGCGCATCTGTTCAAACGATTGTCCGCGCCAACCCAGCTTGTACACGGTGTTCTCGTCGTTGACCGCGACGGCTGGGTTGGTGGACAGATCCACCGTCATCTTGTTGCAGCCTGGGTAGATGATGATGTCCTGCGTCTCACTCCACGCCGGACCATCCGTCGGCAACCAGGCAAAACGGGCGTTCATCCCGCCGCCCGGGGTGTGTTCGAAGCTCATCCCCCCGTCGAAGCACACATCGACGGTGGCACGGTGATAGCGGTCGGGATTGAACGGAGTGCGCATCGGCAATTCGACGAACGAGTCGTTGTGGTTGGTGGTGCCCGTCATCCCGTCACCACCGAAGCCGACATTGATCATGTCGCCCATCGTGGCCACATCGTCAGGTCCAGCGAAGTCGAATGGGTTGCCGTTGTCGGTCGCGTAGTCGGCGCCGCCCTCTTCGCTCGGGGTGAGAACGCGTGGCAAGGCAAGACCAGCGGGGGGCGTGGCCGCTACGTCAGCTCGGTGCAACCGAACCCAGTCGAATGAAACGTTGATGATCGGGTTGCCGGGGGTGAACGCCCCGCCGGCAAGCAGCTCAAGCCGCGTCACCTTGCCCGCCCAGGTGGCCTGAAACCCGAGGAACGGATAGTTGCTGCGATCGGTTAAATCGACCGTGTACTGCCCGCACCCAGCAGTTGGGTACATCGGGATCAGACCTTCCTCACCGGAATCGGTCCAGAAGTGGACGCCCATGTTGCGGCGCTGGTCCATGCACATTGCGAACGAGAGTCGGGTATAGCGGTTCGCATCCACTGGGTGCAGCAGGCCGTCACGGCCCCACGGCAGCTCCACCCCCCAGGTGCGGACGAGCTTGATCGTGGTGTTCTGCACGGTGGCCACGGTGAGGATTCCAGCGGCCGAACGGCTGATGCCGAAGCTGTTCTCGCTGCCGATCAACGGGATCGGCGGAATGTCCGCATCGTTGGAGAAATCCCACGGGTCACCGAACACATCAGTCGCATAGTCCCCGCTGGTGGACAACGCCGGTGGGGGCGAGGTGGCCATGCCCGGCTCGACATTCGGGTGCGCCAGCGCCGTGGGCACGACAATCGATGCCGCGGCCACTGCCACGACCAGTGCACTTGCCAATCGACCACGACGCCGCACGGTGTTACCTCCAAGATCCCGGCCCACATGTTCGATCGGCATGGTTGTCCATGCACTCAAACAATCTTAACAATTCTCGAACCGAAACGACCGCCACCTCCGGTCCTGGCGTCGTTCGGCCCCGGCGCCGCTGCCTCACCGCCGCCGCCGCCCCACCGACCCGCCGACCTGCCCGACTCACCCGTCGACTTACCCGGTCTGGGCACCGGTGGTGGGATGTAGCCCACCACCGGTGCCCAGATCGTGCTACGGGCGCGAGACAGGCGCGATTCGGGAGCGACTCAGGCGGAAGCGGGACGGTCGAGCAGGCCGATCACGTCGGTGAGCGCCTGACGAAGGTGGGCCTGTTGTCCTCTCGCGATCGCAAGCAGATCCACCAGCTCGCCCTCGAGAGCACCAGCCTGGCCGGCCAGATCGGCCGACGGGGCAGGATCGGCAGGGTCAGACACCGGTGAGCCTGCGGATGCGTGCGTAGAGACGCCGGGGGACGGCGCTGTAGCGGACGATCTTGGTAGCGCGGAGTTCGGCCAGTTGCCGCTCGGCCTCGCGCAGGCGTTGCGCGGTGGATGGTGGCGCGTTGCCTTGCAACTCGGCGAGTCGGGCGCCCATGCCGACGACGGTCTGCGTGCGGGCGTCGAGCAACTGCTCGAGCTCCGCGATGCGGGTTTGCAACGCGCGCTGAGTGGCGGCCGCCGTGGCGGCCGCCGTGCTGGCCGCGGTGCTGGCCGCGGTCGACTTGGACCGGGTGGGCTGGTTCAGCTTGGCCATGGGAGCCTCGGATGTCGTTCGCGGAGGGTGACGAAATTGGATGCCATGTCGATGTCGCTGATCCGGCGCATCGAACCGGGCTGCTCACGGTACCGGCCGACGGCCGCTGGGACCAGGTCGGATCGCAACCCGCGCTCTGCGGTGGTGAGCCAGAGGTCGTAGTCCTCCCAGCCGTAGATGTCGGTACTGTCTGCGTAGCCGCCGAGCTTGGTCCACTCAGCAGCGCGGAACATCGCCATCGCGTCGATGAAGGCACCATGCACGAGCAGGTCGGGATCCCAAGGGAGATGGCTGGTGAGCCCGAGCGAGCCGTGCTCGTCGAATCGCTCGAGCACGCCGTACGCCGCAACTACCTCGGGCGGGGCGGTGTCGAGGTGCGCAGCCAGAAGGCGAAGACCACTGGGGTACAGCACGTTGTCGGCGTCGAGCGCAAACACGTATGGCGCCCTGGCCCGGCCGAAGCCCGTATTGCGGGCCACCGGCAAACCCCCGTTTGCGGCACGTGAGACCAGTTCGATCGGGAACCACTCCAGCTCGGACAGCAGCGTCGAAGCAACGGCAAGCGAGTCGTCGGTGGAATGGTCGTCGACGATAACGATGTCGGCTGCCAGCGGCGATCCACCGCTACGACCACGACCACCACCACCACCACCACCACCACCACCGGCGGCGGCCACAACCGAGTGGACCGCGTCGCCGAGAAACTGGCCCTGGTTGAAGAGTGGGATCACGACCGTGACATCCGGCTTGACCTGATCGAAGGCCGGGGTGCGAGCGACCTCTAGATGATCGGCCGAGCCGTGGCGGACGATTGCGAGCGATCGTTCGATCGAGCGCACGGTGCGGATCTGGGTGAGGTAGGCCTGCTTCAGGTCGCGAGCGGTCTTATCGAGCATCTGCCGCTCAGCGGTGATCGCCGGAGTGAATGGCGCTGAGGTGGTGCGGTACACAGAGGTCGCGCGACGTTCTGGTGCTGTGATCCGCTGCCATGGCCGATGTCGTGATCCGGATGCCCGGTGATCAGCAAGCAGTACCGTCGCGGCTGCCAGCGACCGCTCGATCAGCTCCCGTTGGTGCAATGCGGTGGTGAGCAACTCATGCGCTTCATCGGCCATTGCGGCGCGGCGCGGTTCATCGAACGCGAGGGCCACGGCCTGTTCTGCGAGATCGTCGAGATCGCCCATCAGGAAGTGGACGCCGGGGATCAACGGCTCGAACCCAACGGAGGTTTCGCTGGCGACGACGCAACCGTTGGCCATCGCCTCGACCACTCGCGCCCACTCGAAATACGGGTCGTCACCACGATGGACGTTCAACAGAATCCGAGTGTCGGCCAGCGCGCGGTACTTCGCCTCGCCCGATGCGAACGTGCGGTGATCGGCGCGAGCCGGGCGATGCCAGCTGAAGAACCGAAGATCGGTTCGCCACTCCCACAGTTGGCCGGCGGCGCCGCCGATGAACGCCTCGCGGCGCTCGGTCCGTCCGGCCAGAAACCCGATGTCGACGGACCGTGTCGCCGGTGACGGTGACGGCGGCGACGAACCCGTCGCGCGCCAGTGATCCATCGACGTTACGTAGCCAAGCGGCAGGTGCACCGCAGCGCGACCGGCGCGCCGGATCGCATCGAGTGAGAACGGGTTGATGTCGAGCACCACCCCACCGGCTCGCGCGTACTGCATCGCCAAATCGAAGAATGGGGTGCCCGGTTGTTCGGTGTTGATACACACCGACCGCGCCGCAGCGGTCTGGCGATCTGCTTCGGCTGCTGGGAACAGCCCGAAGAACTCATGCGGTGCGACGACGAGGTTGTCGAGCGGATTCCCAGTCAACGACGGCAGTTCGTCAGTCACCAACGTCGCGTCGTTACCGCTCAACTGCAGGGCTTCGACCAGGTGCTCGGCGATTTCGCGCATGAACACGTTGCCGTGCTCGCTCACGAAAACACGACGGGTCACGAACCTCACCGTACCAGCGGCGGGTTAGCCTCACCGATCATCGCACCTCGGCTCTCCGTGATCACCCCGGTCTTCGACCCGCCGCTCGGTGCGTTCCTGGCATGTGTCAACAGCGTCCGGGCGCAGTCGTTCACCGAGTGGGAGTGGTGCCTGGTCGATGATTGCAGCACGCGACCCGAGGTGCTCGCCGAGCTCGTCGAGGCGGCCACTGATCCACGGATTCATGTGATTCATCGGGCCCGCAACGGAGGCATTGTGGCGGCGTCGAACGACGCGCTCGCAATCGCCACGGGCGAGTTCGTGGCGTTGCTCGATCATGACGATGCGCTCGTTCCCGACGCGTTTGCCTCGGTGATCGCCGCCCTCGACAGCGAAGCCGGGGCCGAGGTCGACTACCTTTACACCGACGAAGCCCACGTGCTTGCCGACGGCCGCGAGAGTGCACATTTCTTGAAACCCGACTGGTCACCCGAGCGGTTCCGTTCGTCGATGTACACGTGTCACCTGTCGGTACTGCGGCGATCGGTGGTTGACCGGATCGGCGGGTTCCGAACCGGCTTCGACGGATCACAAGATCACGATCTGATCCTGCGTGCCACCGAGGCCATTGCTGCAGCCGGTCGCCGTGTACTGCACCTGCCGATCCTCGCCTACCACTGGCGAAACATCGCTTCGTCGGTGTCGCGTGATTCGACCACGCTGTCGAAAGCAGTGCTCAATGGGCAGCGCGCCGTGCAGGAGCACTGCGACCGGCTCGGGATCGATGCCGATGTCGTGCACGGCCCCGTCGCTGGCTGTTACCGGGTCGCCCGCCACATCCCGCCGGGCCTGCCGATCACGATTGCGATCGCGACCCGGCTCGAGGGCGCTGCGATCCGACCCTTCCGACTTGCGGTGATCGACACGATGCGTTCCCTGAGCGCCTGGGCCCTTGCGAACGCTCCGGCCGATGTGCGCCTCGTTGTTGCGTACCCCGCCAGCGCGCCGTCCGAGGTGGTGCATCTGCTCCTCGACGAAGCTGGCCCCGAATGGCATCTCGTCCCCGTCCCCGGTGATGTCCCGGGTGACTGGACCGTCGCCACGGCACTCGATCGCGCGCTGCTGATGTATCCGGCCGACGTGCTGGTCAGCGTGGCACCGGGGATGGTCATCCGGGCCGACCGAACCCCCGACTGGTTGAGTTCGCTGGTTGGTCTTGCCCGCTCGGATGGGGCCGGCCTGGTCGGGGCGATGATCGCCGACCGCCACGACGTGGTGCTGCACGCCGGTTGGGACATCCCGAACTACCGTTGGTATGACCTCGATGGGTTGCAGGTCGGCAGCACCACCTCCGGAAACGATCTGCTGATCGAGCGTGAGTGCACCCAGGTCTCGCTCGCGGCCGCAGCCATCGCGTTCCCACAGTGGCGCGAGTTCCGTGCACGAGCCGTCGGTGACTGGCACGACGCAGGCCGCTCGCTTTCACACGCGCTGGTCGACGCAGGTGCCCGCACACTGTGGACCCCCTACGCCCGCTTCGACCAGGCCGTCACCATCACCCCCAGCGTTTGGTAGCTCGAGCCCCCCAGAGGGGGCTGAACCTACCAAACGCAGCCGTGGGAGGCCCCCTCGAGAGCGGCACCCCGATGGTGCGTAGTTCCGATCGCCATCGCCCGCCGCTGCGTCATCCGTGAGGTTCCGACGGCCCTATCTGCCGCCAACCGCACAACAGCCGCCATCCGTGAGGTTCGACGGTCCAGCGATGGCCGAATCTCACAGAACTCGCTGCATCACCCCCAGACCGGCCGAACCCCGAGTTCGCCGACGATTCCGCTATGACAACCGCACATCCCGACCATCGCGCGCCAGGGACATCATCGAGCTCACGGGGGTGAGTCCGGTCACCGCGTCGCGCGCGCTGAGCGCTGCTGTCGACAGCGGAGTCCTCATGAAAATGCCCACCGCCGATGCACGTGGTGCCGGCGTGTTCTACGTCGCGGCCGGCCCCTTCGACCAAGCCGTCGCCATCACCCCGAGCGTTTGGTAGCTCGAGCCCCCCAGAGGGGGCCGTACCTACCAAACGCTGGTGCTGTGGAGGTCGGGTGGCGTCGGATTCGGCAATGGCGACAGCATCTCCACGAGTTGATCCCAGCCATCGACGTTGGGCGCCCAGATCTCGACTCGTCTCGCCACCGTCATGATCTCGTCCAAGAACGATTCGTGGGCACCGTGCACCGGATCCTCGATCGTCTCGCGGATGTAGCCGATGACGAATCTGGCTCGTCTGCCGTCGGCCTTGCGACGAACGATCCGCCCCATCCGCTGCACCATCTGGCGACGGCTCCGGGTTGCGCCGACCACGATCGCAAGGTCTGCGTCGGCGACGTCGATGCCCTCGTCGAGCACCTGGGGCGCGACCAGGGCCTGGAGCTGGCCGGCGCGGAACAAGTCCATCCGCGCCCGGCGAACGGCCGATCGCTGATCGGAATGGATGGACGCAGCATTCAACCCGTGACTCCGCAGCAGATCAGCGGAGCGCTCGGATGCAGCGATGCTGGATGTGAACACCAGCGTTCGTTCGGCCTCGGCCACCGCCGGCGCCAATGCGTGCAACAGCTCTAGCTTCGACCCCGCCTCATCGAGCACGCGACGCCGTTCTTGCATCGCGGCCAGGTACCTGCGGGCGACGACCGCCCCTGGCTCGTCGCTGCGCGCAAGCGCTGCTACCGCGCTGAGAAACACCCCAACGGGCTCGGTGGGAAGGTCGTAGCGATCGATCAGCTCACCGTAGGAGGCTCTCATGATCTCGGTCTGCTCGTCGTAGACGGCCCGCTCCTCGTCGGACAAGTCGAGGCGGACGAGCACGACGTCGAACGGCGCGATGACCTCGTCCCGGCGGGCCTGTTCATAGCCGAGGCGATAACAGGTGTCTCCGAAGTACGGTGCCAGCCAGTCGATGTGACCATCGTCAAGCCGCGCAAAGGTGGCGCTCAACCCGAGTCGACGGGGAAACGCGTCGACAAGTGCCCGACGGTTCTCGGTGGACGCGTATCGGTGACACTCGTCGGCGATCAGCAGACCGCCTGGACGCCTCGGTGCCAAGTCGCCATCGCGGGCGGAGTTGACGACGGCGATCACAAGATCGTGGTGACCGAGGCTGTCGCTGTGCCCGTCGCCGAGCAGGCCGATCGACGTACCAGGCGGAACGGCTGGGCGAGCCACCGTCAGCCACTGTGCCAGCAGTTCACGGGTCGGCACGAGCACCACCACCTGGCCGCCTCTACCAAGTTCAGCACAGGCCGCGGCCAGGCCGACGACTGTCTTGCCGGTACCGGTGACCGCCTCGACCACACCGCGGCAGCCGGCCTGCCGCCATGCCGCGAGCGCAGCGGTCTGCCAGCGGTACAGCGCCGGGAGCGCCGGGGGTACCGGGGGTACCGGGAGCGCCGTTCGGGCCGAAGCGGTGGGAGCGGTGGGCGTCGTGGAAGCGGTGGACGGCGCCGTCCGGGCCGGAGCGGTGGGCGTGGGCCACCACCCATCTTGACCCGTTGGTTGCAAGAACACATGCGGAGCACTGGCCAGCGTACGCAGCACGTCGGCGGTGGTGATCGACACCCTCCCAGCGCGGCGCAGCGCATCACGAACCTCGGTCGCTGTCAGACCAGGCGATGCGCGAACGAGTTCGGTGACGCGGGCGAACTCTTCGATCATCGATGTGCCGCGGTCAGCTCAGGTCGGCTCAGTTCGACTCCGCTTCGCCCTCGAGTTCAGCGGCCTCGCTGTAGTCGAGATGGATCTCCGACGTGGTTGTGGACGGACGGTAGGTGGGGTCGAGCCTGCGCAGATCCCACTCGTTGATCCAGGCTCTGACGTACTGGCGCATTCGATTGGATGGCAGCCGTTCGAGCCCCTCCACGTCGGGAGGTTCCCAGTCGTATGCAGCACCGTGCAACGCCTTGAGGGCGCTGTACGTTCGGTCGAGCGCATCACGATCAGGCGGCTGTACGGGAAGTTGCTGACGTTCGATCACCCGCATACCGGCTTCTGCTGCGCCGGCAAGCAGCTCGGCCTCGGCGGTCGCTTTGAGCCGCAGCCGGCTTGGGATGAGCTCAACGTCGTTCTTGCCGACGAGCACCTGAGCCTCGAAGTCTTCGACAGTGGCAAGTACAGCGGTAAGCGGAGCACCCGGATCCTCGCGATCACCACGAACCCAACGGTTGACCTCGGCATACGATTTGGCGCGTTGCAGGAACGAGTATCTGCCGATCAGCTCGACCTCGTCGAGCAGGATCACCCACCCGGCGAATCCGGCGGCGGTGATGAGGCGCGAGATGAATCGGAATCGTTGGATCGCCAGATCGCGCTCTTTGACGCTGCCCAGCTTGTACGTTCCCGCCGCGCCGGCCTCTTTCAATCGGCGGCGAAGGTCGGCAAGAGGAAGCGGATCGCCCGCCCAGAACCGCACGATCCGGTCGGCGAACTCAGCATCGCCGCGTGCATATTCGTGAACGAATAACGTGGCCGCGAACCGGCTGTCAATCGGTGCTCCGTCGCTGTGCACCCAGCGATACAGCCCGGCGTACTCCGGTGAACCGGTGCGTAGCCCACTTGCGATCTCGTCGATCGCCGACCCGAGACGTCCCGGCACCTGGGCCTCCTCGACCGCAGCGCGCAACACCTTGACGGGATCGTGCAGGCCGGTCTCTTTCGAGATCACCACCTTGGAAACGACGAACCCGGCCGACAGCGCGCGCTCTGCAAGATGCTGCAACACGTGACTCTTGCCGGACCCGAACCCGCCCCCGATCAGCAGACCACCAACCGGTTCCGTGCGGCTGGGACTGACCGCCGCCGCCAGCAACTCGCTGAATCGGTCGCCGATTGCCGTCTGCAGCGAGCCAAGTGCGGCGACAGCATCATGATTCGGGACTCCGGCCCGAAGCGCCTCGAGCGCCCGCCGTGCTGGCAATCGATCGAGTGTCATGACTGCTCCAATCGAACCAACGAGGCGAATGGGTTGTCGCGGACGCGGTCACGCACCTCGTCGTGGATTCGCAACTTCAGTGCCTGGTAGGCGCTGACCCCGCGATGCTCGTCGGTGAGAAACTCCGGTGCCGCGACAACAACGACACAGCATCTGGACAGTTCATCGGTGTTGTCGACCAGTTGGCGCAGCAACTCGTAGGCGTCGAGCAGTGCTGTCTTGGTGTAGTAGAAGCCGTTGCGCTCCTCGGGCAGGGGGCGCCGGGCGAATCCGAGCCTGCGTACGTCGAGTTCGAGCACCACCCCGGCGTAGCCGTTGGTCGCAACCCAGTGGCATGTCGAAAAGAACAGCTTGCGCGCGTTATGCCGTCCGATTCGCCGGAAGATCATCGCCGATCGCAACAGCGACAACTGACCGAGCACTCCATGCAACCAGGCGATCACAGCATCACGTTCAGCATCGCTGACCTGGCCGGTTGCCAACTCCGCCTGGCAGAGGCGAAGCATCGCGACCCGAAACTCTTGGACCATCGCGTAGTCCCGCATGATCATCGACTGCAATTGGCGATTCAGGTCTCTGGACAGTTCGGCCGGGTCGACTCGGTGGTGAGCCGCCAGCGCCTCGACACCTATCGATTCGACCGGATCCGACTCGGCAGGCGGCGGGTAGCCGGCCTCGGACATCGCCCGACGTACCGCCACGCGAGCGAGCGCCAGCCAGTCAATCTGGTGGGCGATCTCGAAGAACACCTGGTCCATCAGATGAACCCGCGTCGCCACAGCATCGACGTTCAGTGACATGAACCCGGCCGCCGACGCTTCTGCATGCAACGACGAACTGAACGCTTCGGCGGTGTCGTCGTCTGGAGGAACGACGAACTTGACTGCGGCGCCGCCATTCGACACGTAGTCGCGGAGGTACTCGGCGGCAAGGAACGCGGCGTATGTGTCGACGGCGATCATCGGCCGGGCGCTTCGAAGCAGATCCCGGCGTAGACCTTGGCCTGGCCAGACCGGGTTACCGTCGTCACCTTTGCGGAACCTCGGGTGAGGGCGCTCGCCGGCAAGGTCAGGTTCCGACCATCCTTGGTCGTTACCACCCCGCTCTGGTCGAGCAAGTAGACATCACGGGCAAACTCCTGCTTGGAGTACTCCCGCGCTGCGCCCGGCATGAGCGTGAGCACCGCGTAGACGTCGAGAAGCCCAACGGTGCTCGCCGCGCGCAGCGCCTTGCCGGCAAGCGCCAGATCGTACGCGGCGCTCAGAGACTCGATGAATGCCCCAGCCTTGAACCGGGGCGGCAGGATCTGGAGTGCTTTCAGCTGACGGACCAGTGCAGATGGCCGCACCCGACGCTCGCGCACCTTGTCGATGAGCACGGTGGTATCGCCCGCTGAAATGCGCACGATCACCGGGTAGCTCAGGATCCGGTCGTCGGACTCGACCGCGCTGAGGTTCTCCCGTTCGCCAAGCGCCAGGACCTCCTTCACGAACCCACCGTCGGCGAAGTGGGCACCCTCGTCGAACGTCCACGCCCCGCCTAGATCGCGTACGGCGTCGGCCGCTTGATCTGCGAGCTTGGCCGAGGTGTCGATGCCAGCGCGGAGATCGCGCAACTGCCCGTGGGCCGCAGCAGCCTGCAACTTCTTGGCTTCACGCAGCGCGCTCGAGAGCGCCTTGACCGCGGCGGCAACCTCGCGTTCGAATGTGGTGAGGGCGTCTTCGAGGCCTTGGGTGTTCACACAGTGCTCCGGTGGGTCGAGGTGGGCGTAATCGTGGCGAGTTTGCTGTTTGCCGGTGTGGTCGTCCCCGGCTCAACAGAGACCTCCACGGCCAGGTCGCGAGGATCGACGACGAACCATAGGACATCGCCGATCGAAGCACCAGATGCCAACACCACCGGGCGGGCGGTGCCGCGCACCACCTGACACCCGTCGAAGCAGAGGGCCAGCGGACCGAACCGGGTTCCGAGGATCAGCGGGATGCCGGGTCGCAGTCGGAGCAAGGATGCCACCTCGCTCGACAACGCTGCATCAGTACCGGCCACCTCCTCAGCCGTCACCTCGATGCTGAGGCGCACAAGATGCGCCGACGGTTCGCCACCCCAGTCGGCCAACTCCCACCGGTCCGGTCCCGTCTCGATGAACGTCCGGTTGCGCTGCAGTTCAGTGGCGAGCGCCGACGCCGAAATTTCGGCTGGCATCCACGAACACAACTCGCGATAGCTCATCGCCTGCCCGGTCGCTTCCAAAACGCGCTCCCCGATGGCGGCTGCGCTGCCGCGGAGATCAACGACAACGCCGCGCTCGATCCTGACGCGTTGACGACACAGCCAACCTTCGGCCTGGGCCGCGGTCATTCCGAAGCTGGCGAGATCCTTGATCACGACGTCGTGGGTGTGTACTCCGCCGCCCGTCGCGAGCAACGTGTTTGTTGCTTCGATGAGCTCGACTGGTCGAGGCGACCACCAGCCATCGTGACCGGGTACTGCCCGGTATGGCCCGGCCAGCCAGATGGCCAGCAGACCAGCCGGCTCAGAAAGGCCAGGAAGGTCTAGAGTCGCGAGAGCGTGGCGTAACCCGTCGTGATCGGTGGCGAGGCCGATGACGGCGGCGAGTTCGACGACCCGCTGTTCAAGGGCAGCATCCTGCCTCGTCACCTCGAGGATGTGACGACGTGCCACCGCCCTCAACTTGCGCACGTGCTCAGGGCCAACACCGATGAACTGGTGCGTCATCGGTCTGTCGGAGGAAGCCGTTCGCTGTTCGTCGAGGCGCAACTCATCACGCTCGAACGCGAATCGGCCGCGCGCATCGGGCAGGCTGGCGAGGCATGCATCCAGCGCAGCGCAGACCCCATTTCGTGGCGCGGCGTGGAGGGCCAGCGTGAGCTGAACGCCGTGTTCGTCGGGCGCGTTGTGCAGCACTGCCGCAACAGCAGCGACAATGAGTTGGGCGGTCATCTGTTGGCCAGCACCGTGCCAACGGCGCACGTCGCCGATCGTGCAACCTGCGAGATCTCCCCATGTGGGGTGGCCATTGGCGCGCACGAGGGCGACCAACCGGTTCGTCGTCAGTGGCGAGGTCTCGACGCCGCCACGTAGTACAGCGACCCGGGGTACCAGCGCACGGAGCGTGTATGGCGAGAGTGCGCCATCGACAACCGGGATCAGCGCAGCCTGCAATAGTTGCAGGAAACCGGTACGTGTGGCACCGTCGCCCGGGACGGCGAGCATGGCGAAGTCTGCGGTGGTTACCGGAAAGCACCTGGTCGGATCATGGATGAGGCCACCGATCTGGAAGCGGTCGTACGGCTCCAGGGCCCCGAACGCCGCGAAGATCTCGCCCAACATCATTGCGAGTCACGGTAGCCGATCGGGCCGCCAGCCCCCCGGAATCGCGCATCTCCACCCAGCCATCAACCGAGCCAGCCATCAACCTCAGCGTTTGGTAGGTGGAGCACCCTCTAGGGGGCCGCACCTACCAAACGCTGTTGGCTCGTCCGCGTCTGACCCCTCCCACCGAACCCGTGCCCAGGCCGAACGGCATGAATGCGACCAACCCGTACGCTGCGAACGTGAGTGCTCGGACAACCGTTGCGGCGTGGTCGCCCACGTACCCGACGATCCGCTTCAGCCGTCTCGCGATCTTGGGCCGTAGCCAAGCGTTGCGAGAGCGACGCTCGAACCGATCTAACCAGGCAGCGATGCGGAGCGTCTATCGAGCGGAGCCGACCGCCCGCTCTACGATACCGTTCACCAAGTCGACGGCTTCACCGACGGCTGCCAGCACTGTGTCGTTGACGATGTACGCGCACGCGCTTGCGTACAGTCCGTCCCATCCATCATGGGCGACGACGGTCGGGGGCCACTCGTGGCGTTGGCGGTATGCGAACAGGCGCGGGCCGATCGCTGCGTAGTCCAGATCCTCCACGGCAGCGAGGATCTGAATGTCGACAAGGTCGTGCGCTCTGCTCGCCGCGTCGGGCCCGGTGCATGCGTGGATCTTCTGGGCAATCTGGTGTTCGGCGCTCATCACCCTGACCGGCTCCGGAGCTGGCAACCCGACCTCGGTGAAGATCTCGGCGATGTCGCTGCCGAGTCGTTCGACCAGTTCGTCGGTGCTGACGGCTTCCGGATGGCCGAGCTCGAACAGCACGGTCCGGTATGGCTTGCCGAGATAGTTCAACTTCACCTCGAACGGGTCCATCACGTACTCGTTGGGCACACCTTCGGGAGTGTCCTTCTTCAACGTCTTGAGCAATCCGCTGAAGCCGCCGCAACGAAGGCGAGGGTTGTCGCCGAAATCATCCGACCTTTGGCGTTGGACTGTCATTGGCAGGCTGTCGCACAATGCTGTTTGGTGGTGTGGCAGGTGAGGTTGGCCGTCTGGCCGTCTGGTCGTGTTATCGGCACCGGTGTCATGGTTGTTGCTGAACTCGTGCTTGTGCCACAGCAGTCGGCTCAACATCGGCGACTGACAGCCCACCCGCTGGCCTACCCGCTGTTGCGGTGCCAAGTCGCGTCGAGTTATCGGCGCTGGCGACATGAAAGTCGACGCGATCCTGCCCGTTACGCCTTTCTGGGAGGAGTCGCGTCGAGTTATCGGCGCTGGTGACATGAAACTCGACGCGATCGTGCCCGCACAGCCGTCGTGGTCGCTGATGCAGACTTCCACCACGCCTGCCTGTCATGCAACGAACGTTCACGCTGCAGCACGACCGCACGGCCGGGACCGGGATCGGGACCGGGATCGGGACCGGGATCGGGACCGGGATCGGGACCGGGATCGGGGTCGGGGTCGGGGTCGGGGTCGGGTACTGCCAACCCCACCCGCAATTTTGCGACAGCCTGTTGACCGCAACGCAACGCCAAAGATCGGGGACGCAACGACCACATGGATGGTCTCGATCAACCGATGGGTCAAGACCAGGCCATCGAGCAGCAGGTCCACGCTTCGTCCGCTTCGATGCACAAGAGTGCCGTGTGACGGTAGCCATTGTCACAGCTCACTGTCGATCGGATGAGTTGGCGCAGGTCTCAGTGCACGACCAGTCGGAGCGGAACTCCCCGCAACGACGCAGCGGCGATCAGTTGCGGGTTGGCATCAGCCACCGCGAGGCAGATCTCAGCGTCATACCATTCAGCTGCGGCAAGCGCTTCGAGCGACATCAGATTGAGCCGCACGCCGACGTCCAACAGGTGTGCCATCGGCCAGGCAAGGTCCCGGAGCGAAGCAAGCCCGATGTCATCTGGTAGCTCGGTCATTGCGGCTACGGCCCGCGCCCCGAGGATAGGATCAGCGCTACCCAGCATGCGAGACATCGCACCGCTCACCGTCGAAATGGACAGAGCCCGACAGAGTCGGTGATACCACAGGCCGGTCGTCACGAGCCGACCATTGCGCTGGCGCAGATCGACTGGCTCATCATCGAGCAGGAGCCTCAGCAGAAGGTGGTCGGCGATGAGCAAGTCACCAGCGCTCAACCGAGATCGGGCTCCGCATCAGTCGCCTGGTGCGCGAGTTCCGCGTAGCCGCCGGCCTCATCGATCGCGGCACTCAACAACGCGCGCAGGCCTCCTCGACCAGCGGGAACGATCACCAGCGCATCGCCCAGGTCGGCGATCTCGACACGGCCGCCCTCCACAAGGTTCCAGCGCCGTCGAGCCTCGGCCGGGAGTGCCATCTGGCCCCGTTCGGAGACTCGAAACTCGGCGATACCCATCCCGACAGGGTACACGCAGTACAAGGCGAACCGACATGGTTGCCTTGTCGGCGCCTCATCCGCACCCTAGCGTTTGGTAGCTCGAGCCCCCCAGAGGGGGCTGAACCTACCAAACGCTAGGAGGTGCCGGGGGGCGACGTCACGGCAGTGGTCAGACGGTGGAGGGGGTGAAGGGATCGTCGATGAGGCGGGTGAGCCAGCGTCGCTGGATGAGCGCGATCTCGTCTGGCCGCACGCCGGCCACGCGGGACTGCGACTCGAAGTGGTACAGCACGGCCTGCGGCTCGTAGACCACCTCGTAGCCGAGGTAGCGCAGCTTCATGCAGTAGTCGACATCGTTGTAGTTGCCGGGCAGGAGTGTGGTGAACCCACCGACCTCATCGAAGACCCGGGCGGGGGTGAGCATGCAGGCTGCGGTGACGCCGGCGACCGGGCGACGGACGCCGAGCACACCGTGGCGGCCGACGCTGTCGCCGGGGAGACCGAATCCGACATGGTCGAGCGATGTGCGATACGTATGCCCGGCGTGCTGCAGCGTGCCGTCCTCGAACAGAAGCCGGGCGCCAACCGCACCGATTTCACCGGCCGTACCGATTTCGCCAACCGTACCGATCGGACCAGCGGCCCCAGCTTCGAGTAGTTGCGACAGCCAGTCCGGCGAGATCACCTCGGTGTCGTCGTTCAGCAACAATAGATATTCGCCACCCGCGTGAGCCGCGCCAAGGTTGACGGTGGCCGAGAAGTTGAAGTCCGCCTCATAGCGAACGATCCGCACTACTCCGTGTGGACCTAGCGCCACCAGTTCGTCGACTACGGCCTCGGGCATCTCTCGTCCGGCAACGATTTGGATCTCCAATGGCACAGCGGCGGTGGAGAGCACGGACCGGACCGCTTCGACGACGAACACCCGCTCTACACCGTGGACCACACCGGTACTGCCGATGCTCGGAATGATGATGCTGACGGTCGGGTTGCTCCCCGGCGTTGCCATGGTGTCAGCCCTTGAGCACGCGACTGACGATGCGCCGCAGTTTGCGATACACCCGTCCGGCGAATGACGGCCGCTGCAACTGTTGAGCATATTGATCGAGCCGGTCGCGTTCCAGAGTCAACTGTGCGACGCGTTGCGCAAGTCGCTCGGCCCGTTCACGCAGGTTGACCAGTTCTCTGTCGCGTTCGACCAGTTGGGACCTGAGCTGATCGGCCTCGGCCGCCAGACCGATCACCGCGTCACGCTCGGCCCAACTTGCCAGGCGGGCATCGGGCGATTCGACTGGCGATTCGTTTGGCGCTTCGACGGGCAGGTCGACGGGCAGGTCGACGGGCACGTCGTTCATGACGACGAGTCGAGTCGTTCGTGCAGTGCCGCGATCCGCGTCGAAAGGTCATCGGCAACCGACGAAACTGCCAGACGAACGCGGTCGAACTCGTCGAGTTGCCGGTCACCGACGGCCCGATGGTCGGCGTCCAGTTCGTGAAGATGCCGTTGGAGCGCGGCGACTTGCTGCTGCAGGGCGCGCAGATCTGCAGACAGCGCATCGAGGGCTACTGCTGTGTCCGCCCGACCTGACACGATCCACCGCACCCACGCCCGCCATCGACTCATCACGCCACCACCGTACCGAACATGCACAGACAGCGATGGAAATGGTCGTCAGAGCTACCAGCGGTGGCCCGTCAGTACGGTCGGGGTCCAACCCGGCCACGCTGGAGAACCGACCGGGAACCCTCCGACGAAAAGTGCGACGATCTGGGGGCCATCGAACGCTGAGTTGTCCCAGAATGTGGCAGTGCTGGACAGTGTGACCCCCTCGACGATCAGTCGCCACAGCCGCTGATGACGCGATCGAATTTTGTCGACGGGAACATCGTGACCGCCGGCGGCGACGCGGTACCCGACACGTCGAACCGCCAACTCCTCAGGGACCATCACGACGTGCAGCGCGACTTCGAAACCAGCGGTGATCGCTGCTCGGATCAGGTCGAGCTTCGATTCGTGGGAGAACACCGTCTCGGCAATCAGTGGGATTCCACGCTCGATGAGACGCAGCCGCGTGCTCTCAGCGATTGTGGCGGCTTGATACGCGTTCCCGGCCGGGTCGTGTGGCCATCGTTCGGCGGCGATCACGTCAGCGTTGACGAACACCGACTTCGGTAAGGTCGGCGCGATGACCAGTTGTACAAACGTGGTCTTGCCTGCACCGTTCGGGCCGACGACGAGGTCGAGGCGGCTCATCCGATGGGAACTCGGGTTCCGTCGGGTCGGTGTTCGATGAGGTTGCCGTCATCGTCGAGCGAGACGGTCGTGATCCCTTGCGCCGCCAGGCGAGCCCCGAACGAGATGGACCGCGCCCGTTCTTGGATGGACGCGTCGAGTTCGGCGTTGGCGACGACACGTTCTTCGGTGGTGAGCTGGGCGAGGGTCATCGTCGCACCGAGTACCGCTTCGATACGCATCCGGGATGCGGTCTCACGCATCGACACAGCCCGCCCGACACGCGCCCAGTGGTCGAGTTGCTGCTTGGCTGAACGGCTTTGACGGACCCCTTCGACTGCTGCGGACTCGAGCAAGTCGACGGCGACCCGGGTTGGCTTGTCGGCGATCATCTCATGTACCTCCTGGACATCACCCACCATGGGCGTCTCAAACTGATACCAGCGTATCATTATGCGACGCCTCCCCAACGAACGACGTGTCGAGCGGGCCACATCGCCTCGCGCTTCGTGAGATTCCGGCGGCTCAGCCAGCACCGAAACTCACAGACCAGACACGAGCGAACTGTCGAGCGTGAATCGCGATGAGATCAGCGAGCGTCAACCCTTGGAGTTCGCCGGTCACTGGGCGAGTCGTCCTAACACGTCAAGATCCTCCCGCATCACACGCTCGGCCAGATCCATCCGACGATCGAACTCCGGGTCGAACGGCAACGACGAGATACCGGTCAGAGTCTCAACGACGTTCAGCGAATCGCCGCGGCCGACCCGAAGCCGTTCGAGCAGTTCCTTCGGCAGGATCAGGCCGGTCGAGTTTCCGATCGCTGTGAGCTTGAGCACCGTCAGAGCGAACGTATAACGCACCTGACAGCGTCACTGGAGCCGAGGCACCCCGGGGGCTGCAAAAGAGTCGCTTACAACCGTCCGGTGTCTCTCAGGCAAGGTGCCGACTTCTGGCCGAGCCTCTGCGTGGAGGCGACACGTCTCCGTCGTGCTTGATGTCGAGGCTTTGGGCGCGGCGGCGGGCTTCGCCGTGGAACTCATACAGGACTTTGGTGGCCGCATGCTCGGTTCCGATGCCCTGCGGGAACGCTTCGCCACATGGTTCGGGCACCGCAAGGAGACCGCCGTTGGACCTTCCCGGCGAGCGTGGACCACCACGCCGATGCCTGACATCGCGCTACGAGCCACCGAGGCGGCTGGGGAAGGACGTCTTACGAGTGTGTTGCGAATCAGCGGACCCGAAGATGCGAATCGGCGATCAAATAGCTGCGGATCAGCGAAGGTCGCTACCCGTCGCGCATCGACATACGAGAGCTTCCTCTCAAACGACACGCTGAGACACGCTGAGACACGCGTGATCGCGCGACGCCGCCGACGTCAACACATTGCAACGGCTCGGAGATCTTGGCCGGCTCGTCTCGCTCCTGGCGGCCCGCAACGCCAGCGAATTGAACGTGGCGGACGTGTCAGCCGACGGCGGATATCCGGCCCGCACACTGCCTCCGTATCTCGATCTGTTGGAGACCCTCTACCTGATGTGGCTCGTTCCAGCGTGGTCGACCAATCTCACCCAGCGGGTGACCGCCCGACCCAAGATCGTTGTTCTCGACAGCGGACTCGCTGCGCATCAGGTCAACATCTCGCCAGAAAGCATGCACCCGACCCGTCGGCCAGAACCAGCCGGTGGGCAAATCGGCTGGAATGACCAGCGGGTCCGGATCTTTCACTACCGCGACCGGACAGGGCCTGAGGTCGACATCCTGCTCGAACACCCCGACGGCCGGATCGTTGGCATCGAGGTGAAGGCGTCCAGCAACATCGGTGCCCGCACATTCAGATGGCTCAGCAAACTATGCGATGGCCTCGGCCCCCGCTTCGTCCAAGGCATCGTGAAACAGCCGGGAGCACGCGCCACCTTGCACCACGGTCGCGCTTGCGATCTTGCGTTCTCATCACGAGGTGAACGGCACGTCACGTTCTATTCGTGATGAGAACGATGGATTGAGAGTGGTCAGTGGTCGATGAGGCGTTCGAAGCGCTGGCGTGCGCCTTGACGGGTCATACCGAGCTGGGCGCCGATCACACCCCAGGACAGGCCGGCACTGTGAGCGGCGAGGGCAGCGTCCTCAATCCGGCCCTCTGCTTCCCGCCGAGCCGACGCAGCTGCACGTAGCTCGGCGAGCGTGGCCGAGTCGGTGACGGAGTAGGCCGCGTCGGCGTTGTCATCGAAGGCAGAGACGATGGCCTCGACGTCGGCGTCGCTGAGGTCCCGTGGGTGCTTCTTGGCTTTCATGGCTGGCCTCCTCGTTTCGGCTTGATCATCTTCACGTACTTGGTGCGGGCTGGCATGGCGTGGATCACGTAGTCGTCGTCGGAGATGCCGTGCTTGCGAGCGCTCGGCAAGATCCCACAGCGACAACTCTAGTTGTCGTCGGTTGGGTTGACAACCCGGCTGACGCACCCGGTTGGGCTAGCGGTCAAGGACCCCGCTGATCCCCCACAGCAACAGGGCTCGGGTCCGGTCGGGATGGCGTAGCGCGAAACGGACCGCCACCCGCGCGCCTCGCGAATAGCCGACGACCACGGCCCGGCTGATGCCGAGGCAGTCCAGTAACCGGCTGAGGTCGTCGGCCCAGACGTTCTCGTCCGGGTCGAACGTGTCGAACATCAGCGACGATCGGCCACAGTTGCGCCGATCATGGACGAGAACCCTGTACCCGTAGGAAGCGACACTCCGTGCAAGGACTTCTACGTCCTCCAACGGTGATCGGGCACTCGAGATCGCTGCGACCCACGGTCCTCCGTGTGCGATGATCTCGTAGCGGATCTCGACGGAATCGAACGTCGCTATGGGCATGCGTCGAGGATGTCGGCAATGACCCGTCCGGTTTCGGCCAGGCTCGGCTGTGCTTGCATACGTTCCTGACCAGCTAACGCCAATCGACTGGCCAATGCAGGGTCACTGACCAGGCGTTCCATGGCTGACGCTGCCTGGGCAAGGTCGGGATCGGCCCACAGCGCATCGGGTGGGTACACACCCTGGCCTCCCCTGCCGACGTTCACCCTGCCGGCATCGACCAACAGCGCACACGAGTCGTCCATGAAGTCGACATTGCCGGAGTAGCGGGTTGCAATGGTCGGCGTGCCCAACCACATCGCTTCCGCGAGATGTAGGCCGAGGCCCTCGCTGCGATGCAACGAAACCAGGCCGTCGGCCGTGGCCACCAGCGCCATCTGGTCGGAGCGGTCGAGATGCTCGTCCCAGAACCGGATGTCGCTGTCGGTGCGGTCACCAGCGGCGGCGAGCACGGCTTGATGCTGACGCCAGCGAAGACCGGCATTCATCGACTTCACCAGCAACACCGGCCCTTCGCCGGGCGAAAACGCCTCACGGAACGCCCGGATCGCGCCGATCGGGTTCTTCCTCTCGGTGATGCTGAGATGGTCGAACACGACGAGAAACACGAACCGGTTCCCGACATCGGCGAGCGGCGAGAACTCGGCTCGGGTGCGCATCGAGCGAACCGGCGCCGGCACCGGGATCGGCACATACCGGACCGGCTTGTGGGTGACCGCAGCGAACGCGTCGGCAACGAACCGTGACCCTGCCCAGATCTCGTCGACCAGCGCTGTTGCGTCGCGCATCGCCTTGGGGATGTGCTCGAGCTCCCAGAACCAGTAGCCGATCATCCGCTGCGTGGCCTGGAACAACTCGGGGTGATCACCGTGGAGGAGCGGGAACTGATCGGCGGTCACCACGGCGAGGGTGGTGTCGAACGCTACCCGTTGGTCGACGGGCGGAGCGTCCGGCAGTTCGGGACTGGCCGAGCGGTGGTAGGCGACCCACGACGTCGACAATCCAGCAGCCGACACCGCAGCGCCGAGGCGTCGGGCGACATCACCAAGACTGGCCTCGCGAGTGAGGTAGCCGACAAGGTTCAGCCCGCCCGACTGTACCGATGGCGCAACGTCCCACGGCTGCTCCGGGCGGATCTTCGGCGTCGTACGGGAAATGGCTCGAACGGGATCGATGATCAGTGGTTGATCGAAGCCGTTGATGTCGTGGTCGATGCCCGGGCCGGCCTCGCTGAGGCCCTCGACCGAAATCAGCGGCGACATGTCGAGATCATCCACATAGCTGCGACGCGCCCACTTCAGGAAGGCACCGGCATCGGCACCAACCGGGTCGGCAAACGTCTCGGACAGGTCGTGACGCCAGGCCCGCAGCGAAGCCCAGAACCGAATGCTCAGCCACCGCCGGAAGGTGGGGGCATCCGACCACGGAGCCGGAACCGGAATCCGGGTTGCCGGACCCCCCCACGTCGAGTCAGCCGCGCGTACGACGGCACGCACGGTGCGGTCGACGACGACACCTCCCGGCAAGGTGAGCGGCAGTCGTTCGCCCGCAAGCTGTGGAGCCGCCCGCGCGAGTGCAGCGGTGATCGCGTGATTCCCCACGACCGCAATGCGACCGATGCCTTCCATCGTCGGGGCCAGCACCCACGGTTCGTCCACATCGAAGCCGGGCAGATCCAGCAACGCGGGCGCATCGCTACCCCACCGCCACACACCGACCCCGATCCGCTCGTCCACCAACTCGCGCGCTCCGACTGCTGCGACCACCGTCTCCAGTACACGACCGACCGGGACGTCCGCGCCGGTCGCCAACTCGGCCGCGAGCAACCGCAGTGCGGCCCGTCCCCCACGGTGAACGACGAGGACATCGGTGGTGAATCGTCCGGCATCATCGAGATCGCTCGGTGACGGGGACAGCTCGTCGTCCGGCAACGGGCCTGTCACGAGGGGAACGACCGTCAGCGGCGGATCATCAGCGCCACCCGCACCATCGATCAACGCATCCAACCGGTCGAGTACCGCAACAGCACCGACCCAGAGGACGATCACATGCCCGACATCACCCAACAGCATCTCGTCGGCCACCGCCAACGCCCGCCGCCACTCCGCCACGCGCACATCGTCACGGACGAGCACCTGCTCCCAGCCGGACAGAGGGCCGGGACCGGAGACCGGGCCCGGATGCCCGTCGTCGCGCCAGCTGACAACGTCGCGGCTGTCCAGGTGCGGGCGCAGTTGGGGGTCGCCGCACCAGATCGCGCACACGTCCCAATCAGGGTGATGGCGGCGAATAGCGGCGGCCAGGGGCGCCGGCTGATACGTACCATTCGGCACGACCAGGCACACGGCCACACTAGAAGGCTCGCACCCCGTCACCGCCTGCTCCTCATCCGGCCGTATCTTTATCACAATGTCCGACAACGCCGCAGCCGACAAGGCCGCATCGGTCACCGACAGCCCGGCTGGTGAACTCGTTCGCTTAGCCGAGGAGAACGCTGAACTGAGGCGACGGGTCGACGCGGCGCAGGCGACGATCGCCGAACTCCGTACCGAGGCGATCGAACGGCGCGCCGAGGTTCGCTCCCTGGCCGAAGCGCTGCCCACGGCGATGAGCCGCCACGCTCTCGTCCACCAGATGCTGCACGATGCGCGCCATCACCCCGACAAGCGCGGGGTGTTCGGACGCGCTGTCCGCAAACTCGGGCGGGCCCCGCGCAAGGCAGCCCGGATGCTGCTGCGCCGCACATGACGGCCACGGTCCCAGCCGCACCGAGCCGTGCGCCCGCGCCGGTGCGGGTGTTCGTCGCCCCGACCGGGAACCAGTTCTTCGACGACATCGGCTGCTGGTTGGTCGAAGCGGCGCAGCAGTCCGGGCGAGCGGCCGTGCTCGTCACCGACCGCCTCCCCACCACGGACGGTTCGATCAATCTGGTCGTTGCCCCACACGAGTACTTCGAACTGTTCGATGCACCCACTGCTGATCTGCAACGTGCGGCCGCCGCCAGCGTTGCGGTCTGCACCGAACAGCCGGGCACCCCATGGTTTCACCTTTCGGTCGATACATGCCGCCGCGGGCTGTTCACACTCGACATCAACCCGCACGGTGTTTCCGCGCTCCGGGAAGTGGGCGTCGATGCCGCGCATCTGCAACTCGGTGCGGTGCCGTCGATGGTGGCGGGCGAGCCGACCGGTAGACGTCCCGTCGACGTGCTGTTCATGGGCGGCCTCGATGATCGCCGTGGTGCGATGCTCGCCGACCTCGCTCCGCATCTGCATCGGCGGAATGCCGACCTGCGTCTGTTCCGGTTCGAGAAGCCATCGCGCGACGGTGTACCCGGTCTCGTGTTCGGCGACGACAAGTACCAGTTACTCGCCTCGTCCACGTTACTGCTGAATCTACACCGCGACCGGAGGGTCCACCTGCCTGCTGGAGTCACCCCGCCGCCGTACTTCGAGTGGGCCCGGATGGTCGAAGCAATGGCCAATCGGTGCGTTGTCGTGACCGAGCCGTCGGAGGGATTCGAGCCGTTGGTGCCCGGCGTGCATTTCGTCCAGGCTCCCGCAGACGAGCTCGGCGACGTGATCGACGAACTGCTCGCCGACCCCACCCGTGTCGCCTCCATCGCCGACGCGGCGTACCAGGCCGTCACCGGGCCGCTCGGCCTACACCACGCGCTCGGCCCATTACTCGACCGCATCGAGACCGAAGTGCTGCCACGGCTCAGCGACCATGTCACGTCGAGTCATCCGACGAAGGGTCTGTGGCGGCTTGGCGCATCGAAGGTTCCTCCGCCGGTGCGGCTCGGCGCCTTCCGCCCGTACCGCGCAGTCCAGGTCGAAGCGAAGCGGATCGCCCTCGCCGCGAACGCTGCTCTGCGCCGGCTGGATGCCACCGCCTGCCTGCTCGATCACGGCACCGAACAGCACACCATCCGCCGGGCGACACGAGCCTACGATCAAGTGGAACAATCAACACACGCCGAACCCGAGGTCAGCGTGGTCGTCACGGTCTACAACTACGCCGACGTGGTGGCCGAGACACTCGACAGCATCGCTGCGAGTGAGGACATCGCGTTCGAGGTGATCGTCGTCGAAGATCACGCCACCGATCACAGTCGCCAGATCGTGCACGACTTCATCGACACGCATCCAAAGATCCCGATGCTGCTCCTGGCCAAAGACGCCAACGAGGGTCTGGCAGCGGCACGCAACACCGGCTTCGCCGCGGCACGCGCCGACCTGGTGATGGTGATGGATGCCGACAACCACATCTACCCGACATGCCTACGGCGGCTCGCCGACGCGCTGGGCGACGACCCTGGTGCTGCCGCCACGTACGCGATGCTCGAAGACTTCGGCGTACAACGCAACGTTCGAAGCGCAATCGGTTGGGATGTGGCGCGGCTGTGTCGTGCCAACTACATCGATGCCCAAGCGATGTGGCGCAAGGAGACATGGGAGCGGCTCGGCGGCTACCGGGACGACGACGAGCACGTCTACGGCTGGGAGGATTGGGATCTGTGGCTACGGCTCGCCGTGAGTGGCGGTCACGCCCGACTGGTGACCCAGATGCTCGGCCGCTACCGGGTGCAGCCGAGTTCGATGATCGCCCTCACCAACCTGGCCACCGACGACGCCATCGATGCAATCCGCGAGCGCTATCCGACCCTGCCCTGGGGCCCGCGCGAAGACTGACCGTTGACCCGCCCCGCCCCGCCTCGTCAACCGATCGTGTGGGTCAACACCTCGTTCTCATCACGAAGAGAACAACACGTTCCGTTCATCTCGTGAAGAGAACGCAATCGCGGCCCAAAGTAGCGAAGTCAACAGGTACCGGCGATCTCGCTAGCCTCGCACGCATGGACGGTAGCTCCTGGTCGGGCACCCTGGTATCTCGATGACTGATTCAGGGATAGGCATCAAGCCTCGTGGCTACGACGCCGTGCCCTGGGGCGTGCGCGAGTACTGAATCTCAAGAAGGTGCTGACGACTCTCTATTGCAGCGTCGACTCGCGCGCAACGCTTCTCACCAACGATGATCGAGCACGGTCGACGGCGACGCCTCGATAACTGCCTCGATGACCGCCGTGGTACGAGCCAAGAATACTTCACTGCTGAACCGTCGGGCCTCGACCACCGCCCGTTCACTCAGCCTCGTCCGGAGCGAGTGATCGAAGGCGACGCGTTCGGTCTGCTCGATCAATTCATCGAGCGACCTCCACCGGAAGCCGTTCACTCCGTGTATCACGGTCTCGCGCTGGCCACCCGAATCCACAACGATCGGGACGCAGGCCGCCGACATCGCCTCGATCGTCGTCAGCCCGAGGTGTTCTTGTTCGCCCGGGTACACCTCCGCGTCCAATCCAAACCCCATCGCATGCCAGTAGATGGACGACCGACCATACAATTGGATGAGAAGCTCACGAGGGGCAGCGATGTGGAGGTGCACGGGCAGGTCTGAGCAGAGCTCCCGGAGCGACGACAGATACTCGTTCTCGAACGGGTCCGGGCTGCCGACCACATGGAGTTGCCAGCCATCGGCAAGAAGACGGTCGGCGCGAGCGAATGCCTCGACGAGGCGATCTTGACGCTTGAGTGGCATGAGCCTGCCGACGTTGAGGATCACTCGTTCCTTTGCCGCGCCGCCATCCGGAATGGGGACAGCGGCGCTGTACACCACTGGGGTTCGACGGGCCCACCGCCGTTCGATCCATTTCGCTGTGTACTTCGAATTCGCAGTGACCGCACCGTAGCTGGATAGCCACGCGGGCTCGTCGACATCGAGTTCGTGGGGGAACATGCACATATACACGGCCCGCTCGACAGGGCTGAGAATCGTGCTTGCGTGCGACATGTTCACGAAGACGTCGAGATCGAGCATTCCCAGCAGCGTTCGGCGACGTTCGTCAGCTTCACGCTCAACGCCCCTGGCAGAAGGCAAACCTAAGAACGAGTAGTCGATCCCCGAAGGATCGATGCCGTAATACTCCGCTTCCGCGCGTAGGTCGATTTCCTGATCTGAGATCACCATCACCCTGAACCGGCTCGTCAGGTGAGACGCCAATGCGAGTAACTTCATCTCGCCGCCACCACGCGATCGCCCGAACCAGCCGTTGTAGAGGCCGATTGTCAGAGAAGACTCGCTCGCCCTGCGACCGGAGAACGACGTCATCAGAGCAGTCTTCCAGCTTTTGTGCGCAGGTGCCCACACCTTGCCGCCTCGGAACGCGTGAAATCGCCGCAGAGTTGAAACGACCGTGCGGCCCGCCTACGTTGGCTGCCGTGCACCTCACCGGTTCCGCCTGCGCAACCGAGACACTCGGGCCTGCCCGCACGAGCGCAGCCCCAACCCATCTCGTGCGCCGGCAACGCTAGCGGCATCATCGCGGGCGAGGGCTGGTGGATGCCCGACGGCTATGGCCTCTGGAGTGCTCGGCGATTGACCCGTTTGTCTGTCGATCTACCTTCTGGCTGCGATCTCGTTCTCGAAGCCGATGCAGTGCGCTCCGTACCGGGAGGAGCTGCTAGCTCGGTAGTTGTTCTCGGGCGGTGTTGCATTGTTGCAACTGACGGCAGCAGCCGCACAATGAAGAAGATATCCGGAGCATTTCAGGACCGAACGGTGTCGATACCTTCCAAACTGCCACCCGCGTCGCCCGCTGCGAGTAACGCGGAGCCGTCACTCATCAAAGGGGTTCGTCGGTTCCTCGAGTCCGTTGATCTCTGCCCACTCAACGAGTTCACGGTAGACAGTCCGCTGCTCGTCACTGAACAATGACCCGTCGGGCAGGCGGACGAATGACGGCAAGTCCCTCCCAGGATTGAGTAGCCCTGCCGCCTTCAACCGGTTTGCGTAGATCTCGCAGACACGCAGCGCGCCCGGCTTTTCGTCGAAGCCTGGGAAGTTCGCCCTCCATGCGTTGTTGGCGGCGCCAAGCGTGACCTGGTCGCCGAAATCGAATCCCGCGAAGTGGAAATGGATGAGCGGTACTCCGGAGATCGAAGGCGTGCCGGCGGTCCACTCGACGTCGCGGTCATAGAGATTCCACCACATCACGTTCGTGCCCCGGTGCCGGAGAACAGCAACGTGGAACAACGCCGGAGCGAGGGAGGCCCAGTTCTGGTCTACGATGTAGCCCATCTCGGGAGCCTCGATACACCGACGAGATGTGCGTTCCGTCCACCACTCGATGAACGCTGACGCCTCGTTTGTCGCGGCGAGTAGACCGGTGTTGAACACCCCGAACTTCAGAAATGTCTCCTCCAGTTCGTAGCCCGCCGTTCGACGATCGATCGGATCGTGAAGGTGAGGCGACAGTACGAGGCCTTCGCAGCGGGCAAGATCAAAGATCGGCGACAGATCACCGAAAACGAGACCGTCGGCATCGAGGAACAGCACAACCGAGCCAGGCTCTTGAACCAGATGCTTCATCAGCGGGGCCTTGAGCGAGCAACTCAAACCCCTGGGGCCGAACATTGCTCCCCTGCGCCGAAACTCGACACGATCGATACCGATGTCGGCGCACCCCAGCAGGGTCACATCCTCGAACGTGTCACGGTCCGTCTCGGTAATCGCGGCATCGACGACCAGCACGTACAGTGCAAGTTGCGGATTGTGAAGACGAACCGAGCGGGCCAATGCCAGAGCGAACGGCAAGTAGTTGCGCGTAGCTATCGTGCAGCACATGTCCATGGCCGGCAGGGTACCTACGCAGGGTGATGGTGTGACCAGGGGTTCACGAACTCGACAAGAACGAGTTCATCGCGCAGGAGCGAGAGGTGACGCATGTCACCTCTCAGACCAGACCTCATGACTATTACATCATCGTTGCTACTGGATTGCCAGTTCGTCAATGTAGTAAGCGAGTCTCCGTATGTCACCGTTCATACCCGAACTCTTCGGCACGAAGGACCTCGCCGCGCGTAGTTTAATCTCGATCGGTCCTTTGACCTCATCCGCCGGTATGGGAAGATTCAACGTGAAGGAGCCCGGAACGACGTCGCAACCCGAGAGCACCCGTCCGTTGCACAGCACCGTCAGCCGCTGACCGTGCAGCTTCGGACATTCGCTCGCAGGCGGGAGCCGGCCACGGATGACCAGTGCTTCGCCGCCTCCATAAAAGTGTCTGGTCACGCTGGGCCCAGCCCAATTGTCATCGAACCAACCTTGGACCCCCTTGGTCAACGCGGCGATCCGCACCCTCTCGAACGAACTGTTAAGCAGCGGCCAGACCACATTGCGGATACGGGACCGCCAGGTCGGCGTCGGTTGGTTGGTGCGGAGAAGCGAGTCGCGCAACGTTTCGGCTCCGTACAGGACGTACGCAGGCGGGTACCTCTTCTCACCGTGACGTCTCATGATCCCGACCAGTTCGCGCCAACGACGAAGGCCACCCGAGGACGTCTTCGTCTCGGCATAGACGCGAGCTTTCGCGAGCACTTGATCGATCGAGATCACGGGGCCGAGGAGCGAGAGGCGAATGAACAGATCCCAATCCATCCCGAAGTGCAGCGATTCGTCTACAAGGCCGACGGCCTCGATCGCTTCTCGTCTCGCGAATGCGGCGGCCTGCGGTACGTAATCGAAGCCGTGGATCAATTGCCAGGTGTCAGGTCGATAGGCGAAGGTGGTGCCGATATGGTTGCCTTGGCGATTGACCATCTCGCAGCGTCCAAAAACGAACGTCGCTGACGGATGGATGATGAACTCGTCGACGATGGCCTGAACGGCCCCCGGCAACAGAACGTCGTCCGCGCATAGCCATGACAAAATATCACCGTTCGCCATCCGCCACCCCTTGTTGATGGCGTGCGACTGGCCACGGTCGGGTTCCGAGATGTAGCACACGCGACCCTCGTACTCCGCTGCAACAGCGTGGGTCTCATCAGTAGAACCTGCGTCCATGACGATGTACTCGATGTTGGGATAGGTTTGCGCCAAAACGCTCTCGATCGTCTCCCGAATGAAGGCGCCTTGGTTCAACGAAGGCGTGACAATGCTGACCAGCGGAAGTTTGGCTCTGGTCGTCGCCTCGTCGAAAGCCGTCATGCGTGCTCCTCGAGTGGGCGTGCCGAGGGCGAATCGTGCGGGCTCGCACCGACTGTTTGGTCGCAACTATCAACGACACGCAGCCGACGAAGTATGCGGGCTGCCACGACGAAAGCGCCGAGAGGGGCGAGCAGCAACAGGTAAGCGGCAGCAGGTCCATCCCTGGCAGACCACCACGCCCACCACGTATCAAGCTCGATCGCCCTAGCATACCAATGGATTCTGTCCTCGTACGCTTCGGGTATCGGCGTGATTCCACCTTCGTCACCAACGACGCGGTCGACGGTGTTTCGGAAAAGGTCAGGCAGGCTTCGTATCTGCAGGATGAGTGGCGACGAGCGCGGCTGGAAGTCCCATGCCCTGAAGAATTGAGTCGTCGTCGGCGAGACGACCTCGATATCACGGGCAACATGTGGCTCGTTGTGCCAGTAGACAGCGTTGAAGTACATCAGACTGCCGAGAAGACCTGGTACAACGAACCCGACGAGGGCTGCGACTTTGACTCCGAGCATCCATTCGCGGCCCGTGTCGATGATCGGTGCGATCAGAGCGATGAGGATCGGCAGCATCGGGATGAGGTAGCGAGGCCCGTATGCGAAATCACCGTGCCAGAACTCGACTCGAGCCACGACGGCCAGGTGCACCATCATCACGGCCCCGACGAACACGGCGTACCTCCGACGAGCGATGTATGACCGGCGGAGGCCAAACATCGCCACCACACAGATCGGGGCGTACCAGAACAGGCCCTTTCCGGGGCTCAGGAAGAGTCCGAACAACCCCTCGTAGAGCGGCGCGTTGAACAAGAACTTGCGATAGCCGGTGGTGAACGGTGTACCAAATCTGATCACTGAGTTCGCTATAAAGACAGCGGCAGGCACGAATCCTGCGAGCATGAAGGCAACAAGTTGACGTCCGCGCCCCGGTGCTGTGTGCTGTCGATTGGCAGCGAGTCCCGCGATGAGGAAGATCGGCACGAACAACACCGTGCTCGCCCGAGTGAGAACGACTGCCCCGGCGAGGAACCCGACCACCGCCGCACGCCGGAGGGTCGGACCAGCCCACCACTTCACGGAAGCGAGGCTCGCCCAGGTCATCATCAGTGCCGTCGCAGGTTCGCTGAAGTCACTGTTGCCATGTGCCCACGCCCACGTGCAAAGACCAAACACCATCGCGAGAGTCGCTGCCGACCGCAGTGAGGCTCCAAGAGCGCGACACAAAAGGACCAATAGCCCACCCGTGAGCGCGGTGATCAAGGGGTTCGCTGCGAGAAAGATCAGGCGGGTGACCTCCTCTCGGTCTTCCTGTGCAAACACCAACGATGCCAATCGACCAACGACGAATCCAGGCAGGAGGAGCAACGTGAGACCCAGCGGCGCGTGGGTGGTGGTGTCACCGTTCTTGTTGACCACCGCTAGGTTCACCACGCTGTTGAGGCCGGGGGTCGGAGACAGCACTGTTGTGTGGTGAACGAATGATCGGACATCGAGTAAATACAACTCGCCATCTACCGATGTCGTGTGGCCACCCATCGTGGTCCAATAGACCCCGGCGAGCACCAATACCACAAGGACTGCAGCGAGCCGGTCGCGTGAATCCGTTGCAGTGAGATCGCTGCTCATACCCGGGTAGGATAGCTCGCAGGTTGATCCCATGGAAGCTGCAGGCTGTTGCCCCACTGACGGAACTGTTCGCCAAACGCTCCGGGCTCGGCCACTGACACGGATGCTGGCCTGCCGAGCAACGCTTGTAGCGATTCCGGCGTTGGCCCGTCCGCGAGGTGGAGGGGTACCTCGATGCCGTGGAGACAGACGAGGGCACTGGAACTCGAGCCGAATTTTTCGACCCGTACGAGGGGTCGGTCAGAGAATTGCGCTGGCTGAACATTCGAGACGCACACGTCATAGCCGTAGCGCGCCGCGAGTCGGACGAACGCGCGTGACAACGACTTGGTGCCACGTGCCCGCAAGTCGCCCGACTCGACGAATGCTAGGACCCTTGGCATGTAGCCCGGATAGCGACCGCGGAGGACGAGTTCATGTTCGACCACGGTGACCTCACCATGCGCAAGGAGTCCTTCGTCGCGATTCGTCCCGTTTCCTGCGTGAAACACGTATGTACCGAGCGCGAGCACGTGACGAAGACCGGACTCGTGCGCTCGTTGGCACCAGTCGACTTCCTCGCAATAGCCGCGACCAAATACCGGATCCATGACGCCGACGCTGCGGATCGTCTCGACGTCGATCATCAAGCAATAGCCGACACCGGTCGGCACATCGACGACCTCGCCGCCATGCACCTCATAGAGCGCATCGGCAAGGTCGCTCACGAACCGTTGCTCGGCAATCTCGGCACCGCCAGACTGCATCGGCAGCGAGAACACCGACACGTTGTTCGACCACGGGGTCACCGACGCGACGCCAGGGTGCTGGTCGAACACGGCGCTTGTGACCTCGATCAGGTTGGTCGGCATGACAACATCGGAGTTCACGAGCCCGACGACGTCGTAACGCTCGAACTCTGCGGTACGCATGACAAGGCTCATGTTTCGCGGAATCCCGAGGTTGCGCGGAGTGCGGTAGCAACCGATGCCCTTTGCCTGACACATCGCCGCCACGTCAGCACTCCAACCGGGACTCGGACTGCAGTCGTCGAACACCATCACATCGACATTTGGAGCCATAAGCGCCGCAGCAGAGTCAAGGCATGCAGGCACTACGTCGCGGCCGTTGTAGACCAGAATACCAAGCAGGAATCGGCGCTCAGACACCGAGCGCCTGCCGCAGCGTCCAGATTCGCGCGGCCAGCTTGTAGGCCTTATTGCCTTGAATCGCTTCATAGAGCTGGCGCGTCTCATCGAGTTGGTCTTGCAAGAGCTGGTTGTTCTCGCGTTCGCCGGCCAACTGCGATCTCAGCTCCACCAACCGAAACGTCAAGTCCCGTGATCTGGCGATTGCGATCTCAGCATCGCGCAGCGCTTGCTCGAGTGAGAGACGGTCGATCGTTTCGCTCGCCACTCCTGGTGTCTCGGTTTTCATCTCGTCCATCTTCCTTCCGTGTCAGGCAACTGGTGCCATCGACATGATTTCGCGGAATACCGTGCACAACGCCTCGGCGGTGTGGGCCCAACTGTGAAGCGCCGACGCTTCGCGCAGCGAGGCTACCTGCGCACTGCCGACGGCCGGATCGGCGAGCTGAGCCTCGACAGCGTCGGCGAACGAGGCGGGGCTCCAGTCGAGCGATGCGACAGGTAGATCGGTACCGGCGATCTCCAGCAGCGGACCGAACGGAACGAACACCGTCGGGGTACCGAGCCACGCCGCTTCATATGGCACCAATCCGAATCCCTCTGCGGCCGTGGGGTAGAGCACCACCTCGGCATGGGCCAGCAGCCAGTTCCGTTCTTCTGCCGTGACATCAGCGAGCGCGATGACAGGTTCGCCCGTGAGATCTGCCGCTGCTCTCGCCTCGAGCAGGCGGCTACTACCCATCGGAACCGTTGGGCCGGCCAGGATGAGGCGCAGGTCGTGTCCGCGGTCACGAAGCAGTTGGATCGTCCGGATCGCGAG
Organism: Actinomycetes bacterium; assembly: GCA_025359865.1. GTDB lineage: Bacteria > Actinomycetota > Acidimicrobiia > Acidimicrobiales > Ilumatobacteraceae > VFMC01. The sequence goes on along the minus strand of JANYDH010000208.1, from coordinate 7,357 downwards.
GTCGCGGTTCTTGTGCCCATAGTTGGTGCCGAGGCACACCAAGAAGCGGGCGTCGGGAATTCGACCGAGTTCCTCCGGCATTCGCTTCGGTACGTCGACACCGACATGTTCGGTCCCGTACGGCACGGGGAACACTCGCTCGGTTCCCACCGGCAACCGCTCGAACTCCATCATCGTGACGACGTCATGTGAGATCGTGGTGACCCCGTCGACCCGGCGCAACGAATCAGTGATCGCTCGACGATAGTTCGACCACACCGCACCGTTGGAGTGATACGAACCGTTCTGATACGCAATGAGATCGAGAATGCTGACAACTACCCGACGCGCGTACCGCCGAAAGACATCAGGGCGATAGCCGACGTCTGGCTGGAAGGGGCGAAAGGCGACATCGAACATCCGCTCGGTATCCAACTCGCCGTCTCCCTTGGAACGCACCAATCCGATCTTTGGCTCGGTCGCCAGCAATCGGGCATAGCCGGGCAGCGCACCGCTCAGTGTGACACTCACCGAAGCTACGTCGTCGCGCAGCACCAGTGCCCGACAGATCGAGACGAGGCCGACTTGCGTTCCCATTTCGAGAGGGCCGAGGCAGGATCCATCGAGCAAAAGATCGAGACCAGCGATCTTGGCGCGGGCCACCCGATGTTCGAGATGCAGAGGCGAATCCGGCTCCGCTACGGCGGACTCGACCGCTGTCTGTAGCCAAGGAGCGAGCCGAGCGATTCTGGCATCCTTGGCCGGGTCGGGGCCGGCCAATGGCCGAAGATCGGCAGCGCGGTGGACGTACGTCATCGAATCCAACACATTCAACAGCCCACGCTGCTGCATCGCCAACGAATACACGGCGACGGATTCATCCCAGGTGCGACCTCCCTGATCCCACCCGGACGGCATCATGCGCGCGGTGGAAGCAGCAAAGGCGATCAGTGGGCCGTCAGCTACCGGAACCGGAGTTGGAATGGGGACCGGTGAGATGTTCCGCAGCCGACCGGTGATTGCGGAGGGTGTGCTGCCCTGCAGCGCCCATGGCACAGGCGTGCCAGGGAATGGAAAGCTCAGCGTCCCAGCGGCGTTACACAGGAATGAGACCGACGCAAAGCGCCCGTCCTGGAATCGAGCGAGACCTTCGATCAACGCTTCCGGAACGAGACATGGTTCGCCGGCGATCAGCACCCAGCCGACATCACGGGATCGAAGTACCTCGGTCAACAGTTCGGAAAGTGACCCCGCAACGACATCGATCTCGACGCCATCCAGGTTGGCACAGGCCACCGAAGCGGCGACGACAACTTCACAATCGGCGACGGAAGCAGCGCGGCGAAGATCCACCACCGTCGGCAGCCAACCTGAGGCGTCGTCACCGAGGTACGCGACGACGACCACCGACTGACGGGCGCGGAGCGTGGGCGACTGCCCGGGGCTCACGCTGGGCGCTGAGATGTCAGATGCGACCATCACGCACAGCTTCGGTGATCCACGGGATCACGATGTCGAGCATGTCGCTGAGCGACGTGGTGGCCTCGAACCCGAGCACCGACTTGGCCTTTTCGGTCGAGGGGACACGGCGCTGCACATCGTGTTCGAACGGCGTGTCGCAGACGTACTGGAAGGCAACGTCTGCCCCGTTGATCTTGTGCCAGATCATCTCGGCTAGATCGAGAACCGAGGTGGACTCGGCCGTGGACAGGTTGAAGTCGTTGTTCAACGCATCGGGATGCTCCATCGCCATCACGATGCCGCGGGCAAGATCGGCGCCGTAGGTGTAATGGCGGATCTGCGATCCGTCGCCCAAGATGTGAAGCGGGCTCTGCCCCTTGACCACTTTTTGGACAAGGTCGGGCACGACATGGCTCATCGCCAGCTTGACGTTGCCCGACAAGATCTGTTCGTCGCCGAGTGCACGGCTCTCGCCGATGCCGACACAGTTGAACGGCCGCACGATGGTGTACGGCAACCCGTACTGCTGGTGGGCGGACCGCGCAAAGTACTCGACTGCAAGCTTCTGAAACCCGTACGACGACAACGGCGGCGGCACATCGAGTTCTTGACCTTCGTAGCTCGGCCATTGGTCGGTTCCCTCGAACACCATCGACGAACTCATGTAGGTGACCTTCTGCAGCCGACCCTTGCGTTGGGCGGCAATGGCTGCATCACAGCACGATGCGATGATTCGCTCGTTCTCGGCGATGAGGTCGTAGGCGTAGGTGTGGAAGTAGCTGATGCCGCCGATCAGGGCGGCACCCGCGATGAAATGGTCACACTCTTCGAGTTCTCGTGTCAGCATCTCGGTGTCTTTGACGTCGCCGAGGATCAACCGGTAGCGGGGATGGTCGTCATAGCTCTTGGTGATCGGACCGTATTTCGAGAGGTTGTCGATACCGACCACCTCGTACCCGCGTTCCAGCAGTTCTTCGACGATGTAGCCGCCGATGAATCCGGCCGAGCCGGTGACGAGCACTCTGTTCATGAACGTTCCTCTTCAGTGTGGTGTAGGACGATGGGCGCAAGATCGAGATGCTTCTTTGGCCCGAACGCATAGAAGTACCACCGCAGGTAGCGAAACATCCACGCAGTGAGCCGGAAGTTGGACACACCGAACGCCCGGTCAAGCCAGATCGTAGGGATCTCGGCGACGGCGAGGCGATGGCGGCGGGCCTTGGCAACCAACTCGATCCCGATCTCGAAACCGCGGTCGCTCTCGATGCCGACGGCGCGCACGAACTCGGTGGAGTACGCCTTGAACGAATTGGTCGCGTCGCGGGTGCCCACCCGCGCAAGATGATAGAGCGAGCTGCCTGCAAGGCGTGACAGCATCGACTTGAACATCGGCCCACCAACCTGTTGGCCCGAGCGCGCGTAGCGGCTCGCAGCAGCAACCACCACGCCGCGCTCGACAAGGCGGGTGAGTTGGTCGATCTGCATCGGATCGTCGCAACCGTCGGCCATGGTGACCACGGCCACCGGTGCGCTCGTCGCGAGGAGGCCGGCATGGATGGCGTTCGCCGGGCCTCGGCCGAGTTCGTTGAGGAACGGGCGCACTCGGGAATCGCGTTCGGCATAGCGCTCGACCACGGCCCATGTGCTATCGCTTCGATCGTCCATCACCACGAGGATCTCACACGGAAGCATCACCGCCTCGGTGATCCGCTCGAGTACCGGTACCACGTGTTCACCCTCGTTGTACGCCGGGATGACGACGGCGACCCGGGGCGTCACACCCTGACGCCTTGGCCGAGCAGGTTCCACACGTCGATCACCGGCTTGTCGGTGTCGAGCGTGCGATACGCGTCGTGCGGGGCCCCGATCACAATCAAGTCGGCCCGGCGCAGTACTTCATCCAACTCGACGAACGACGGGTCCTTCACGTATGGGTCGCTGCAGATCACGCCAGCGGATTTGAACCGCAGGATCCGGCGCAGCTTGTACGACAGGCTGGAACGGATGTCGTCGCTTTCGGCCTTGAAGGCCATCCCGATGAGGCCGACGGTCATGTTCGAGAGATCGTGCTCACGCTCGATCCGGCCGACCAGGTACAGCGGCAACCCTTCGTTGACCATCATGCTGGCATGGCCGAGCGTGAAGTTGTTCTCGTGGAACGCGGCCAGCTGCATCGTGTCTTTGAGCAGGCATGGGCCCGCGGCGAGCCCCGCACCGGGCATGTCGGCAGCACGGGGATAGTTGTGCCGGATCGCGTGGCGGATGCGCTCGAAGTCGAGCTCGTGCTCGTTCGCAATCATGTACAGCTGGTTGGCCGCAGCAAACTTGATGTAGCGCCACGTGTTGGTGAACAGCTTGGCCAGTTCGGCTTCCTCGGGCGTGACGGCAATGGTCTCGTTGGCGATCCGCTCAAACAACTTCGTCGCCCTGGTGATGGCCCGGTCGGTTCGTCCCGAGACGATCTGGGGCAGCTCGAACAGCTCGACAAAGGCCTTTCCCTCCGCGATGCGCTCGGGGCAGAACGCCACATCGATATCGAGCCCGGTCGACGCGATGAACTGTTCGACGAGGCGAGTGACGCCCGGATACACCGTGCTGCGCAGCACGAGCAACTGACCATCGCGGAGGTGCGGGGAGAGCTGACTGATCGCTGTGACCACGGCCTGCGGATCGGGATTGAGATGCTCATCGACCGGAGTACCGACCACGACGACGAGGTGCTCGGTCTGTGACACCACAGAAGGATCCACCGAAGCATCGAACAGTTCGTTGCTGCGAACCTCGCGCAGGCGCCAATCGGCATCCGGCTCATCGAACGGCAGAACCCCGCTGTTGACGATGTCGACCGCCACAGGGTTGATGTCGTATGCCGTTGTGCGCAGCCCGCGGCCAGCGAATGCGATGCCCAGCGGAAGGCCGACGCGGCCACAACCGCCTACGACAACGATGTCTCGGCTGAAGATTGTTCCTTCCAAGAGCCAACGCCCCTTCTTTCGTGTAGACGTCGATCGTGAACGACCACGGCCCATGACCCCACGGCCCTATGGCCCCGGACGAGACCACCAGAGACTACCCACATGGCCGTGCCCCTGACGGTTGGTGCGACGGTATCTCCACAGCACGAACCGGAGGCGGGAAATAACCGACTCAACTGACGCTTGCGTGGGTGGAAGCTCGTGTGGGTGTCAAGTCCGGACGGCGTGGCCGGTCGGCAGGTGCGGGGAGTTGGCGTCGTTCTATGGACGGCGTCAACCGGGTCGGCAGACCCCCGAGCTGGTACCACGACCACACACCACAAGCCAGTACTCTCACATCAGCCGAGCCCACACCCACCCGCTACTTTGCCGCAGCCCTGCCGCCAGCCGGACTTCTTTTCTGCACGAGATCATAGAATACATTTACATGAGACATTGGAGTTGAACGATCAATGAAGAAACTATCTAGGAGCGAACAACCTGCTCACTCCGATCATACAATTGTTTCTCATCGTTCGCCAGTATTCATCGCCGTGATTTGCTTCACGATCGTCACCGCTTACACAGCGTATCTTGGTTTTCCATCTGTCTTCACGGGATCAGCGCCCTACGATGACGAAGGCTACCTCCTTTCAAGTCTGCGTTCATTTGTCTCGCACGGCGGCTTGTACTCCACAACCTATTCACAGTATGGTCCTGGATATTATGCGGTATTCGGGCTGCTCTTCCGAGCCATCGGAACAGACCTGCTCTCCCTGGTCCCCGGTCGGACCACCACGCTGGTACTGCTCGTCGCAGGTTCGCTAGCGGGGGCTATCGCTGTTTGGTTGGCATCTCGGCGTCTGCTTGTCGCCATCGCTGCTCAACTCTTCTTCTTCGCATTTCTTCGTCACGCCGTTGCCGAACCGCTACACCCGGGCGGATATCTGGTCTTTCTCTTGGCATTACTCGCGGTCGTCTGCTTGTACCCGCACCAGCGCCAGACGATCGGTGTGCCGGTGGCAATGGGTATAATTCTTGCCCTGATGATTACCACAAAGGTCAACGTGGGGGCTATCGCGCTTGCTGGCTGTCTGCTCGCGGTGACCTCGTCGAACAGTTCGCGTTCGATACGGCGAATTTCTTGCGTGGCCCTGGTCTTGCTTCCTGTGGGGCTAACAGCAGCAGACCTTCATATTGACCTAATTCGAGCATTTACACTAGCCATCGTAGTGGGCGTGGTCGCTGCGCACGTCACCATTTCGCACGGCCCCTCGACGAAGGTTAGAAGAAGAGAGGCTTTAGGATTTAGCTGCTCATTTGCGCTTACGTCGATCCTTGCGTGTGCTCCCATTCTCGTCACTGGTACATCGATCGGAACGTTGTTCAGGGGCGCCCTCCTCGTTCCAACTCGGCTCCGAAGCGTCTTCATTCTGCCGTACGGGATCGAATTCAAGGCGCTCATGATTGTGCCTGCTTTGGTGCTCTTCGGAGCAGCACTTGTGGCGCACCAGGTTGGCACCGAGCCGGGTGCTTCACGAGTCGTTGGCGTGGTCAAGTTACTCGGCGGCCTCCTCGTTATTGTTAGCCTCTCGGTCAGTCCTTCTGCGGGACTTCCAGGCCTACTCCTCTTGACAACTCTGGCGGCAGTGCCGCTTCGTCGATTTTCTGACGATGCGCTGCTTGGTCGCCGGATCCTTGTAGTTGTCGCAGTACTACAGCCGCTGCATGCGTACCCTGTGGCTGGTAGCCAAGTTTGGTGGGGGTCGTTTCTGATTGCTCTCGTGGCGTTCATCAATGTGGCGGATGGATTGTTGGAGGCCGCCGGTGTCTTAGAGTCCGCCATGCATGGTTTCTCTCTAGCGGCAAGAGTGTCGAGCGTGCTGTCAGTGTTGTTGCTCGTTACCGTCGTAGTCGATCATCACCTCTGGCCAGCCGACACGTACCGGTTGTACGACAAACTCCCGGCGCTCGATCTACCTGGTGTGGGTGCTGTTCGCATCGATCCGGCACAGGCCGAGGAATACACAAGCATCGTCAAGCTGCTCCGTGCGAATTGCGATTCGTTCTACTCGATCCCCGGACTTGCGAGTTTCCAGGTCTTTACCCAATTGCCATCTGCGACCGGCCGTATTGCCACGGCGTGGCCAACGTTGTTTGATGACCAGACACAAGCGGCGGCCGCTCAAGACCTCAGCCAATTCAAGGGCCGTCTCTGTGTGCTGAAAAATGACGCTCAACTTGCCAGTTGGCAGCAGGGACAAATTCTTCGACCTGGTCCGTTGGTCAGATTTGTGCACGAGTTTTCTTACGTCGTCGGGCAGGTTGGTGACTACGTCGTGTTGGTCCGGCCGCCGTCCGGCCCTTGACTGCCAGGCCATCAGCCATCCGGGAGTAGCTTCCACTGTGGCCGAAGTGTGACCATGCCGCCGGTTTCGTAGGGTTTGCCGGTCATCACGTCGAATCGCATCGCTACGTGCAGGTGGTCGTAGATATGTTGCCGGTTGAAGTCGGTGACCGAGGTGTGCAGATCGTAGGTGCCTGGCAACAGGCTCACATCGGACATTTCCACTTCGACAACACCTCCGCCAAACACGGATTCAGGCAGTAGCCCAACGTCGCGCGTGCAAGGCATCGACACGATTGCGCCTCCGAGACTTTCGATCTCGACGCCGAACACCGGCTTCGGAAGTCGCTTCTCGGTCCAGTAGTGGATCCGCAGTCTGATCGTGTCGCCTGTACGGCACCGTTTCACGGCCGTCGAGCTTCCGTTGACGAACATCTCGACCTGATCGATCTGGATTTCGCCGGAACCGCGTCGAGTGCTGCCGTCCACGTTGCGGTCGCGGCTGCCGAGCATCCGTTCGGTATATGCCTCGACCAGTTCGGCCGGGTCGCCCATGTCAACGAGCGTGCCGTGTTCCAACCACGCGGCGCGGTCACACATGTCGCGAACGCTGCTC
>JANYDH010000158.1 GCA_025359865.1 Actinomycetes bacterium | reverse complement strand
CGCGCGAAAATGCCATCTCGTTCTGCACTTCGCGACTCCACGTCGCACCACCTGATCTTTGGCGTTGGGCTGCTGTCAACAGGCTGTCGCACAATGCTGTGTGGTGGTGTTAGCGGCCTGATTGTGTGAGGTTGGCCGTCTGGACGTGTTGTCGGCAACGGTGTCATGGTCGTTGCTGAACTCATGGTTGTGCCGCAAAAGTCAGCTCAACGTCGGCTCAACATCGGCTCAACATCGGCGACTGACAGCCCACCCGGTGGGCCTACCCGTTGCTGCGCTGCCAAGTCGCGTCGAGTTATCGGCGCTGGCGACATGAAACTCGACGCGATCCTGCCCGTCACGCCTTTCCGGGAGGAGTCGCGTCGAGTTATCCGGGCTGGCGACATGAAAGTCGACGCGATCCTGCCCGCAACGCCGTCGTGGTCGCTGATGCAGACTTCCACCACGCCCGCCTGTCATGCACCGAACGTTCACGCTGCAGCGCGACCGCGCGGCCGGGGTCGGGGTCGGGGTCGGGATCGAGATCGGGATCTGGATCGGGATCTGGATCGGGATCGGGTGCCGCCACACCGCACCCACATTTTGCGACAGCCTGTTGACAGCAGCTCAACGCCAAAGCTCACCTTCGGCTCGCGGCGGTGTCAGTTGGAGATGCGGCCGGTTTCGTAGGCCCAAATCGCGATCTCTACGCGGTTCCTGGCGCCCAGCTTGTTGATCAGGCTGGCGATGTGCGTCTTCGCGGTACTGAGACTGATGTGCAGCTCGCTAGCGATCTCAGCGTTGGTACGGCCGCGCGCCACCGTGACCAGCACCTCTTCCTCTTCCTCGCGCTCGGTCAACGGCTCGATCGGCTGCACCGCAGTCGAACGGTTGGTGGCGTTCGCGAGAGTGGACAACAGGCGACCGGTCACGCTCGGCGAAATCAGCGCGTCGCCTTGCGCCGCCGCGTGAATGGCCTGTACCAACAACACCGGGCCGGCGTCCTTGAGCAGAAACCCACGGGCCCCGGCCTTCAGCGCGCCGATCACGTAGTCGTCCAGATCGAAGGTCGTGATGATCACGACTGCGAGCGGATGTGCGACCTGCGGCCCCGCGAGCAGACGGGTTGCCTCTACTCCGTCCATCTCTGGCATGCGGATGTCGAACAGGCACACATCGGGGCGCAGCCGGCGGGCAAGTTCGACGGCCTCGCGACCGTTCGCCGCCTCGCCGCTGGTCTCGGTCGTGTCGGCACTCTTTGCGGGAGTACCATCTTTTGATGAACCGAATCGGGGTCGTCTCCATTGGTGTGCTGTTGGTGCTCGGGGCGTGTTCGAGCGATGCGAAGAAGTCGAAGACGACAGCCCCGGCGATCGATACGGTGGCGGTGACAACAGCGAACAGCGCTACGGAAACGCCGACTGCGGTCACCGGTGCGGGCGACGCAACCGCCACGTCGCCCCCGGCGACCACTGGTACGAATAGTTCGGTCGGCGGCGCTACAGGTGCCACGGGAGATCCATGCGCTGCAGTGACCGCCGAGGATGTCGCTACTGCGTTCGGCGGAACGGCCACTGCAGGGGTTCTCAACGAGAGCAAAGACGGCTGCGGCTATGACATCTCGGGCACAACCAAGACGGGTGAGGCCGGAATCACCTTTGTCAGCATCACACTTGGTGGCAGCTACATCAGCTACGACGATGAGAAAAAGGTCTTTCCCGACGTCATCAAAGTCGATGGAGTGGGCGACGCCGCTTGGTACTTCAAAGCGGCGTCACAACTCCACATCGATATCGGCGCTGGCAAGGAAATCGTGATCAGCGGCAGTCTGCCCGGCGATGATGATGCGGCCATTCAGGCAGAGGTCATCGAGTTCGGCAAGATCGTCGTGGCCAAGGTCGGGTAACCGGGTCGTCGTCACGGGTGGCTCCGCAGGACTCGATCGCGAGGGGAGAGCGTTGTCGGGTCACAGTAGGTGGAGGTCGCGTGCGGCCTGTACAGCGCTCTTGCGGTCGTTGACCTCGAGTTTGCGAAAGATTGCGGTGCAGTGCGTCTTGACCGTGTTGAGCGAGACGTAGAGCTCGGTGGAGATGTCTCGTTGCGAGAGTTTGGTCGGCAGGAAGCGGAGCACGGCGAGCTCGCGGTCGGTCAACTGGTTCGTGGGCAACGTCGGTGACGTTGCAGTACGAGATTGCAGGTGGTGTCGCGATTCGGCGCGCGCAAGGTAGCGACCGGCAATTCCGGGGTCGACGCAGCGATCGATCCTGGCTCGCGCTTCGATGAGGAGCGAACCGCCTGCTTCGTCCGCCAGGTCGAGGAGTGTGTCGCCGCATGTCGTCAGGACGTAGGCGAGCCCGAGGTCCGTGGTTGCTCGGCGTGCAAGCTGGAGCGCATGCGCCACGTCGAACCGTGCGCTGTCTGGATCGGCCGCTGTTCGGCCGCGGATTGCAAACGCAGGGGCGACGCCGTGATACTGGGCGAGTCCGAACGACTCGGCAGTCGAGACTGCTTGGATGGCGGTGGCGTGCGCGGCGTCCTTGTTGCCGTACTCGACGTCGTTGATCGCCGAGTAAATGAGCGCGAGGACATGGGACGTGAGCCGCTGTTCCGCCTGGGACCGGGAGATCGCTACTGCGAGCACCTCCTGTGCCTCGGCGCGCATGCCTGCCCACGTGTAGGCGGCACCAACGGCAGTCGCGAGTTCTGCGGGCCGCTGCCAGAGGTCGCCCGCGGCAGTGGCGAGGCGAGCGCTGGCGAGTGCTGTGGCGACGTCTCCGCCGCCGAGTGCGAGGTTGATCCGCAGCGGCGCGGCGACCAACGGATCGAACGTCGGCGGAGCTACCTCGAGGGCGAGGTCGAGCCAGCGCGTGGCTGGTTCATAGCGGCTCGACAGGTATTCACACCATCCCCAGCCCAGTGCACACGCTGTGTCCGTCGTGGCGGCGGGTCCGGCTTGTTCGAGGAACGAGCGGAGTTTGCGGATCTGTCCGCGGCCGAGCAGGTCGGGGCCGACGACACGCATTAACGCGATCGCCTCCGGGATGTCGCCTGCGGCGAAGCGGTGCACGACGGCGCGGTGGCGGTCTCCGCGCAGCTCGAACCAGCCCGCTGCGCATGCGTGCAGTTCGGGGAGCCGTTCGGGGATCGATCGCTGTGCTTCCAGCAGCAGGAGATCGCGGAGCAGGTGGTGGTATCGGAACCACTCGCCGGTGCTGTCGAGACAGATCACGAGTTGGTTGCGATCGGCGATGTCGGCCAACCATCTGGTTCCGTCCACCGAGCCGGTCAAGGCGTCGATCAACGGTCCGGTCAAGTGGTCGAGCACCGCCGTCTCGATTAGTCGCCGTCGGTCCCCTGCGCCCATTGTGTCGAGGAGTTCGTCGGTCAGATAGCCGGCAACGAGCTGATCATCACCCCGGAAGGCGTCCACGAACTGATCAGGGTCGGCCGCATGTTCCATCGAGAGCCCGGCCAGTACCAGGCCTGCGGCCCAACCCTCGGTTCGCGAACACAGATCGTCGAGCCGTTGGGGGGAGAGCGATCGTCCAATTGATCCCAGCAACACGGTGGCTTCGTCAGTGGCGAACCGGAGATGCTGTGCGCGGACCTCGGTGATCCGGTTGCGCACCCGCATCCGCCCGAGGCGGAACGGCGGATCGACTCGAGTGGAGATGACGAGCGTCAACTGCGTCGGGCAGAGGTCGATCAGTCGTTCCATGCCTCGGTGGACGCTGGCGTTGTCGATCAGGTGGTAGTCGTCGATCACGACGAGCAGCGGTTCGCTGTCGTCGATCACGGCGTTCACGATCGCTGGCACCACGACCCGGTCGTCACCTTGAGACCCAATCACCAGCGGTCCGACGACAGCGGTGACGTTGGGTCGGCATCGGCCGATGGCTGCCACGAGAGAGGACCAAAAGCTCGCAGGGTCCGAGTCGTCTTCTTCCACCTGTAACCACGCGACAGGTCGAGCCCGCTCGAGTGCCCAGGCAGCGACGAGTGTCGATTTGCCAGACCCCGCAGGTGCGCTGACGAGCAGCAGAGCAACCGATCTGGCAACGCCGTCGTCCAAAAGGTCTACCAACCGGGAGCGCTGGACAAGCCGGGTGGGCGCCGCCGGCGGGCGCAGCTTCGTTGCTGCCAGTCCCGACTCGTGATCGCCGTTCATTCGTGGACCTTACCGCCAACATCTCACCTGGGTGAGATGTCGCATGAGGTGAGGCGCTCCCACCCTGTTGCGGTGGATGGTGGGGACATGACCAGTACGACCACCTATGAGATCGTCATCAAGGGACGAGCGACCGCTCGCTTCCTGCGACCGTTGCTCGACGACTTCGCCCTCGACCACACCCGGGATGGGGTCACCCGGCTGATCGGCGACGTCCGTGACGCTGCACACCTCCACGGCATCGTTGCGCACCTGACCGCCGTCAACGCCGAACTCGTCTCGATCGGCCCCCTCACCTTGGCTGCGCAACCAGCCACAGAACACCCGCCAACCAACAACGAAGCGAGCAACCACTCATGATCACCGTCTCATCACTCACCAAGCAGTACGGCCAGCGGACTGCCGTCGACAACCTCACCTTCGACGTCGCCGGTGGCCGCGTCACCGGGTTCGTCGGACCGAACGGCGCCGGAAAGTCGACGACGATGCGGATGATGGTCGGCCTCACCCGACCCGACAACGGCGACGTCCGCTACCGCGGCGTCAGCTACACCCGCATGCTGCACCCCGCCCGCGTCGTCGGAGCGGTGCTCGATGCCCGCTCGATGCACCCGGGACGAACGGCACGCAACCACCTCGCCGCAGCAGCCGCACTCGCCTCGATACCCGCCGGCCGGGTCGAAGCGGTCCTCAACGAGGTCGGCCTCGACAGCGCTGCCGACCAACGCACAGGCGGATTCTCACTCGGGATGCGCCAGCGGTTGGCGCTCGCTGGCGCCTTGCTCGGCGAGCCCGAAGTCCTGCTCCTCGACGAGCCATCCAACGGGCTCGACCCCGACGGCATCCGCTGGCTACGCAACTCGCTCAGCGCGTTCGCCGAAAACGGTGGCACCGTGTTCGTCTCGAGCCACCTTATTGCTGAGCTCGCGATGTTCGCCGACGACCTCATCGTCGTCGGTGCCGGCAGACTCCTCGCCGCCGAACCGGTCGCTACCACCCTCGCCCGTGGCGAATCTATGGTCAGCGTTCGCACACCACAGGCCGCTGAACTCAGACGACTACTCGAGCGGCACGCCCTCGCCGCCGAAGCCCGCGGCGACCATCTTTCGGTCCGCAGTACGACCACGGCTGCGGTGTCTCAGATCGCGTTCGACAACCGCATCCAGATCATCGAGATCACCGAGACCAGACGATCACTCGAAGAGATTCTGCTCGACATCACCGGCGCTAGCGCCGAATTCGCCGCCGCCTGAACTACGACCACACCCAACATCGAACACCAAAAAAGGACATCACCATGACCATCACCACATTCCCGACCACCGCCACCCGAACAGAGCCACGCCTGCCTCCGGCGATTCGGAAGGGCAGCGACGACGTTGCTGCCCTTCCCGCTGCCCTTCGGAGTGAGTGGATCAAACTTCGATCCCTCCGATCGACTCCTGCGCTCCTCGGCGCCGTCGTCATCATCGGCGTGTTGCTGTCCTGGGTTGTTGCAACGTTCGTGAAGACCGATCCCGACACGCACAAAGTCTTGACGATCGGCGAAACGTTCATTTTTTCGACCTGGCTCACCACCGTCCTCGCCGTCGTGATGGGCACTCTGCTGTTCACCTCCGAGGTACAACACGGCACGCTGGCGACCGTTGTGACTACACAGCCCGCTCGAGCGGTGATCGTCGCCGCCAAAGCAGCCATCGGATGCTGCCTCGGCCTCGCAATGGGGATCGCCGGCATGGCCGCAGGATTCGGTGGTGCCGTGCTCGGTGGCCTCGAATTGGGCGACACGTCCGGGTCGCTCACCACGGCTCTGTGGGGTCTCCTGCTCACCTCGCTCGCCCCGGTGCTCGGACTCGGGATCGGTATGATCATCCGCCACAGCGCAGGTGCCGCGGCAACCGTGCTCGTCTGGGCGCTCGTCATCGAGAACCTCGTCAAAGGCTTCGCGCCGGCAAACTTCTCCAGGTTCCTGCCCTTCAGCGCCGCCACAGGGCTGCTCGGCATCAAGTCTGCTGGCGACAACGCCAAGACCATGGCCGCCGCCCTCACACGAATCGAGGACGCGTTTCTCTTTTCGGGCTACATCGTCCTGGCGCTCGCCATCGGAACCGCGCTCTTGTACCGCACCGATACCAACTGAGCCCTACCAACCAGCACAGCTCACACGAGCGTTGTGCGCCCATCGCCACGACTCGCATCCCTCGACCGACACCTCACACGCCAAGGAATCCTGATGATCTATGCCACCGTCCCCACCGTCCCCACCGCCGACCTGCAGCTGGACTCGCCTTGCGAAACCCAGAACTGGCGACCACTCGTCAACTGGCTTCTCGCCATCCCACACCTCGTCATCGCCAACGCACTGAGCAACGTCGCCAACATCTTGTCCGTCGTCAGCTGGTTCAGCATCGTGTTCACCGGCAAGCTGCCCGACGGTATCGCCCGCTTTCAGTGCATGATCCTTCGCTACGAAGCACGCGCGTACAGCTACCTCGCATTTCTCCGCCAGCCCTACCCGCAGTTCGAGTTCGACATGGCCAATGACGACCCCGGCTCCGACCCACTACGGGTCGACTTTGCGCCACAGCTGTCGGATCGCAACCGCCTCACCGTGGCCTTCCGGATCATCTTGATCATCCCCGTTCTCGTCTACAGCATTGTGATCGCGATCGCAGCAATCACGACCGTCATCGTCGCTGCGTTCGCCGTCATTTTCACCGGTCGCTGGCCGCGAGGCCTTCGTTCCTTTGTCCTCAACGCCGGCCGGCTCACACTGAGGGTCAACGCGTATGGCCGCCTGCTCACCGACACCTACCCAACGATTGCTCTCTCCAGCAACAAGCTCGCGTGATTCTGATCTGATCTGCTTGGCCACGAGTTGGTCGCCACAAGCCAACAACGTGTCAGCCCGCCGACGATTTCGATGGCGACGATTCGAGCCAACACGATCTTCACCAACGCGGCGCTCACCGATGACGGTGATGTGTGGTGGGAAGAAATCGGCGGCGACGTTCTGGCGCACCTCATCGACGAAAAGGGTAGCCACTGGACACCTGCATCTGACCAGAAGGCGGCGCACCCGAACTGCAGGTTCACCGCTCCCGCCGTCCAGAACCCGGTTGTAGATCCGGAGTGGGACAACCCGGCGGGTGTACAGATCAGCGTGTTCGTGATCTCGACTCGACCACATCAAGACAAAGCTGGCTACGTCATCCACCCCGCTACCCGACGAGCGATACATCGCACTGACCACGTTCACTCGTGACGGCACACCGAAGTGTGCGCCGGTGTGGCCCGTCGATGCCGGTGCCGGGCGCCTCGGATTCGTCACGTTGTCGCAGACGTGGAAAGCCAAGCGGATTAACAATGGCAGTCGTGTCGAGGTACAACCATCCGACGGCAAGGGACGGGTGCTCGCCGGCACGCGAGCTACGTCGGGGTCGGCCGAGCTGGTGTTCGGCGAAGCGTTCGAACTGCTGCAGTGCAAGGTGAGGGCGAAATACGGCTATCAGCTCCGGATCATCAACATGCTTCACGCAATTCCCGGACGCCGGACCGGGTATCGCAACGACTGTGCGATGATCGTCTCGTTCGACCAGTCCTGACTACGGCCTCCGGTCACACAGCAGGTTGGGTCGGGATCTCGAGTCCCTCGGGAGCGCGCCGATCGTTGCCCGGTGAGGCACCAAAGGTCCGCCGGTAGGCGCAGCTGAAGGTCGCTTCGGACTGATAGCCCAGGCTGTCGGCGATGCGCGCCACTGTTTCGGCTGATGTATGCAGCAGCGCGCGGGCGAGCTGCGTGCGCCACTCCGAGACGTAGCTCATCACCGAGACGCCGACGAGCGCGGTGAATCGGCTCGCGAACGCTGACCTGGAGGTACCGACTTCGCGCGCAAGGCCGGCAACACTCCACGGAGCGGCAGGCGCCTGGTGGATCATCGCCAGTGCCCGACCGATCAGGTCATCGTTCAACGCCGCGATCCAGCCCTGTTCGTAGATCGGAGCTCGTCGGATCCAGCTGCGGATCGCCTGGATGACAAGGATGTCAGCGATTCGGGTGATGATGATCTCAGCGCCGGGACCGAGCTGGCTCGCCTCGTCAGCAATCAGCCGCAGCGTCGACTGCATCCAGCCTGTTGGGTCGGCCGTCGTCGCGTCGAGGTGGATCAACGGTGGCAATACGTTCGTGATCCGACGCGCTGCGACACGATCGAACCGAAGCGCTCCGTAGGTGATGTGGCAAAGCGGTCCATCACCGCCATGGTGGATGGTCTCGAAACGCTCACTGACTCGCTCGGCGGGCAGATCGAACAAGGGGACCGTCGCGGCATCGAGGGCGCTGCGCATTCGGTGTGGTGTGCCGTGTGGGATCAACGTCATGCTCCCAGGACCGAGTAGTTGCGGTTCGGCGCCGTCCACTTCGATCCAGCACTGGCCCGCGGTGACGATCTGGAGGGTCATCATTCCATCGAGGCGCGGCGCCTCGATGCCCCACGGCTCACCCAACCGCGCGACGCAGTACAGCGCACCGGTCAGGTGCATCGAGTGCAGGATCTCGCTGAGCGGGTCTGAGGAGGGAGGGAGTCGTGGTCCCTGGTTCATGGTCTGGTCAGCCGTACGGCACGCTCCACCTCGCTGGGTTCCAACACCTCGAGCCCGACGATGCCGTCGTGCGCGGTGAGATGCTCGCCCAGAGCGATAATGCTGGACTCTGCGCCGTGGTTTGGAGGATTTGTGGTGCTCACGAGCAAAATTGTTGCTCGTTTCGCGCCATTCGCGAGCTGTTTACAAACGTCGGGGCACAAACCGGGCGGCAGCGGCCAGACTGGTGGACCCATGACCGACACTGATCGCCGTGATAGCCCCGACGACGATATCCGCCTTCTCGGGCGGCTGTTGGGAGAGGTCATCGCCGAGCAGGCCGGAGCGCACGTTTACGACACGGTCGAGCGGGTTCGCCGTGTTGCCGTCGAGCTACGTCGCGCCGGGGTTGCGGACGAGGTTGCGCTGAGCGGCGTACTCGATGGGCTGGACGTCAACGACGCGCTGCATGTCATCCGGGCGTTCAGTTGGTTCAGCTTGCTGTCGAACATTGCGCAGGACGTCCATCAATCGCGACGTCGCCGCTATCACCGTAGCATCGGTTCGCCGCCGCAGGAGGGCACCGTAGCCCACGCGTTCGATGTCGCCGCGTCTGCGTGCACGCCGACGGAACTCACAGCACTGTTGCACCGGGTGGAGGTCAGCCCGGTGTTCACCGCCCACCCAACAGAGGTGCGGCGCAAGACGATTCTCGACACTCAGCGGTGCATCGCCACCATGCTCGAACAGCGCAGCCGCCTGCTGATGGACACTGTCGAACAGGTCGAGTGGGAGCACGAACTTCGACTGCACGTACTGACGCTGTGGCAGACAGCACTCCTTCGGCTATCGAAACTGCGGGTGCGCGACGAGATCGACGACGCCCTGCGCTACTACGACCTGACCCTGCTGGCGGTGGTGCCGCGCCTGCAGTTGGATGTGGAGCGCGAGCTCGCCGCGCGGACGGGCGTTCCTGCGGCCCTGCCGCCACTCGTGCGCATGGGCTCCTGGATCGGCGGCGATCGCGATGGCAACCCGTTCGTCACGGCCGAGGTGCTGCAGTGGGCGGTCGAGCGGCAGGTCACCACGGCGCTGAGGCACCACCTGCAATCCCTGCACGTGTTGGGCATCGACCTGTCACTGTCGTCTCGACTCGTCACCCCTACGGTTGAGCTGCTGGCGTTGGCCGAAGCGTCCGGCGACCACTCCCCATTCCGCGCCGACGAGCCCTACCGCCGGGCATTGCGCGGCATGTACGCACGTCTGGCCGCAACGGCCGTCGCTACGCTCTGCGCAGTTCCTGGCCCGCCGCCTGTGAGCGACCGCCCGGCCTACGAACACCCCGACCAGCTGCTCTACGATCTCGGCGTCGTCGACGCATCGTTGCGTTCGCACGGCGCAAGCACGCTGGCCGACGCCCGTGTCGCACCTGTTCGGCAGGCGGTGGGCTGCTTCGAGTTCCACCTCTGCTCGCTCGACCTGCGCCAGAACAGCGACGTCCACGAACGCACGGTCGCAGAACTGCTAGCCGCTGCTGGCGTGTGCGATGACTACACCTCGTTGCCCGAGGGCCATCGGGTGGATCTTTTGCGCAACGAATTGCGTTCGCCGCGCCCGCTGGCCAGTCCGTTCGTCAGCTACACCGACGAAACGTCCGGCGAGTTGGCGATCCTGCGCACCGCGGCCGAT
The DNA here is from genome assembly GCA_025359865.1 of Actinomycetes bacterium. GTDB lineage: Bacteria > Actinomycetota > Acidimicrobiia > Acidimicrobiales > Ilumatobacteraceae > VFMC01. Next base: position 28,126 of record JANYDH010000158.1, on the reverse strand, counting down.
GCGCGTCGACGGTTCGGGTCGATGATCATTCGCCACACGATCATCTCCAAGTGTCAGTCGGTCAGCGACGTGTTGGAAGTCGCTGTGCTGCTCAAGGAAGTCGGCCTGCTGATCCCCGGTGACGACACCTCGCTGGCACTCGACATCGTGCCCCTGTTCGAGACCATCGACGACCTGGGCAGTGCAGGCCGGATCATCCGTGACTTGTTCGCCGTGCCGGAATACCGCGCCTGGTTGACCCACTCGCGCCACAGTCGGCAGGAGGTCATGCTCGGCTACAGCGACAGCAACAAAGACGGTGGGTACCTGGCCTCGAACTGGGCGCTCTACCGGGCGGAGGTCGACGTGGTGGCCGTCACACGTGAACATGGAATCGGCCTGCGGTTCTTCCATGGGCGCGGCGGCACCGTCGGGCGTGGTGGCGGGCCCAGCTACCGCGCGATTCTTGCTCAGCCCGCTGGCGCGGTCGACGGCAGCCTTCGCCTGACTGAGCAAGGGGAGGTCATCGCCGCTCGCTACGCCGATGCTGCGCTCGCACGCCGTAGTCTCGAGGCGCTGGTCGCGGCGACGGTGGAAGCCAGCCTGGCCAGCGATCACCGCGACGTGCCCGCCGAGTTCCTGATCGCCATGGACGAGCTGGCACGCCTGTCGCTGCAGCATTACCGCGACCTCGTGTACGGCACTGACGGCTTCCCACAGCTGTTCCGCCAAATCACCCCGATCGACGAGATCGCCCAGCTCAACATCGGCAGTCGGCCCGCGTCGCGCACGAAATCTGACCGCATCGAGGACCTGCGCGCGATCCCGTGGGTGTTCAGCTGGAGCCAGTGCCGGATCATGTTGCCCGGGTGGTACGGCACCGGCAGCGCATGTGCAACATGGGCGGTCGGCGACGCTGCACGCATCGCGTTGCTGCAGCGCATGGCTCGTGAGTGGCCGTTCTTCCAGTCCGTGCTGTCGAACATGGGCATGGTCTTGGCCAAGACCGATCTCGGCATTGCCGCCCGCTACCGCGACCTTTCGAGCGACGCGGCGTTGGCGGGCGCGGTGTTCACCCGCATCGCCGATGAGCATGCGCGGTGCGTGAACTGGCTGCAACAGATCACGGGTGCCGGGCCGTTGGCCGAGAACCCCACGCTGGCCCGCAGCATCAGCGACCGGTTCCCCTACCTCGACCCGTTGAACCACCTGCAGGTTGATCTGCTGCGTCGCTACCGCGCCGGAGACCACGACGATCTGGTCAGTCGTGCGATCCAGTTGACTATCAACGGTCTCGCGACCGGCCTGCGCAACAGCGGCTGAACGAGCTGACCTTCGAGCGGACGAATCGGAGTCCTCATGCCGTTGAACCATCGCTCTGACGAGTACAGCGGATCGCCCGAAACAATCCGCCGCCACACTTCGACTGGCCAGGCCTAACGAGATTTCCGTCAATGTCGGCCTGACCAGCTCGAGGTGTGCGGCGGGACAGCTACGTTCTGAGATGGTCGATGATCCTGCGCAATTCAACTGAAATGGACGCGAGTTGCGTCGCGTTGTTCTGTGCCAGTGTCACGGCGTCGGATGTGTCATTGGCTGAGGTGGCAACGCTGGTGATGTTCACAGCGATCTCAGTGCTCCCGGCGGCGGCATCCCTACGTGTCAGGCATCGCTGATGCTCCGGGCAATGTTGTTGGTCGTGGCGCTCTGTTCTTCGACCGCCGAGGCAATCGTCATCGTGATCTCGTTGATCTGGTCAATGATCATCGCAATCTCACCGATAGCGGCGACTGCAGCGGCAGTATCGGACTGGCTCGTGGCGATCTTGTGGCCGATGTCTTCTGTTGCCTGTGCCGTCTGCTTCGCCAACTCCTTCACCTCCGTCGCTACAACAGCGAATCCCTTGCCGGCTTCGCCAGCGCGGGCCGCTTCGATCGTCGCGTTCAGCGCGAGGAGATTCGTCTGTTGCGCGATCGACGTGATAGCCCTCACGACATCGCCGATCTCGGCGCTGGACTGCCCGAGACGGGTGACCGTTTCGTTCGTGTTCTGAGCGACCTCGACCGCTCGTCTGACAACCTCTGCTGCTCGCGTGGCACTGACCGCGACCTCTGAGATGCTCGCGGTCAGTTCTTCGGCTGCGGCCGAGACGGTCTGGAGACTGACGTTCACTTCTTCAGCGGAGGCTGCGACGATGGTTGCCTGAGCAGAGGTACTTGCCGCGTTCTGTCCCATCTGCTCCGTCAGGTTGGACAGTGACGAGGATGTGTCACTGACCTCCTTGGCCCGTTCGACCATGAGTTCAACGCTGGTCTGCAAGAGCAGACGGGCGTTCACCTGTGCGGTGATGTCGGTGGCGTACTTGATGACTTTGAAGGGATGGCTGTTCAAGTCGAAGATGGTGTTGTAGTGATGTCGGATCCATATCTCGTTGCCTGCTTTACCGATCCGCTTGAACTCGCCGGCCAGGTATTCGCCACGGCGCAGGTGTTCCCAGAACTTGCTGTATTCGACGGACTTCGCGTAGCTCGGCTCGACGAACATCTGATGGTGTTTGCCGGAGACGTCGGCCATGTGATAGCCGAGGGTGGACAGGAAGTTTTCGTTCGCGGTGATGATCGTGCCGTCGAGGTTGAACTAGAACACCGCTTGGGACTTGCCGATCGCAGCCAGCTGACCCCGAAGATCCAGCAGTTCGCTTTCTGATGCATCGACCAACCTAGAGTCCGCACCGGCGGTCATCGTGCTCATCGCCCGCCCCGGTTCAACGCAACCGACCGATCCAAAGTGGCCTGAGACAGAACTGGAACCGGCGTCATGCCCTCCTGACGCATCCGTGGTTTGGCAATCTGCGGCCCGAATACTGCTGAACCTTCCATTGAAGTTCTCCGTTCCCGATACACGTGCACCGCCCTTGGTGACGCAACGCAAAATGGTGCGGGGACGGCCAGTTCCAACGGTCGATGCCCTGTGCCGGTAGCTTTCCGCCAGTACGTTGGACCCTTGGCAGGCGCGGTTTGGCGGAGGTGTGGATTGCGATGCTGTGAGCTGCGCCGATTCATTTGCATCGGCACACGGTCAAAGATGGACTAGATGATTCGGTGAAGTTGATCAGTGCCCGACCGGCCTCGGAGAGGGGGCTCGTTTGATCCTCGAACTCTCGGCCTCCTGTTAGCGTCCATTGTGGCGATGTTCTCGTCGGTCTTCCATCGTTGGAGTTCGTCGAGGATGAGGTCGAGCCCGATTTCAAATTCGTTAGTGAGTTTCGCGGCGAGGCCGGCATCGGGACCTGGCTGTACACCACCGTCCGCAACGCCTGCCGACAACTGTTGCGACCCGTGGCTAGGCGGCATCGGCTGTTCGGTGATCAGGTCGAGATGGACGCGCTTGACGACGTGAGCAGCGACGTCCTCGGACGAGAAGAGTTGGCGATACGCGCCGAACTGGTCTCGACGGTACAGGTGGCACTCGAACGGCTCAGCCACGAGCACCGCCAGATTCTGATCCTGCGCGACATCGAAGGGGTCAGCTTGGCCACGAGTTGGTCGCCACAAGCCAACGACACGTGGAGGCACGTGTGCCTACGTAGCGACACGTGCCTCCACGTGTCAGCCCGCCGACGATTGCGATGCGGCACCGGTAGAGGCGGAAACCGCCGGTATCCTTAAAAGTGGTGAAGGGGAGTAGCTCCTCGCCGGGAGATCGACATGCTGGGTGATGAGCCCCGGTCCTCGGGTCCGCCTCGGCGGGTGAGCAAGACCTTCGACCAGGCATCAATCGATGCCCGGTCGAGGGCATCCAGTCTTCGTCCGGGCCACCACCCGAAGGAACTCCATGGAAGCCTTTCTGATCAGCTTCGGCATCATCTTCGTCGCCGAACTCGGCGACAAGAGCCAGCTCATGGCCATGACGTTCGCCGCCCGCTACCGCGCGGTCACGATCCTGATTGCCATCACCGTTGCGACCGCCGTCGTCCACCTGCTCAGCGTCTTGATCGGTGCCGCCGTCGGTGTGGCGATGCCGACCAAAGCGATCTCGGTTGTCGCCGGTGTCGCGTTCTTGGGGTTCGCCGCATGGACACTGCGAGGCGACAAGCTCGACGACGATGACACGGCCCGAGCGGCGAAGAGTTCGAAATCGGTCTTCTTCACCGTGGGCATCGCTTTCTTCCTCGCCGAGCTTGGCGATAAGACGATGCTCGCCACCATCACCTTGGCCACCGAGCACGGTCTCGTCGGCACCTGGATCGGCTCGACGCTCGGCATGGTCGCCGCCGATGCATTGGCGATCGTTGTCGGTCAACAACTCGGTGCACGTCTTCCCGAGCGCGTCATCAAGATCGGTGCTGCGATGACGTTCGTCATCTTCGGGCTACTGCTCATCGCCGAAGGAATCCGGTAAGCAGTGCGCCATGTCCTTGGTCCTACTGGGGTACTACCATGGCTGTGCGAGCATCATCAAATATTTCACGCGCTCCATCTCGTTGCCGGTCGGTCTCGATGCCGAACTCGCTGAAGCGGCTGAGGCCGAGGGTACGACCGTGGGCACGCTCCTTGCTGACGCCGCAGCGCATGCCCTTCAGATCAGGCGTGGACTCCGAGCGGTCGAGGACTGGATGCGTGAAACGGGGGTCACGTTCTCCGCTGGCGAGATTGCCGAGGTCGATGCGTTGCTCGATTCGGCGGGGGTAGGCGATGTCGCCACGTTGGCCGCGCGTTTGGTTTCGTAGCACCGATCGAGATGTTCGAGGTCTTTGGCCATCGGTACCGGTATACGGCGGCATCGATGGTCGGCACGGCGTTGGGAAGATCCGCCGGGCCACCGAGCTGTCTACCATCACCGCGTTTCCTTCTCATGACGGGGTCATAAGAAAGGGCGGCGACGCTGTCGCAAATTGCGGGTGGTATGTGGCGGTGCTCGACGAATTTGATCATCTCGGCCACGGGTTCGTCGCCGCGACCGATCAAGTCGCGTGTGGTGGAAGCCTGGATCAGTCACCACGACGGCTGTGCGGGGAGGATCGCGTCGACTTTCATGTCGCCAGCGCCGATAACTCGACGCGACTCGGCACCGCAACAACGGGTAGGCCCGGGCGGGCGGGCTGTCAGTCGCCGACGATGAGCCGACTTGTGCGGCATAAGTACGAGTTCAGCGACAACCATCACAGCGTTGCCGACAACACGACCAGACGGCCAGACGACCAGACGACCAGACTGACGGCCAGACGGTCGACCTCACCCCCGACACCACCAAAGGGCATTTTGCGACAGCCTGTTGATTGCTTTTCTGAGCCTTTTGGCGATGATGCCAGTCTCGCTCGGGGCGTCGCCGTCCACGGACATGGCCGCCATCAATTCTCGTTCGGTGCCCAGATCGCGAGCCGCCTCTGCCAGGTCGAGAACGAGGTCGGTGAAGTCCGCGTTGAGGGATCCTGACGATCCGCGTTGCGACGTAAGATCAACCATGACCGATGACACTCCAGCCGAGTCCACCCTTACCAACATCGGGGTCACGATGTTCACCGTCGCCGATGTCGACGCATCGACGAAGTGGTATTGCGAGAAGCTTGGCTTCGAAGTCTGCGCCGATGTTCGCTTCGGTGAGAACGGCGAGAACCGCTGGCTCGAAGTAGCGCCTCCCGGGTCCAACGGCCGGCTGTCGCTCAACCCGCCAATGGGCAATCAGCCCGGTGGAGGGACGATCGGTATCGATTCGTCCGACGTTATGGGCGAGTTCAACCGCCTCCAGGCGCTTGGCGTTGCGATTGACATGCCTCCGATGCAAACTCCCGGTGCGCCGCTGCTGTTCATGCTCAGCGATCCTGATGGCAACCACATCGCCGTGGTCGAGTCACCGCCAGCCTGAGCATCCCGAAATTTTAGCTAGTCGCCAGGGGCCGACATGAGATTCGGTGCGCCCTTCGACACGACGTAGCAGGCGATGACCGCCAGCAGCGTTGACTGGGTGCGCGACACTAGAGCCATCGGCTCTACCCGGCGGATTTGGCGTGCGTGGCCAGTGGCGTATGCCGGGCCAGCGCTGCGAAGTCGGCGTCGGCGTGGAGGACCGGCGTCCTTGACCGTATGGCGACCGCTGCGATGAGACAATCGATGAGCTTCCGTACGGTCTCTCCATTGCGACGGCACGTCCGGTAGAGCGCAGCGGCTTGGTCGTAGTCCTCGGCGATGATCGGCATCAACCTGGCTCGGGCGAGCAAGCCGCGAAGCTGGGCCAGGTGCTGCTCGTCGCGGGCGCCGGCGAGCACTTCCATGCTGATGGCGTCGCAGATGGCGAGGTCGGCGCTGAGTAGATCGTCGACGGTGTTGCACACCTCGGACCCGGTGTTACGTAGGAACTCGATCCAGGCCGACGTGTCGATGATGATCATCCGGCGCGAATGGCCCGCATCTGGTCGAGATCACCGACCCATCCCGAACCCCGCAGACGCCGAGCGTCATCGGGATCGAGAGGCTCCGCCGCGAGGCGACGCAGGGCCAGGTTGACGGCGTCGCGCTTGGAAACCAGGCGGTAGCGCTCCATGATGGCCTGGCACGCCGCGTCGTCGAGATCTATGTTGGTGCGTGACATACACCAACCATACACCATGCAGCCGATGCTGCAAGCGTGTTCGCGTTGGACATGGTCCCGCCTCGCTGCTCGGAGCCAGGATCTCCAAGCACCTCCCCGCCGAACGCGCCCTTGGGGCCTTTGACGTGCTCCTCGTCGCAGTGCCTGGCACCCCGTTTACGCCGAGGGTGATTTGAGGCGTCGGCGCACCCTTCGTGGTTGTCGTTCGTACGCGCTCAGTCGGCCGTTTCAATTGAGGCCGATGCAGCAGATGGCGTTCGGCGCCCAACCCCGTCGTGGCCGATACACGGATCGAACCCTGCCGTCTACGAGTCGGTGAACGGCAGAGCCGGGCTCGCCGGCTCTGCCGTCCCACATTCATCGACGCGTCGACGATGCTCAGTTTGTCTGTCGGGTGAGAACGACCTTCAGTGCACCGGTTTCGCCGGCGCGGGAGAAGACGTCGTACGCCTCGATGAAGTCGTGGAGTCCGTAGTGGTGGGTGATGAACTGGCCGGCAGCGATCTGGCCGTTGGAGATCAGCTTGAGCAGTGTCGGTGTGGAGTAGGTGTCGACGAGTCCCGTGGTGATCGTGACGTCCTTGATCCACATCGTCTCGAGGTGCAGGGTGGCTGGTTCGCCGTGCACGCCGATGTTGGCGACGTGTCCGCCCGGGCGGATCAGCTCGGCGGCGAGCTCGAACGTTGCCGGTACGCCGACTGCTTCGATGGCGACGTCAGCACCAAGACCGTCGGTGAGGCTGTGCACGACGGCGAGCGCGTCTTCGCGACTGTTGTTTATGGTGATGTCGGCGCCGAACTGCTTGGCGGCTTCGAGCCGCGTGTCGGCTTTGTCGATGGCGATGATGTGGCTCGGGCTGAACAGGCGTGCGCCCATGATTGCCGACAGTCCGATCGGTCCTGCGCCGACGACGGCGACGACATCACCGGGGCGGATGCCGCCGTTAAGGACGCCGATCTCGTACCCGGTGGGGAGGATGTCGGCGAGCATCAACAGGTCTTCGTCGGCGACGCCTGCGGGTGCAGGGTAGGTGGAGTTGTCGGCGAACGGGACGCGGACATATTCGGCTTGGGTGCCGTCGATCTTGTGGCCGAGGATCCAGCCGCCCCCGCCGAGGCATTGGCCGTAGCGGCCTTCCCGGCAGAACCGGCACGATCCGCAAGCGGTGATGCACGAGACGAGGACTTTGTCGCCGGGCTTAAGGTTCTTGACGCCGCTGCCGACCTCGTCAACGGTGCCGACGGCCTCGTGGCCGAGGATGCGACCGTCGGTGACGGCCGGGACGTCGCCTTTGAGGATGTGGAGATCCGTGCCGCAGATCGTGACGGCATCGACGCGCACGATGGCGTCGGTGTCGGCGAGGATCGTCGGCTTCGGAACATCGTCCCAGGCCTTCTGATTGGGTCCGTGATAGACGAGTGCTTTCATGGTGGGCTCCTTTGTTGAGCGCAGTCACGCCCGGTAGCCAGAACAGCGCTACCGGGCTCGTGACTACTTCTCGGTGATGGCGTGCTTGACCTTCGCCGCGGCGTCTTTGACCTTTTCTCCGGCTTCCTTCACGGCTGCCTTGGCTTGGTCGCTCTTGCCCTTGTCCTCGAGCTTTTCATTGCCAACGGCCTTGCCGACCGTCTCTTTGACCTTGCCCTTGATGTCTCGCGCCTTGTTCGACGCGGTGTCGGTGCTGCCCACGGTGGGCCTCCTTTGTGAGTCGGCTCGACGACTGTCGAACCGAACAGGTGTTGTCAGCGACATGAATTGGAGGTCGCTGACCGGGACTGCTGTAGGTCTCGGAATCGGTCGAGAGAAACGGCCGGAAAACGCAGGATTCGTGTCGTCAGCGCCGAATGAGCACAACGATCAACACGATGAGCAACACCAAGACCACGAGGCCACCACTGACATACATGACACACCTCGATTTCGTGGGAGTTGGATCTCCTAGGGACAGTGTCTGCTCCCATCGCTGCCAGCGCTAGGGCCATTCGTCATAACGTGCCGTGCCAGCTGACGCTCGTTGCTCGGTGGTCCACGCCCGTGGCGAGTTGGATCTAGCCGGCCGTGACCAGTTCGTACGGACGTGCGTCGAAGTAGGTCTCGCTGCGGTGGTCTCGCTGCGATCGACGAGAGTGCTCAGGCGATCGCTGTGGCGCGGGCCGCCGAAGCCGACAAGCTCATCGACTGAGATCACCACACTCATTGACACTTCCGCGACGGGTGGTGGTGATTGACAGCTCGAGCTCGTGGGCGAACAGGTCGTGCTCCCGCACGTAGCGGAAGCAACCGCGATAACCGATCATCGGATTCTCGTCGACCGGCTCGAATGCATCGCCTCCCTCCAAACTGCGGAACTGGTTCGACCGGCGTGCCGCGACCTCGTCGACAGACAGGGCTGAAGATCCGCAAAACCACCCAGATTGAGGACCTTCGGCCCTGCCGATCATCTGCCGGGTGTTGCTCGACGGGGCTGAACCGGATGCGCAAAGAGGGGCAATCGACGCGGTCAGCGCTGCCCTCGCCGAGTTCTTCGAATCGGGCCGTCTGGTCGTACTCGGAACGGGAGGCTGGTTGGTCAGCGCTTCTCGCTTACCGTGAGTCTGAGCCAGGCCTGGAAGCCGCCGATGAGGTCGGTAGCACGGTGCAGTCCGAGGTCCATGAGTTGGGCGGCGGCGAGACTGGAGCTGTAGCCCTCGTTGCACACGATCACGATGCGCATGTCGTGGCCGACCACCTCGGAGATGTGATGCTCGCAGTTTGGGTCGAGTCGCCATTCGAGAACGTTGCGGTCGATGACGATAGCTCCCCGAAGCTCGCCGTCTCGGGCGCGTTGTACGCCGGGGCGGATGTCAACGACTAACGCGCCGGCGGTGCGCTCGCGCTCGAGTGTTTCCGGTTTGATCCGGTCGAGGCGGGCTCGTGCGGCAGCGAGGAGTTCGTCGATCGAGTGTCGCTCGCCGCCCAGGTCGTTCATCGCGGATGGGTTTCGTACATGCGCACGGCAACTACCAGGCCAGAGACCGCGGTGAGTGCGGCGACGGCGTAGATCGCAGCCGGGATGGAGATGAGGTCGGCGAGGATTCCGGCGAGGAGCGCGCCGATGGCGAAGCCGCCATCGCGCCACAGCCGGTAGACGCCGACGGATCGTGCCCGCCATGTCGGGTGGGCGACGTCACCGATCGCCGCGAGCAGCGTCGGGTAGACCATCGCGGTGCCGGCCCCAAGAACCATCGCACCGACCGCCCATGCCGAGAAACTACCCGTGGCGGCAATCCATGCGATGGCGACGGCCTGGGTGAGCATGCCACCGACAATGAGTGGCTTTCGTCCGATGCGATCGGAGAGTCCTCCCGTGTAGAGCTGGCCGAGACCCCACACCGCGGGGTAGAGCGCGGCGAGCACACCGATCCTCCCGATGGAGAGCCCGGCGCCGGCGAAAAAGATCGGGAACAGCCCCCACGCGAGACCGTCGTTCAAGTTGTTGACCAGTCCAGCCTGCGAGCACGACGACAGCGCCTTGTCGCTGAACGACGTGAGACGGAATATCTCGCCGGTGGTCAACGCGTCGTGATGGGCTTCGATTGTGGCAACATGATTGGCAGCTTCGTGGCGGGCGTGGCCGCGGGTCTCGTGTACGAAGAACACCGACAGGCCGAGACCCAGCCCGGCGTAGGCGATGCCGAGGAAGAACGGCTCCGGGCGCAGGCCGGCGTGTTGCGCGATGTACCCGGTGGCGAGCGCGGTGATGGCGACCGCGCCGTAGCCGGCGGCTTCGTTCATCCCCATCGCGAAGCCGCGTTTAGTCGGGCCGACGAGGTCGATCTTCATGATCACTGTGGTTGACCACGTGAGGCCTTGGTTGACGCCGAGCATGACGTTGGCGAATATCACCCATCCCCAGTTCGGTGCCCAGATCAGTAGCAGCGGGATCGGGAGGGCGATGATCCACCCGGCGACGAGAACCGGTTTGCGGCCGTACCGGTCGGAGAGGGTGCCGGCGAAGAAGTTCGTCACCGCCTTGACGGCCCCGAAGGCGACGATGAAGGTCAGCGTCGCGGTGAACGCGGTGAGCCCGAACTCTTGCTTGGCAAGCAACGGCAGGACGGTGCGTTCCTGGCCGATCATGCCGCCGACGAGTGCGTTGACCCCGACGAGGAGCGAGAACTGAGCGAGATTTTCGCGCAATCCGAGCCGTAACGGCGAAATAGTGGTTGCCGCCGGAGTGGTGGGTGCGCTCATTGTCCGCTCTCCAGCGGGATACCAGTGGCTGTCGACCATGTGTCGGGTCCGCCGTCGAGCACGACCAGATCGTTGTGACCCGTGGCGGCGAGGAGGCTGGCTGCGGTCATGGCGCGTTCTCCGTGGCCGCACATGAGCGTCAACGGGCCGGCCGGCACGGTGGTAGTGGTGATCGAACTGAGTTCGATGTTGGTTGCTCCGGGAACGTGTCCGGTCGCGTACTCGTTGGTCTGGCGGACGTCGACCACTCGTCCTTGCATGGCGTTGGGACCTACGAGTGGGATCGTGGCCACCGGCCGACCCGACGCTGTCCAGGTGTCGAGGCCGCCGGAGACCTCACCGATCAATATTTCGTGGCCGACGTCGAGGCACTGTCGGACCAACTCGTTGCGGTCCTGAGACTCATCGAGGATGAACGCGATTGGTCTGTCCGGTTCGACCAGCCAGCCGAGCCAACTGGCGAATACTGGGCGAAGTGTGTTCGACATCGATCCCGGAATATGACCGGCCGCGAACGCCGCGGCCGGGCGGACATCGGCGACTACGCCACCGGTCGCGAGGTGACGGTCGATGTCATCGGTTCCAAGGAGCGCGAGACGCGGGACCGTGTCGAAATGGCGGGGTCCGAGCCTGTTGAGTTCGGGTAGGCGCCGGAAGTAGGTGGGAAAGGTGCCGAACCCAGCGAGCAATTGAGTGACGAAGTGGTCCTCGTTGGTGATCGCGAACAGCGCGTTCCCAGCGCGTTCATGTCCGAGGGTAGTGGTGCGCTGTGACGATCCCGGTGCGGAGCAGAACGAACCGGCACCGTGCGTGGGGTAGACGGTGAGGTCGTTGGGAAGGTCATCGAAGCGGCGCAGCGATCGGAACATGTCGTGGGCCAATGAGTTTGCGAGTTCCGGGCCGCACAGGTCGGTGCGTCCGACTGTTCCGACCATCAGCGACCCGCCCGAGAACAGTCCAACCGAATCGTCGCCGTGACAAAGGAGGTACGCGTGGTGATCAGGCGTATGTCCGGGCGTGGCTAGTGCAACAATGTGCAGGCTCCCTCCCAGCTCGATCGACGCACCGTCGCCGAGCCGATGATGTGGCGTCTCGAGACGAGAAGCGTTCGGGGCGACGAACGTCGCGCCGAGACGCGCCGCGAGTCCCGGGCTGCCCGTCACATAGTCGGCGTGCGAGTGGGTATCGAACGTCCACGCGATCCGCGATCCGTGATGCGCGGCGAGCGCCTCGTGAGCGGTCGGGAATCTGGGAGGGTCTACCAGAGCGATCGTTCCATCGCCAATGTCGATGAGATACGACGAATGCCCGAGACCCTCATCGACGAAGTCGTAAATCTTCATCCGTCAACGGATCGCAGCGGGCTTGCGGCCGGCGATGAGGATGCGATCCACGTATGGAATGGCTTTGGCTTTCCGCGGCATCAGCCAGAGAGCAGCAACCTCCCGAGATGCCAACTTGTGCACGACCTCCCCCTCCCAATCCAGATCGATTCAAATGACTACTTGAATATATTCCTTGCCCCACCGATATTCAAGTAGTAGTTTGAATATCGAGGAATCGGGAGGTCTGCGTGGGAGATAGGGCAGCGAAGGATGCATTGTTCGACGCGTTCGCCGAAGTCGCGAGGGCGTTGGCCAGTGGGCGGCGAGCCGAGATCGTCGACGTCCTCGCCCAGGGCGAACGGTCCGTCGAACAAATCGCCGCCGAGATCGACCAAAGGGTCGCCAACACCTCCCATCACCTGCGGGCGATGGCTAGAGCCGGCGTGCTGCGCACCCGCCGAGAAGGCACCCGAATCGTCTACATGCTGGCCAGTGAACGGATCGGTGACATGTGGGCAGCCATGCGCGACGTCGCCGCCGAACATGTAGCCGGTATCAACGAACTTGCCGACGCATACGTCGGAGACCGCTCCGCTCTCGAACCCGTGAGCCGGCGCGAACTTGAAGCCCGCCTCAAGGCCGGTGACGTCGTCGTGCTCGACGTCCGCCCCGCCGTCGAGTACGCGGCCGGCCACATCCCCGGTGCCCGGTCCGTCCCCGTCAGCGACCTTCGCCGTCTGCGTTCGCTCGCCAAGGACACAGAGATCGTCGCCTACTGCCGCGGCCCCTACTGCGTGTACGCCGATGAGGCCGTGCGCCAACTGCGCCGACGAGGTTTTGCCGCCAAACGCCTCGAAGACGGATACCCCGAATGGAAACGAGCTGGCCTGCCCATTGCGGTCGGAGCAGGACAATGACCATGCCCCACGATCCTCTCGTCGACGTCGACACCCTACGCACTCAGGTGCGAGACAAGTACCGCGATGTCGCCCTCGACCCGCACGGCGCTCACCACTTCCATACCGGTCGCCCACTTGCTGCCCGCCTCGGCTACGACGGCGTGGTCGTAGATGGCCTGCCGGATCGGGCGGTCGAGTCGTTCGCCGGTGTCGGCAACCCGTTCTCACTGCGCCGCATCGAACCCGGTGAGCGTGTCGTTGACGTCGGCTCCGGCGCCGGTTTCGACTCATTCATCGCTGCTACCCAAACCGGTCCGACCGGCTCCGTCGTCGGGATCGACATGACGTCCGAGATGCTCACCAAATCACGAGCCACCGCCGAGCAACTCCATTTCGGCCATGTCGAGTTCCGTGAGGGGCTCGCGGAAGCCATGCCCGTCGAGACTGGGTGGGCCGATGTTGTCATCTCCAACGGCGTGATCAACCTGTGCGTCGACAAGCAGGCCGTCTTCGCCGAGATCTTCAGGGTGCTGCGCCCTGGCGGTGTGCTGCAATTCGCCGACATCGCCAACGGGAGACCAGTACCCATCGAGGCGATGCGCGATGTCGATCTGTGGACCGGTTGAATTGCCGGAGGGCTGCCCCGTGCGGGCTGGCAACAGATGCTCGAAGACTCAGGCTTCCACCAGGTCAACATCGGACCATCCGTCGACACATTCGGCGGTGCAACCGGCGAAGCCCAAGCACGGTCATTCGAGGTCTACGGCTATGCCTTTCTCGCCATCCGCGGATGACACCCGCAGCCAGCATGGACCGAACCAACACAAAGGATCCCAACCCCGAAAGGACTGAACATGGCCACAGATGACAAAGTGGTGATCGGGCAAACCCACGGAACCAACGACCCCGAGGCCGTGCTCATCGGCTACCTCCTCGGCGTCGAATCGCTACGCGCCGGGAAACAGGCGCTGATGTGGCTCACCAAAGATGGCGTACACGTCGCCACCACCGGATACGTAGAGGGCATCTCGGTTCCCGGCGCCCCCTCGATCGCCGACCTCCACGCCGAATACATCGAACGAGGCGGACTGTTCTACGCCTGCCCCGTCTGCGTCAAGAGCCGTGGCCTGGAGAACGCGGACTGGGTGCAAGGTGCCGAGGTCAAAGGCGTCCCATCGCTCCTCGAGTTCACCCAAGGCGGCGCGCTCACATTCAACTACTGACCGGACAACTGCCCGTTGTCGGAGTCGCACTTGGTCCCGCGCCGCCACCGCCGGCGATCCCAGCGTCCTGGCGAGCCGATCCGGTCAGCCGTCACCAGATGAGATTCTGAGACGGTCAGGCGTGGACGGCCCATGTGTCCAACTACGGTGTCGCCGCCACGGACCCAATCTGATACTGAGCGCTCTCCCCAAGCGACGTGGCTGCTCGACCCTGAGCAAGCGCCGAGCGGAGAGAAGCGAACACCTACACGCCGATGCGGCGATCTGTGGTTGGCGATCCCTCACGACAAGCCAACATCCAGAACAAATTGCCCGCTCGTGTCTCAAACCCCTTGCCAGGTCTGTCACGATGCTGATGCGGGAGCACAGAAACGCTGATGTTTGGAGTCAACGGGAGGTCCAGACGGTTGCACCTCTGCGGCTCAATAGTCTCGTGGCCACGATGATCAAATTCGTCGAGCACCGCCACACGACACCCATCACATGGCCCGGCGCCGTGCTGCAGGGCTGAGCTTTGGCGTTGGGTTGTTGCCAATGACAGCCAAACGCCAAACCTCACGAGATTCTGCTTGTATCCCATCGGAGAGCGTCTTTTGGAACCCGGTCGACCCTGACGTTGAGCCAACTTCTGCGCCGCAGCACTAGATGTTGAAAGACGGCGTGCATCGCGAGGATCGCAGCGGCATCGATCCAGTCGCTCGTCCCAAACCACAGGCTCGTCACTCGGAACGCATCCGCTTGGTGTCTCCGCAATGGTGTAGTCGTTGCGGATCCACCACGAGTACGTCGCCAGCGGCGGCACCTCCATGCTGCTCATGGTGCCGACAGCTCTCCCGAAGTGGTGGCCTCGGCCACTGCGACGTGTGGACGGTGACCGGCGTGGTGCCATGCGTGGGTGGCGGCACCGTGACGGCCATGCACACCGTCAGAAGCGGGCGCCCCCTGGCCAGCGTGTCCGCCGTGCATCGCCTGGCGCGGGAGCTGTGTGAAGGTCACGACGGCGGCGCAGAACGCGAGGCCGACGGCGATCCACAGCGAGCTGTGCATGGAGTCCACGAACGCTGTACGGGCTGCTACTGCGACCTGGTCGGCTTGTGCGTCGAGGTGCTGACTGGCGCTGACTGCGGCGCCGACGTTGTTGACCAACAGACTGCGATCGGTGGCGGTGAGGTTCGGGAACTGGTCGAGCTTGCCGTGCATCGATGTCGCGTAGCTGGTGGCGGCGACGCTTCCGATGATGGCGACGCCGAGTGCGCCACCGAACTCGCGGACCGTGTCGTTGACGGCCGAGCCGACGCCGGCGGTGGCGATCAGTGTGACGGCGGTGACGGCGATGCGCCCACCGTGCATCTCGGCGAGATGTGCGCCGGCGCCGGTGCCGAGCAGCATCCCGATCGCAGCGGGGACGAGCGCGAAGCCGGCCGCGAGCGGTGTGTACTGCAGCACGAACTGCAGGTATTGGGCTTGCAGGAAGACAGTTCCGGCCATCGCGAAGAACAGCAAGGCGAGGGCGATGCTGCCAGCCGAGAAGCTGCGGTTGCGGAACAGGGTCATGTCGAGCATCGGGTCGTCGCGGCGCATCTCCCAGCCGACGAATACGACTGCGATCGCAGACCCGACTGCGAAGTTGACGACCGAGGCGGTGGAAGTCCATCCGCGCTCTGGGGCTTGGATGATGGCGTAGACGAGTGTGCTGATCCCGGCGATGGATAGGCCGGCACCGATCGGGTCGAGCCGGGTGGCGTGCGGGTCGCGTGAATCGGGAACCAGGTGCACTGCGCCGATGAACGCGGCGACGAGCAACGGCACGTTGATCCAGAACACCGATGACCACGAGAAGCTACGCATCAACGCACCGCCGACAATCGGTCCGAGCGCAATCCCGGCGCCACTGGCGGCGGTCCATCCGGCAATCGCTTTGGCGCGTTCGCGGGGATCGCCGAAGACGTTGACGAGGATCGACAGCGTGGTCGGCATGATCAGAGCGCCGCCGATGCCCATGATGCAGCGGCCGGCGATGAGTGCCGTCGTCGAGCCTGCGGTGGCGGCGACGATGGAACCGCCAAGGAACGTGAACAGGCCGGCGAGGAGTGCATGCCGGCGGCCGAAGCGGTCGCCGATGCTTCCTGCGGTGAGCAGAAGCCCGACGAACACGATGTGACGAGCAGGGCGAGCACGAGCACGAGCACGCCGAGGATGCGCCACCGGTTGGGGTGGCTGGCGTGTGTGTCGCCGATGGACTGGGTGATGGGACGGCCGTGCATGATGACTCCTTGGATGTGTGGTGTGGTGTGGTGTGGTGGGCGGAGGAAGCTTGGTTACGGCAGCAGGCGGGTGATCTCGTCGATCACGATGGCCGGTTGGTCAATCTCGATGTGGTGGCGGGTGTGTTCGACCGACACCAGGTGTGCGGAGGTGGACAGCGCCGCCCAGGCCTGCTGCCCCTGGTTCCACGCCATGTTGAGGCGGGCGACTTCTGACGCGGCCAGGTCGGCGGGAAGCTCGCGGCGGGTAGCGGTGATGATGGCCATCGGCAGCGAGCCGAGTGAGACGATGTGGGCGACGCCGGTGACCTCGTCTGCGAACCGCGATGCGAACGTGACTGCCTCGGCGCCACCGAAGGAGTGTCCGACGACCACGTACGGCCCGGGTTCACCGATCGTGAGCAACAGTGCGTGCAGCTCGGTCGCCTGAGTGGTGAACGTCGCGGTCGAGGTCGCCGGGTCGCTCGTTCCCGTCCCCGGCCGCTCGTAGGAGCACACCCGAGCGCGAACAGCAAGGGCGGGCTCGACCTTGACCCAGCCGGTGTTGTCGCCACCGAAGCTGGCGATCAGCACGACGGTCGTGTCGCCATGGCCCACACAGCGGACGTGCACTCGGGCACCCTCGGCGCCGACCAGTTGGTCGATCGTTGCGGTCGGCCGTGCGACGGTGGTAACCGTCGTGGTCGGCGGGTCCGTGTCGGTGGTTGCCGTTGAGGAGGCGGCTGGAGTGGTCGACTCCGGGCTTGTGGCGGCGGTAGTCGGGGCGTTGGGCGGGGCAGTGGGCGCGGTAGACGTGCTGCTACCACACGCCGACGAGCTGACGACCGCGGCGGCGAGGATGGCGAGGCCGAGCTGGCGGACCTTCAGTCGGTGAGGGGTCTTCGTGTTGTTGATGATCGGGGCGATGGCGGTGTTCATGGGTGCCACGATCGACCTAAGGGGTGGCGTACCGCATCGGACACACCCCCTCAGATCCGCGCCAACGGGGGAGTGAGGTTTCCGTCGGGCAGGCTGCCCGAGCATGCGATACTGAGCGGCAGTATGCACGCGCATCGGCTCGCCTCTGATTTTGTGGGACGACGCGCAGAGCTCGCTGTGTTTGAACGCGCCATCGCGGATGCGCAACGTGGGCTGCCGTCGGTCGTGTTGGTGAGTGGTGACGCCGGGATCGGCAAGACCACGATCGTGAGCGAGAGCGCCGCGCGAGCCGGTGTGGGCTTGTACCTTGGACGTTCAACGCACATCGGTGGGGCGACACCATTCCATTGGCGCCGCTCGCCGATCTGCTGCGCCAGGTTCGCAGGGCGAGACCGCAGCTGCTTTCCGTTACACCGGCGCTCGCCATGCTGCACGACTGGTTCGCGCCCCGTTCGGCCGTTCCCGCGCTGGACGGATCGTTGCACGGAGGACTGTTCGTCGCCGTCCTCGAGCTGTTCAGCCACCTCGCAGTTGATGGAGCGGTCATCGTCGGGTTCGAGGATCTACACTGGGCCGACACGGTGACGTGGGATCTGTTCGACTACGTGGCCCGCAACCTCATCGACGAGGAGGTGGTGCTTGTCGGCACCTACCGGGCCAACGAGGTCGCGGTCCGCCCGCAACAGCGGGGCCGGCTGGCGGAACTCACCCGGCTACCGGCCGCGCATCGGATGCACCTCGAAGGGTTGGATCGCGATGAGATCGCTCAGAGGGTCGCGACGCTGCTCGGGACGCCGGCACCGACAGGGCTCGTCGATCAGGCGGCCGCGCGAGGCCGTGGCAACCCGTTCTTCACAGGCGAGCTCGTCGCTGCTCACCTGTCGGGCGAGACGATTCCGCTTGTGTTGTCCGATCTGATCTCTGCCGAGATCGCCGACCTCGACGACCGAGCCCGCTTCGTGTTGGGTGCGGTCGCCGCAATCGGTCGCGAGACGACCCACGAGTTGCTGGTCGCGATCGTTGGCCTGTCGGAGCACGAAGTGGAAGCCGCTGTGCGGTCGGTGATCGACGCACGTTTACTCGTCGTGAGCAATGACGCCTACCGTTTCCGGCATCCGCTACTCGGCGAGGTCGTCTACGCCGACCTGCTCCCACCACAACGAGCCCGCCTGCACCGCAGCATCGCCGCGACACTGGCCCAGCAGCCCGCTGCTGCATTGCTGCGAGCGGACCGTGCCGGCGAGCTGGCCTTTCACCTAGACCGCGCCTGCGACTTCGACGGCGCCTTCTCTGCATTCCTCGCCGCAGCCGACGCCGCGGAGATGGTGGCTCCAGCAGCCGCGTTCGGTCATCTCGAACGGGCTTTCGAGCTGTGGGATGCGGTAGGCGCGAGCGCCTCAGCAGCCAACCGGTCGGACCGGTTGTGGCAGGCGGCCGAAATCGCAACTTCCACAGTTGGCAACGAACGAGCTGTGCAGTTGGCTCGCGCCGCGTTCGACAGCGGTTTGCCACCGCTCGGTGCGGCGTGGGGTCACGAACGGCTCGGTCGCTACCTTTGGTTCACCGGTCGGTTCGAGGAGAGCCGCGGCGAGTTCGCACTGGCTGCAGCACTGTCGACTGACGGCCACGAGGCAGCGGCGGTGTTCGCCGGTCTCGGACAAGCCGAGCTGATGGCAGGCAACGATGCAGCAGCCGAGCTGTGGTGCACGAAGGTGTTCGAACTCGTGCGGGCACCCGAGGGCGATCCCCTGGCTTGGGCGATGGCGCGGCGCGTGCTGGGCATCATCCGGAGCAGCCAGGGAGACCCGGCGGGGGCTGTCGAGCTGTGCCGGACCGCGGTTGCCGCTGCCGCAAACGCGCAGGCCCGTGCCCTGGCCACCCTGTACCTGTGCGTCGCGCTCAGCGACGCCGGCGAGTACCAAGAGGCGCTCAACGTGGCCCTCGACGCGGTTGCGGAGGGTGAGTTGACTGGTCTGGATCGCGGGTTCGGGTGCTACCTCGACTCGCTCGCCGCGGAGGCGCTCATCCGGCTCGGCCGCTGGAGTGAGGTGGCGGGCGTGCTCGCCCGGCAACCGCTCGCCGACACGCTGCCCGTCGGCCTGCTGCGCCTCGCACGGGCGAGAGCAATGCTCGCGGCGCGACGTGGCGAGACCGAGCAGGCACTCGGACAACTGGCCGTGGCGCACGGGCTCCCGGTCGACGGATGGCGCCAGACTGTCCGCAACGCCGCAACGCCGCAACGCCGCAACGCCGCAACGCCGCAACGCCGCAACGCCACAACGCCACAACGCCACAACGCCACAACGCCACAACGCCACAACGCCACAACGCCACAACGGCAGACGTGCACATGGCGCTCGGCAACTGGACCGAAGCGGCGGCCGCAGCGGAGCAAGGCTGGACGGCGAACGGCACGACGTCGGTGCTGTGGGCGGCACGGTTCGCGATGTTCGGGGTCGTCGCCGAGGTCGAACGAACACTCGACCAACGCGCCCGTCGCGAACCCGTCGACCTCGCAACAACATCGTGCCGACTTCAACAGCGAATCGACGACGTTCGATCCCTCGCCAGCGGTCTGCCCGGTGGTCCTCAGCTCGATACCGCTGCACACCTTGCCCACGCTGCTGCGAGCATCACCCGACTTGACGTCTCGGACGCCGAGGCATGGGCCGTAGCTGTGACCAGGTGGAGAGCGCTCGGTGACCGGTGGGCGACCGCAATTGCGCTGGTCCGGGAAGCCGAGGCCGCGGCCAGTATCGGCGCGGCGGACCGAGCGGCGTCGTCGCTTCGAGATGCACACGAGATCGCATCCCAGCTGGGGGCTGTTCCGCTGCTGGCCGAGATCGACGCTGTGTCTAGCCGGGCACGGATCAGCCTCGAAGCCCCGACCCGCATCGCACTTGACGAGACCTCCGCTGAACGCCTCGGCTTGACGCCCCGCGAAGCGGAAGTGCTCGCGCTGGTCGCTGCCGGGCGGACCAATCGCCAGATCGGTGACGAGCTCTACGTGTCGGACAAGACCGCCAGCGTGCACGTCTCCAACATCCGGCGAAATCTCGGCGTCAACAGCCGAGTCGACGCGGCAGCCGTGGCGCAACGGCTGCGCATCACCTGAGGAACATCTTCGCGATCTGAGGGGGAGCGCCCGATGTGGCCCCGGTCGCCTTAGGTCGACGATGTGGCCGTGCCCTCATCGACCGGCCGATCCGTGCCGCCCCCGGAGAACCTCGACGTCGATGTGAGTGGTCGCGTTCCTGCGGGGTTGTCCGGCCGGATGCTCGGGATCGGGCACGACGGCGTCGCCCGCTCCGTTCTCGTCAGTCCAGTACAGGGCTCGTCGGATCAACCGCAGCAGCTGCGCACGAGGACGTCCGTCCAGAACGTGCTCGCGTTCGGTGGGCGTCGACGGCGGCTGGCTCGTTGGGCTCGTCAACGTCAATGACCGTCAACGTCAATCAATAGCAACCAAGGAGAACAGACCATGAACACCATCCATCACACCGCACTAGCGACCGACACAACGGCCGAAGCCGTCGTCAGCCACGAGGAGCCGAACGCCGTGGTCGACGCACCCAGACGGGAACCTGTCTGGCGCGTCGTCGGCGGATCGGTGGCTGCTGGCTTCGTCGGAGCGATCGTGCTGACCATCGGTGTCTTCGGCGGCGCCGCCGAGCATGTCATCTCCGGTTCGGCCCTGCTCGCCTTCGCCGCCGGATGGGCGGTGCTTGCCATGCTGTCTGCTCGCTTCACCAGCCAACCCCAACGCTGGGCACGCGTGCCTGCCGTCAGCATGGCTGTCGCCGGGCTGACCCTGCTGATCGTGAAGCCCGACGATCAGGCGCTCAACGCGGCCGGGTGGGTGTGGCCTCCGATTGCGTTCGCGCTCGCCGTGTGGATGATCGTCCAGCTCCGCTGCAGCCTCGGCGGCCACTGCCTGCACCTGAACTGCTCGGGGGCGGGCAGTCCCACCGTCGTGCTCGAGAGCGGGCTCGGATCGACGTCGGCCAACTGGGCTCGGGTCACCGCCGAGGTGAGCCGCACCACCCGGGTGTGCGCTTACGACAGCGCCGGTCAGGGCTGGAGCGACGACGTCAACGCCCACAGGACGGACTGGCCATCGCCGCGGACCTGCACAACCTGCTCGCACGCGCAGGCGAACCAGGGCCGTACCTGCTCGTCGGCCACTCCGCGGGCGGTACCTACATCATGACCTACGCCGCCCAGTACCCGGACGAGGTCGCCGGCATGGTGCTGCTCGACTCGATGAGCCCGGACGAGTTCACGGCGCTGCCGGGCTTCGCGTCCGAGCAGTTGATGATGCGCCGGGGGCACGGCGTGCTCCCCAGCCTCGCCCGATTGGGCGTGACCCGGGCCGTGCCCACGTCAGCGTGGTCGAGTCTCCCCGAGCCGGTTGAGTCACAGGTGCAGGCGTTCGCGTCGAGCCCACGCGGCATGCGCAACATGCGCGACGAGCAGTCCATATATCCCAAGGTCTTCGAGCAGGCCAAGGCCCTCGTTTCGCTCCACGACAAGCCGCTCATCGTCGTCACCACGACTGAGTCGATCGACAAGCACAAGGAGTGGACCGACCTGCAGAACCTCCTCGCCACGCTGTCGACCAACAGCCAGCACCGCGTTGCGGACGCAACCCACCAGGGACTGATCGAGGCCGAGGCAGCGTTTGAGCCAGCCGTGCTCGCCATCGTCGACGTCGTTCAGTCGATCCGCACAGGTCGGCAAGAGCACCCTCTTGAAGTCAGCGCTCCGGTCGTATCCGGGGTCGATATAGCGGAGTCTTGACGTAGCGACGCCAACGACAGGCGGCACTGAGTGACCCGACTCGGTTTGTACGTCACGAGGGTCTGTTCGCCATCGACGAGGTGCAACAGGTTCAATCGGCCGCCACGAAGGTTCGATCGGGTCACCGAGGACGGGGCCAGAACTAGGCGCCAGACTGTGCCTGCGACCCGCTCGACAACGCAGCCCGCCAGTGCATCGAGGAGATCCGGGTCATACGTGGGCGTCGGGTAGCGTCAGTCAGATGTAGGCAGCTGAACCAAGCTGGTCAATGAGCTTGAGTACCGCGTCGGTTCTCTGCTCGACGAGTTCTCGGCGTGCGTGGTGCAGTTCTGCGCTGAGCGCAACCCGTTCCTGATGAAGGGCTTCCCGCTCGTCCGGTGAGACGGTCCGGGCTTCCATGGGCTGGAGGGCGGTGGCTATTGGAAGGCGTACGGGTTGAGGAACTGGTGGTCCATGAAGCTGTAGCGCTGCGATTGCGTCAACTCGGCGATGTCGCAGACATCATTCCAGTAGGTGCGGATGACGTGCACCTGTTCGGCGACGATGTTGTGTGCCTCACTGTCGGCAAGGTGGTAGATGCCAGCAGCTGCGACGAGGAGTTCGATTCGTGAGTCGCGGTTGCCGATGTCGTCGGTGTACGCCATTGCCTCCTGGGCGGTTTTGCCGGTCCGTTGTTGTGGGGCGATCTCGTAGGCCGGCGTGAGCGACAGGCCGGTCGAGTCGACGAATGCGGCGTGGTTTCGGCCGTGGTCGTCGGTGTTGCCGCACAAAATGTTGAACGAGATACGGGAGAACAGTTCGCGCAATGTGGCGTCGGGGTCAACGAACTGCGCGCGGATTTGGTGGGCTATGCCTGCGTAGGTGGCGTAGCGGCCGTCTGGGAACGTGTTGAATCCGAGGATTGTGAGCGCGCTGACCATCCTCCGGCGGTGGCCTCCGGCCGTGCGGTCGAATCGTTCGACGAGAAGCGCGAACCGCTCGCCTGCGTTCACAATTTCGACTGGTGCGACGTGGAGACCCGCTCGGCGTGCGAGTTCCATCGCTACGTACTCTGACTGCACCCACAGGTAGGTGTCAGTCGATCGTGAGAATTTAGCGATGACGCAGGCTGGGCGGCGTCGATTCACGTGCGACGAATGTCTTCTGGTCGCTTTGGAAGTCGAGGGCACCGATGCGGTTCGACCCGGATTGAAGCAGGTAGGTGAGGTCACTGAAGTCGGCTGTGGGGTTGCCGAGGCGGTGGTTGACGAGGTGTCGGCCCCAGGAGTCAGGCATGGCGTCGTCGATACACAGCGGCAGGCCGGTTCCTGATGCGGACGTTTACGTGCCGGCTTGCAATGGGAGTTCCGGTTCGTAGATCGGTACGGCGTCGCTGCGGTTGAGGTAGTGGCGACCATAGGTGAAGGTGACGGGTGAGCGGTCTGCGTCGATTCGCCCGCAGACGACGGGATTTTCTGCTCCTGAGAGCCATATCCACACGAACGCTGTGGTCGGTTCAGAAGTCATCGTCGACCCGGCGTTGACGGACGGCGCGTGGCAGGAGCGCCAGTTCGGCTTGCTGGAAGGCGCGATGGTTGGCCCGTACGTCAGGGTCCGGATCGAACAGTGCGACGCCGGTGAGGGCTGCTGCTTCGAGGACGGCTCCGATGGCAACCTTCGAGTCGCCGCGCTCAATGCGGATCATGGTCGGCTTGGACACACCAACGCGCTCTGCAGGGCAGCCAGCGTCCACCCGCGACGGATCCTTCCGATACGGATCCGCGTTCCAAGGATCTCGTGCGCTTCTCGCGCAACTGGTGACACCGCTTCCACGAACATGAGGTAACTGTATTTATCCGGAAGCATCTTCCAGTCAATTATATTTGACCATGCTTGGTTGGAAACGCATCGTTGCCTGTTCCGCTGACGAGCGCACCGAGACAGCCGCGTCGCGCTCGATCTCGCCCAAGACCGATCGCGCGGCCGCGGCATCCTCGCCGACTGGAACCTCCCCGATGCCGTCTGGCGCTGACCACGTCATCCTCCCCGGCACCGTTCGCGACAACCGCAGCCCTCGTCGCGATGAAACTCCACGCGATCGAGACCCGAGGCACCAACGGGCAGGACAAACGCGCCAGCGATGCCTCCTGCAATGTCAGCCGCTTCGAAACGGCCGAGGTATCACTCGGGGCGGCCAGACGTCGCGCGTCGTCGGCATCGAACAGCTCACGACACGTGGAGGCACGTGTGCCTACGTAACGACACGTGCCTCCACGTGTTATCAAGATCAGCGATTCGAACCGCCGACGATCACAACGCGGCGCTGTGAGCGAACGCATCTGGCGCACCAACTCAACACAAAGACTGAGCTTTTGCGTCAGGATGCTGTGGGATCTCGCAACTCCAACGTCTCAGGTCGTCCCGGTCAGCTCGGTCGGTCGCGGGCGCGGACAGCCGAACTCGTGCCGCGCCGATGTGGTCGGCTGAACCGTCAGTCAAGGTGGGGAACAACCCGGTTTCGGTGAGGGTCATTGCTGCCCCAGTGCCGGCACAGATGTCGAAGGTGTCGGTGTCGAGGATGTTGCGGGCATGATCGACCGCTGCAGCAAACACGACGAATTGGCTGTTGGCAGGGTTGTGCGTGGTGGTGCCGTACGACATCTGCGTCCAGGGCGAACCCTGGGACCCGCAACTGTGTCGAGGACGTGTGGCATCGGACTTGGCGAGCAGGGTCCCAACTCTGTGATCAGCCCACACGTTGCGGTCGTTGCGGTCGTTGCGGTCGACAGCGATCAGAACGCCGGTGTCGTAGACCGTCGTCATGCCGAGCGTTTGCGCTTCGGTGCAAGCTCCGCCGAGACCCGTTGACGGGCCATCGCCATCTCCTCCGAGGTCAACGACCCGTGCAGCCGTTCCCACTCGCCGATCGCTTCGAGCCCATCGCGGACCACAAGGGAGCGATGAGCCGCCTCGGTCATCCATGCCGACACGCTGACGCCGTCTCGCGCTGCTGCGCTCACGACTCGTTCACGGATTTCGGGATCGACAGTGATGGCAAGCTTTGGAGACGGATTCCCGCGAGGCACATGAACAGGCGGTCAGGGATGGATCAACTCGACATGGCGGCCCGACGCCGCCGCCAGCGACTCGATGTCGGAACGATCGACGGTCACGATCTCGTCGCCGTCGCCGTCGCCGTCGCCGTCGCCGTCGCCGTCGCCGTCGCTCGCAAGCAAGACGACTGCTGCGTCGATGACGTCGGACGTGCCAGCTGAGCCGAGCAGTCGCCCTGCAGCTCGACCGAGCGGCTCATCAAGTGCGATGACCTCGATGCCCCCGAGCGCCTGGGACAGGCGAGCTTGACGCGGCCCGCCGCGCCACACTTGCCCGAGAACTCCGGCATGGGTGAGCGGAACGTCACCGTTCACCTGCGCAGCCTTGAGTCGGATCCACATCTGACGCTCGTTGCGCTCGAGCACCACGAAGGCTCCGCTGTCGAGTACGAGGGTCACGCCGACCTCGTCGTGCGTGTTGCGGGCGACCGTCACGGTGAGCCGTTTCTTTCTCGACGTCATACCCGCATACCGTTGTGGGTTTGCGGCGACGAACGCCTCCACGACGGCGACCGCCTGGCCGCTCCGCCCGAGCGCTATCAGTAGCTCGGCCGCCGACGCTGGTCAACTCAACTCAACTCAACTCCAGGGATTGATGACGTCGAGTTCGTCGAAGCGCTGGAAGTCCTTGAGGTCTCGGGTCGCGACGGTCATGTTGTGAACCAAGGCAGTTGCGCCGATGAGGGCATCGCGGAACGGTGCGGGATCCGGTACGTGCAAGGCGGCCGCGCGACGCGCGACGCGCTCGTCCACCGGGAGGACTCGACTCTTGAACGCTGCGGTCACGCTGTGGTCGAGCCATGCACGGAGCACGGCTCCCTGCGCAGGATCTGAACGCTCCATGAGCAACACGCCGTGCTCGAGTTCGTGGATCGTGATCGCTGAGATGAACAGCGCGGCCGACGGGACTTGCTCGGCCCACGAGGCAACCCCGAGGTTCGCCTTGCCGCTTCGCACCTTGCGGAGTTCGGACACGATGTTCGTGTCGAGTACGAACATCACTCGAACGCTGCTGGCCGAGCCACGTCGGTGTTCTTCGGTGCCACGAACTCGATGTCCGCGACTCCTGCCGGCTCGGCGAGCAGGTCGAGTGCTCGGTGTGGTCCGACGAGCTCCTCATAGTCGTCGAAGGTCAGCAGCACGTGTGCCGGTCGGCCCCGGTCGGTGATGTAGACCGGGCCGTTCTCGGCAGCCTTCTTGGCGCCGCTGGTGTCTTGGTTGAATTGTCGGCTGCTCATCTGCGTCGTCATCACACCTCCATGTAGTTACATATCTACATTAGTCGTGGGGTTTGGGAGCGGCAACCTCGATGGCTGAGTGATGGAGAAGCCGAGGACGCGGGATTGACCGTGAGCGACGGTACGGGCCACGGTCATTCCACCAATGTCATCAGCGGTGATCAACCCCTTCCGTTTCGGGTGTGGTCGGCACCGAAGAACACCGCCAACCACGCCAAACAGATCCGACGGCACGTCCGTCGCAACACATGAATCGACACCACATGGACACTCACAACTTCATGCTGTCACCGTGATCGCCGAATACGACCAGAGCGTTCGCGCGCGGGCACCATTCGCGACACCCGCAGCCCTCGTCGCGATGAAGCTCCACGCGATCGAGACCCGAGGCACCAACGGGCAGGACAAACGCGCCAGCGAGGCGTGGGACCTGTATCGGTTGCTCGTGGACCTCGACGCCGATGGCTCCGTTCAAACCGCCTTAGCAGCAGCCCCACCCAATCTGAAGCAGCTCATCCACGATGCAGCTCACCGAGTTCTCGTCGCCGGCGCAGACCGCACACGCGGCTGGCTCCGCAGCGGAGACAATCGGATGTCCACCGTCACCGCCGAGTACCTCCGCTTCGAACTCGCCGAACTCGCCAAGCAGACGCTGGATGCCCACTGGCGAGGCGAGCGGGCCCGCGAGTTCGAGGTGATGGGATGGGCAATGTAGCTGCCGGTCTCGACGGGGGTGCGGGGTGGCATGGCGAATCCGAGGGCGATGCGTTGATCGAGCGCGGCGAACATGCCGAGCTTGCTCCGTCGGCGCAGCGTTGGCTGGCCGATGAGGAGGCAACGAACACCAGGGCGACCGGGTGCGATCGGTTGGTGAGAGAGCCCGCCACCGGCTGTCGCAAATTGCGGGTCGGGTGTGGCGGCGCCCCAACCCGACCTCACCGATGTGCATGGTGTGGCGGGCTCGACACGCGGAGGCACGTGTGCATACGTAACGACACATGCCTCCACGTGTCGCCGCCATCAGCGATTCGAACTCGCCACGGCGGAGACCCGGTCCCCGGCCGACTGCCTCTCAGGCGCATGTCACACCACCTCAGCCCGGCCGACGATCACAACGCAGCACCGTGAGCGAACGGGTCCGGCGTTCCAACTCAACACGAGGCCCAACCTTTGGCGTTGGGCTGCTGTCAATGACCGCCCAACGCCAAAGGTTGGGCGGTTTCGCCTCACCCTCGCCTTTGTTGCGGCGATGCTCACGGCTACGGCCAAGCGTCGCACCACCAAGCAGCATTTTGCGACAACCTGTTCAGCGTCCTGGGGCGTCGGAGGCTGGCTCATCAGGCGTCGAGGTGCCGACTGCGGTCGATCAGACGCCGGTGGTGTCAGGTTGCGTTGGGGTGTTGGGGGGTGACCGGGCTGGTGGTGTTGAGGTCGGCGCGCCAGCCGATTTCGGTTCCGTCTGGCCGGTAGTGGTGCCAGTGGCCTTGTGGGTCGTGCCAGGTGCGGTACCCGGTTGATTTCCACCGGTTGTGATGCCCGCATGCTGGGCTGCCGTTACCGGATGTGG